>JAFWFE010000063.1 GCA_017512555.1 Solobacterium sp. | reverse complement strand
TAAAAACCTCCTCTTATTCCTTTCGTTGTAGTTTCGCAGACCACACACGAAATTATAAGCCAGGAGGCTTTTTTTCATGATCTCTCCGCTAAAGCTTTTTGGACCCCCCAGACTATCTGGGGGTTTTAATGGCTTTGCCAACAAAACGGTGCAGTTGTGAACTGTACCGTTTTCTTTTTGTCAGGATTTTGTATGATCCTCTTTTTCCGTATAATAGCGGCTGTTATATCCGTAAGAGTGATAGCCATAGCTGGCAGCACTACTCTTTCCACCGTTCAGGATAAAGCCGCCGATTTCAACACCGGCATCACTGAGTTCCTGAATCCCGCTGACCACAACACTCTTCTTTGCGTAGTCACACATGATGACATACAGGGCTTCATCAACATATTTGGATACCAGCATCGCATCTACCAGCATGGCTGAAGGAGGTGTATCGAGGATGATCACATCTGCAAAATTCTTCAGACCCTCGATTAGTTTTCCCATGGTTTCCCTGCCGAGCATTTCCGGCTCTGCGTTGTGCTCAGGTGAACCGAACAGGATCATCAGACCATCTCCGTAATCCTCGTAGTTAACGATTGCTTCGCTGAGTGCGACCTTACCTTTCAAAACATCCACGATCCCCGGGTGTTCCTTCTCGGTCCGGAAGATATTCTGCAAAGAGGGATTGCGCAAGTCACAGTCAATCAGGATGACCCGTTTATTCTTGCCTGCCATGGAAATTGCAAGATTTGCGGCAATCGTGGTCTTTCCCTCACCGGGGACAGAACTGGTCACCATGATGACCTGATGTTTGTTTTCTTCCAATCGGCGCAGGATACGGGTACGGATCAGACGCAGTGATTCCAGATAATTTTCCTGAACGTTATGTTCCGTAATATTGATACTGGACTCGGTGTTCTTTCTCTTCTTCTTACGGTAGACCGGCAGCGTACCCAGACATTCAATATTACTCAGATTCTGGATATCCCTGGCGGAATGTACCGTGCGGAACATGAACATGCGGATTACTGTGATCAATAGTCCGAGAATGATGCCAAGCAAAGCGCCGCGTATGACCCGGCTGCGTACAGCGACTGCTCTGCCGCTGTCACTGGGAATACCGCTGTCATCCACGATCTCCATATATGTAGTGCCGACAACATATTCAGCAACCTTGGAATAGTTACGGATCACCGACAGTAATTCGTTATACGCTGTCTCAGGATTGCGGGTGCTGACACTGATGGTGAGGAGGTTGGTCCCCTCAATATTGGTAACGTTTATCGTTCCCGGAAGAGAAGTAACTCCGAGGTCTGCCATGATGACATCACGCAGAACACCGCTGGTAAGGATATACGGAAATACCGTGCCCAGCTGCTGGGCAGAGCGGGAATCCGCATTAGTGCTGTCACTTCCGGCATAAACCGCAACGGTCGCTTCAGCTCTGTATACAGGAACATAGGTATTTCTCACGCGGTACCATTCAAACGCGCCAAAAGCCAGGGTCAGTATCAGTACAATGACCCATGTGCGTTTCAGTGCATTCAGAAAACTGTCAATAAATTGTGTTATATCCAGTTTTTCCGGTTCCGTGTTTGTTGTGCTCATTCTTCTTCCTCAGTAGTTGTCTGTGTTTCGCTGATTTCTTCTTCCTGGTGATCATCAACTTTGGTTTCTTCTGTTTCTGCTGTCGTTGGGATCTTCCGTTCGGCATAGTGTCCGTACTTACCGTACTTGCCATACTTGCCGTAGCGTCCGTATCTCCCGTAGTTGCCGTAGCCATAGCGGGTGCTGACGGTCAGCCTGTCTGTACCCGGGAGGATCCTGACATCATTGAGAATACATCCGGACATATGTGCCTTGCACTTCTTTAGTTCATCTATCGCGTCATTGACTTCAGCAGAAAGGGTACGGTTGTACTGAACGACCAGGATACTCATGTCAGCACAGTTGGCGATTGCTTCGGCATCTGCCATCAGGGACATCGGCGGTGTATCCAGAATGATATAATCTGCCGCACTGCGAAGACCCTCCATCAATGCCGCAAACGTACCATCCTTCAGGTATTCCGTAGAATCCTTCGTGCCTTTGCCGCACAGGACCATCGGCAGACGGGTATTCTTTTCCCGGTAAAGTAGTTTCGATGTCAGTTCGGTATCTCCGCGCAGAACATCCATCAAGTCAGTTCCTTCCTTCACTTCCATACCGAAAATCTTCGCCTGGGAAGGACGGCGCATATCGCAGTCGACCAGCAGGACCTTGTGATGCTGTGCCTGCATCGTCAGCGCAAGATTGGCAGCGACAGTGGACTTGCCTTCATGTTCCTCAACACTGCTGATCATAATGATCTTGGCATGATGACGTTCAGCGGACTTGATCACATTTGCCACAAGCTTCTTATACTTCTCCACATAAGAGAAACTTGCAGTTACATCTGAGACCAGAACATAGCTTCTTGCCTTGTCTTTTCTCGTCTTACGGGAGACTTCATGTTCAATCGCACCTAGTGCCGTCGCATCCAGCTTCTCCTTCAGATCTCTCTCCGTCTTGATCGTATCATGGCGGATCGAGAGCCAGGCAAACAAAGCCGTCAGAGCAATGAATGCATAGACAAAGATCTTCCGTGCCCTGGTTACGGCAGTATCTACAGTGATACTGCGCTGCGGTACTTTCGGCTGGGCAAGTACCTCCATAACCATATTCGTACCAATATACTGGGTCAGGGACGGATAATTCTTCATGATGGAACGGATGATCCGGTAGGTTTTCTGCGGGGAATCACTGGTGACTGTCAGTACCAGCAGATTGGTTTCATTGATCACCGAAGCTTGTGCTGAAGCATCAAAAGTAGTTAGTCCGACATCCTCGCAGACACGTTTTTTCATGATGTCACTGTTCAGGATGCTGGTAAAACTTGTGGCAACGGATTTCGCCGCATTTAGATTGTTATATGCATAAGTGGAAGTCGTCTTTGACATGACCGCAAAGGTCGCGCTGGTGGTATACATGCGGACAGTATTCGACCGGATCAACATGACCGTGATCATCGCGGCAGCCAAAGCACCGGCAAGAATCGCCCAGAGACTCTTCATTAAATCTGAAAGAAGGCTGTAGGGTTCGATTCTGTCAAAGATGTCCATTGTTCTCTTCTCAGACATATTACTCATCCCTCACAACCACATACTGAATCATTTCCCCGGTTGAATACTTCTTCTGGTCAGGAGAATTCAGATAATAAATAATCTCATATACACCTGGTGTATCATAGTCCACCAGGGATGAATCAATCGCTATATTCTCGTAATCAAAGTCGGTTTCTTCAAATGCGTAATAGTTTCCGTTCTGCCAGACTCCGGCGACACTATACCAGGGTTCGATCCTCTCACCGACCGTAGTATACACAACATATCCCCAAAGGGCAGGACGGTACAGAGCGTACTCCTGCGGTGTCAGGATCCGGACATTGAGCTCAAGCTTTTCAATATCTCCGACACTGTTGGTCGCTTCCAGAGTGATTGGAGCATCCGTCACAGCCGAATACAGGTTGGAATAGAGAACCTTGACCTTATTGGAGATCTCCCCGTCGATGACATCTGTAGCCTTGATAAAATCAAAGTCATAAGATGTACTTTTCCTGAGCATGAAAGGTTCCTCCAACACAAATTTTGGAGAGACATAATCGGAATAGCGTACCATCCGGCTGTAGGTTCCTACATTGTTGTGGGAATCAAAGGCTGCGTAATCCACCCGGATCAGACCTTCTTCGATGAAGTTGGACTTACCGGCAATAACCAGGGAATCTGTAACATCACCATCTCTGCCATCGGAAGCATTCACACCGGAGAGATATTCAGCATCATCTGCCGTAACACTGAGGGTGATTTCCTCACTGTTGGCTGTAATCAGCGGAGGTTCATCATCCAGATCGGAAAGATACCGCATTTCGTTCACACCGAAAAAACCTGCAGTTATCAGAAATACGATTAATATCAGTATGCGAAGTATTCTCATTTCCTATATCTTTCCTACCATTGATAGTATACCATCAGATTGGCCTGTTATTCTCCTATACGCTTTTTCAAAAAGGATACATGAAGCCGGAATCAGCTGATAACAGTATCCTTTGAATAAGTATAATTCATGATCTGCCGGATAATTCTGTTCTTTGATCGCAGAAAGTGTGATTTGGCGTATCATTCTGCAGACAATCGTGTATGATTCCGAACGGTTTATTCTCCGAATGTCTCTTCTTCTTCCTGTAATTCAATCACAACATCTCCGTTATCGGTCACATGTACGGAGGATGTGTCTTCTGTCGGTGTCGGTTCAGCAGTAGTTTCTTCCTGTTGTGTGGTTTCTGTCGGCTGTGCAACAGGCTGTTGTGTTTCCGGTGTTGAAGTTGCCGTCACGGCCGGTTCCGTCGTCTCAGGATTTGTGCTTTCTGTCACTTCGGCTGTTGGCTTTGGAGTTTCCGGTGCCTCTGTATTCTTGGGACGGGAAAAATAAATCACCGCAAAGATGATCAGTGCAGCAATCAGCAGTAGTACCGCCAGCGCGCTTTTTTTCAGTTTCATATCTTCCTCCCTGCCGTATACCGGCATAGATCTTCTGTTTTATATCGTCATTATATGACACTCTGTTCCTGTACGCATCTGAATACTTATTTCTTTCCTGTATCCTTAAGAATACGATACTGTCTTAACAATTCCACACGCCGGCTGCCGATCCGCATTGCTTCAAGACCGTCGTCCCCTTTTTTCTTGTGCAGAAGACTGTTTGTACCATAAGTCCATAGTCTCTGGATCCAGCTCACCGGTAAAAGGAACGGCATTTTCTGTACGTAGGTATACCGGTGCTTCATATAGTCATACGACGGGAAAAGAATGGTTCTCAGGGGATGTTTCTTCCCGGTTCTTTCGGCTTCCACAGTGCGCAGTGTCATATTCCCGGCATGTACACGGTCAGAACTGGATGTACCGTACATTCCGCCTTCCAGGACATCCTTAAGCATGGCTGTTTCATCACACTGGGCAGTTCCCCAGATCGCAGAGAGATCTGCAGGGAATGTATCACACAGGTATTTCTCCCCGATCTTATACAGTGTACCGGTGAAGTAAAATGCATTGACCTCCCGGCATTTCTCAGCGACCCAATCCCAGTCGATCCTGTCCTGATTCCGTACAGAGTACAGGAGGATATCACTGATCTGGCGGATCCCTATTCCACAGTTAAGAAAATGCTTGTACAGATGCAGGATCAGATACAGCATGTGATGCGTATGATCCATGGTATATACAGGTACTCCATAGATTTCCATCATGAGCTTATGTTCTTCGGCGTTGTTGAAATACCGGTTCAGATCTCCATATGCGGTGGATTCCGGCGGAAACAGCTTCTTATGTAGTTCAATATACAGATGTTGGGATTTATAGGAAACTTCCGAAAGATCGGTATCATTACCGACAGTCTTCAGCCCGTATTCCTGTAATGCCTGATGATATGCTGGATATTGTTCTTCCGGGATCAGCAGATCTTCATCCGTGGAGGGACGCTGTTCCGGCTGCGGATACAGACTCCGGCTGGTGATTCCCTTGACGACCACAGGATATAGACCTTTCCGGTTCAAGTACTGATACAGATCAAGAAAATTCGCAGTCCTCTGTGCCTGTGTAAGAGTGATCGCCGTAGCTTGGGACTGAATCCTCTTCTGATAGTCATCATTCATCCGCCGGAAAGATGCAGTATTGTACACTGCTTCATAGATCATCGGAAGAACAGCATGTTTCTCGGCCATACTGAAAAGCTGATGCCAGAAAGATATCTCCCTCTCATCATCCCAATCTGTACTGATGCCGTATACTGCACACTTGAATGCGTACAGAAACTGTTCTTCGATCATTTCCATACTACTTGGTAATTTCCTGTATAAGCTGTCCTTCCAATAATTCTTGTATCAGTCCCTGTATTTCCTGTTCCAGCTCTTCACTGTCTTCAAGATCATACTCACACCTGACAGCTTCTTTCAATTTATTTATATCCGCCCCTTCAGACAAACACTTCCAGTAGAAGGCAGCAGTATCATTCAACTGTATCCTGTTCTTCGCTGTAACAAGATATTCCTGTTCACCGATCGATGTCAGGATGATACCCGGACAAGTTTTATAGATCATCATTCTTCACCTCGATCAGATACCCATTTTCTTTCATTTCACGGATATAGATACGAAGATCTTCCTCCAACCGGGATCTCTCTTCGATATCGTATTCTTTCATCATATGGTCCGTGATCTCCTCCACGTTGTATCCCTGTTCCAGCAGCTGCCAGATCATCGCGGCAGTATCATTGATCTCCCGGATATAGGGGGTTGTCTTTCTTGCTTCTTTATCACTGACTACCAGATATGCGTCATGGATATGGAGAAGTATTATTCCGTCCTTAAACTTCATTTTACCCATGTTGTACCTCCAGGTACGCAGAGAGCGTATCTTTTGTCAGCTTTGCCGAGTCCAGATCACCGAGATTGGTCAGTTTCCAGACCGGAGTACGATCCAGAATTCTCTCCAGGATATTCCCGAGGATCCGTATTTGTTCCGGTGTGTCAGGGATTGAGATAAACTCAACAAACAGAGACCGTACTGCTTCTTTTGCGGTCAGCTGCCGGATTTCGTTATGATCGCCTTTCTCAAGCAGAATGATCCCGCCAAGCTCTGCGGAGAAACCGGGACGTCCGTATCGCTCCTTCCCCTGCCACGGAGAAGAAGATACGAAGACACGGCCGTCATCGCTGAAGGAGAGCACCGATTTATCCCCGTTGATCACCTGAATCCCTTTCCCCAGCAAACTGCGCCAGTTCCGGTACTGAGTTGTCTTACCAGTACCGCTCGGTGCGGTAATGATCCAGGCTTTCTCTTTCCAGATGAAAGAAACGCCATGTATGATCGCCCTGTCAGCAGAGAGGAGGTATTTCGCCGTCACCAGCATCAATGCATGGAATTCCAGATACTCATCCGGCACTTCTTCGGCAACAATCCACCGGCATTCCTCCAGCAATTCATGCGTCATTCGGATATCACAAGGACCTTCACACTCACGGATGTATTTACCAAACAATTTGTATGTCCCGGGAAAAAGAAAAGAATAATGGATTACGTATCCGTCTAGCTCCAGACTATATACTTTCTCTTCCTGTGACATTAGTACTCCCTAAATAGAATACGTGGAGGAGTGTGTGACTCCTCCACGTAGTTTTATAATAATCTGATGATGATTACCAGGGTTTCTTTTCCTGGCTATCCCACCACGCTTGAAACTCTGCAGCAGTAATAACATAATTGCCGTTTGTATCCATGTCCTTAAGATCTATATCATCACACCATAGATCAATCAAATCAAGCGTAGTTTCATCAATTCCCTCAAATGTATACGGTGAATCATATCCACTTGTGCCCTGAGAAGGGGGTAAAACGATACCAGGATCGTCTCCCGGGGTAATCCCGAAGAATATTGGACTGCTATATGCTTTCTTTGCCATGTTTCTATCCCTCCTATTCATCAGTCTTGGTAACTCCAGATTTGGTCATACTGGAGATCGTTACCTTTCTGGTGCTGATTCCATCAACCTTAATTGTATCTGGTGTTTCCCAATAAGGCAATATCGTAAATGATCCTGTAGCATAATAACTCGAACCTGTAACATCCCAGTATCCAAGATATCCGTCACCAGTCAGTTCATTATTCTTGAAAATCGTAGTCGGTTTCAGAACGACGGATTTACCTGAAGCGTTGGTGATTGTAAATGTCTTCACTACTGTTGCTGTCTTACCATCTGTAGACTTCAGTGTAAAACCGTTTTCATTATAATTCGTATCATCGATTGCAGTAAAGAGGTAAAGACCTGTCAGTTCTAGAGAAGTCTTGTTGTAAATAATCTGGTGATAATTTCTCAGATAACTCTCTGCAGGTACTTCCTTCAGGTAATAGATACCTGCTCTTGCAACTGTAACTTCTGTACCTTTACCGCCGGACTGCAGAACTGCAGTATCCTTTGATCCACGATCGCTGTACCATGTGGTATCTGGTATTGTCAGTGCAGCTGTAAATGCGTTGCTGATGTTCCACCAGCCAACATGTGCAGCTGTGGTATTAGGACTGTAAGGAGTTCCTACTGTATCGATTACAACACCACTCTTGTTGGACAGAGCCTGGATCTCAGAGGTTGTCAATGTACCGTAGTTATTGTTGTAATCCGCTGCGGCCTTGACCAGGTTCGTACCTGATGCTGTATTGCCTTCATGCGCTCCTTGATAATCCATATAGTATCCGCCGTACAGAGACCCGGAATTTGTATATTTCGTAATATCCAGTTTGCCGATGGACAATGTACCGTTGTTATTGACCTCGCACTCTTTCGTTGTATGCAATTCCAGAACACCGGTACTGGAATGATAGACATAGAACTTACTGTACAGATGGAGCGTTACTTCGTTGTTTGTCTCATCGACATCTTCAATGAACGGACTGGAACCTGTTTCGTCATAGAACAGCTGCCAGTTATAGTCGTTCATGATCTCTGTCATTGTCTCAGAGTCAATGTCAATATAGATGGAGGAACCTTTCGGAACAACTGTCGTATAGTCATGCAGAGGGACATCGTCCAGAATAACATGTGCTGTGACATTGATTGGCGATTCTTCTGTCTTCTTCTCCCAATGTGCTACGAGCGGAATGACATATTCCTGCTTACTAGCATCATACACTCCGTACTGTGCTACATCTTCCAGAGGAACTTTCTGGCTGGGGGCATAGTGCTGAGTGCTGGGTGCACCATCAATCGTATAGTACTGGAAGACATATCCCTCAGCTGTTGGTGCAGACTTGTTGATAACAACATATGTGTTGTCTTCAACGTTGTAGCCCTGCAGTGTACCATCACCGTAGTATCCGCCGTAATCGTATTCAGGAATCGTTGCGTCAACAGGGATAGTTCCTTTAGCGTAGCTGACACCATAGCGCATCAGGCTCGCACGGATTCTCAGCAGTGCAACATTGTTATTGTTGGCAGTATAGTCTGTGATTCTGAAGTAATAGTACCCACCTGTCGGATTACCTGTAATCGGGTAGTAATCATTTGTCTTTGCGCCTCTACTCAAACCGTTGCCCAGCTGGACATTGCCTATTAAATCTGTTCCGGTAGTAGAAACAAACGCAATCTCAGGATTGTAGTATCCTGTCGGAATCTGGAACCGCATTGCGTTGTTGTTTGTCTGGTTGAAGCCATACATGTTCCAGTTACGACCACCTGAAACGGACTGGTTGGTTCCTACGGCGATTGGCTCACCGACACCCCACGTCTGCCATTCCAAACCTGTTCCGGAATAAGCCCTATCACTAGTGGAATATCCATTGAATGCATAAGTCACGTTTTCCAGAACTTCCGCAATAATTTCGGTAGAAACATCAATATCAACGATATTACCACCGGTAATTACAAGGTCTTCATAACAGTTCGTTGCTGTGATTGTGTACGTTCTGCGGTAGTTCGTACGGGTAGCTCCCGTATAGTTGTCACTTTGGTTGACAATGTTTGTCAGTGATACTGTGATAACTGTTCCGCTTGGCAGTGTCGTTGTCTTACTGACAGGCAAGGAATCACCTGGATTCGCATAGGGGATTTCAATTGTTGTTCCGTTGATTTCCAATGCGTCAACCATCCACTGGTCACCGGACTGGTTCTTACCGCTATCCTTCTTGTTCTGCGTTGTGAAAGTCCAACTCACATTATCAGTAGTGAAGTTCTTCTTACCTTTGTTTGTTCCGCTGGTTCCCAATGTGCCGTCACCGTAGATACGGGCACCGAGTGTATTGGAGATCCTGTAGTCACCGTAGTTTGCATCCTGGTTGTTGTAATAACCGCCTGTATATACCGTTCGCAGGAAATAACTAGCGTCAAACGTGAAACTTGTACGCTTTGTCAGCGTCAGTGTAACCGTTTGAGCTGTACTTGTTCTGATGTCATATTTATAGTCAAGATCGAGCGGATTACCATTTCTACTGATGATCTTATGTTCATTGTTTATACTGTAGGACGGTTCAACACCCAGCTGAGGCGTTTGATTAGTGCTGCCGTATCTCAGCTGTGCAGAATAGCCTCGAGGAATCTCAACTTCAACCGCTTCCGTATATGTAACATTCGATTTGACGGATGTCGGCCCGCTGAATACCAGCTGGTCCGCATCATCACCTAAAGCTGCCTGCAGTGCCGCAACTTCACTCTCGTCTGCCATATGATATGTTGTTCCATTGTATTCAACATTGTAAGTAATTGCCAACGGTGTTGGTTCATAATGCAGATAGATTGTTTCATCATCGGCTAACTTAACGATCAGGTCATTGTCCTGTGTAGTCTCTGTACGGTAGTAGACATACGTCTTATCATCACCGATCTGCTGTCCTTCATCATCGAACTCACGGTAAATGAATGCGCCGAGGTATACAACATGGTCGCTGCTCGGCTGTTGACCGGCTTTCTGATATGTAGCATTGACATAAGTATATCCGTCAAATTCCGGATGTGTATCTGCCAGAAGACCTGAAGCCATCGTCCCCGTATATACAAGTGTATCCGGATCGAACTTGATCGCATTGGCATAACTTTGTGTAAAGTCAATCGAATCCAGTCTCGTCGTTGTATATGTCGAGAACTTATCAGTTGTGAATACTGTCTTATTGTCCTGTACAACTGCAGCTACTGTTTCTGCTGTTCCGTCATCATTGATATGTACTACCGTATCTCCTGCGTTGATGTACTCTGATGTCCAGGTTACCTTTACAGGCTTCTGAGGTTCTACTTCCTGATCACCCTGCCAGAAGCTGATATCGATACCATAGATACTATATGTGTGATCTCCAAGTGCTTTCAGGGCATTAGCCAATACATCCGGATCATCCACTGTCTCGATCTTCATGACAGTGCCTTCTTCGAAGGCTCCTGCCGGAGCATTGACTGTGATATGATCTGCGCCGAACGTCTCATCGAAATCGATACTGCCATCTGTGCCGACTGCTACGATTGCATAAACAGAGAATGACTCTGCGCTGAAGGATGTTTCAACATTGTAGAGCGTTACATCTTCGTAGACATCTTCTGTCACTTCGTAAGAATAGGCTTCTGTTACGACTCTTGTCTCTGTATGGGTTCCGGCAGGGACTGTCCTTGTCTTCTGCACAGGCACTCTTTTCCACGTCGAATACGTGTACGCTTCTCTTACTACATACGGTTCTTTCTCATAGTAGTACTCTGTGCGTGTCTGAGGCTGTTTGGATCCTCCAAAATTGAAGAATCCCCATTTGTTCTGCGTTACTTCTACTTCTCTGCTCTTACGTACATACCGATAGGAAATGACTGCCGGTATTTCGACCGTCTGTTCTTTCAGTTCAAACTCCGTATATGTCTCTTCTTTATAATCCTGTACTTCGACAGTCTCTGTCTCTGCCGGGACTTCAATCGTTTTTACTGCTTCACCGATCTTTACTTTTTCTGTGAATGTGTCTGCCACATCTGCATTGGCAGTGAGTGATACGATATTCCCTTCGCCGTCTACATGGACTGCTTCGTAATAACCTGCCGCATCCATGCCATCTGCTGCAAGCGATACTGATACATTCTTTCCTTCTTCAGGCTGGACAGGATTGCCTTCTTCGTCAATGAATGTGATATCGACCGCTTTGAAAGAACTTCCAAGGGCTTCCAGAGCTTCCCTTTCTGTTTCACCCGGCTCTCCGACGACCATTGTGACTTCTTTACCACCAAAAGTATCAGAGAGGTAGCTGACCGTTACGGTTACACCATTGTAGGTCACCGGCTCCGGTGTGATCAGTGTGACTTCCGGCTCTTCTTCAGGGGTTTCCGCAAGCACGACGTCTTCTTCTGACTCTTCCTCAGCATCCAAAAGTTCCTCGCTCTCCGTGGGATCTTCTTCTGGTTCTTCGGTCTCTTCAGGCTCAGTAACTTCGGGAACTTCAGTTTCTTCCGGCTCTTCTGTTTCTTCAGGGACTTCCGTAACTGCAGGAGTCTCTGTCTCCTCCGGTTCTTCCGTCACTTCCGGTGTTTCTTCTGTTACTTCCACAGGTTCTTCGAGGTTCTCATCCTCTTCTTCAGGTTCCTGTGTTTCTTCAGTTTCTTCTTCAGTTGTTTGGTTTTCCTGTACTTCTGTTACTTCCTGACCATCAGCTTCGGGTTCTTCTCCCATCGCAAACACTGGTGTCTGCAGCACACTGACACTCATCAATGCTGACAGAATAACAGATAATGCTTTTTTGTTCATATCCTGTCCTCCTATGCCATGCTTTCTGCACATGAAAAGATGCAAAAAGAATTACGTACACTCGTACAGAATGAGTATATCATTCTTTTTTTGCAATGTCAGTAAAATAATAAGATTTGATAATGCATTTCCAATAGCACAATCATATAATTATCTATTTTCGAGCATAAATAGAAAGAAAGAGGTTATAGCAATCTTTTGACTGCAATAACCTCTTTTCTGTTACTCGTTGTTTGCCTGACTCTTACCAGTTGCCGCCGATGCTGGCAAACCATGCGTCGAATTCCGCTTTAGAGATATACAGATCGTGGTCTGTATCCATCTCTGCAAGATCTATTTCGTCATGGTTTAACCAGAACATATCAATACTATTTTGATCAATAGCAGGATCCCATGTGAACTGAGGGTCCTCACCGCTTGTGCCCTGAGAAGGGGGCAGAACGATACCGGGATCAGCTGTAGGGTCAACCTCGAAAATTTTTGGCCCGTTATATGCTTTCTTTGCCATGTTTCTATTCATCAATCTTGGAAATACCACTCTTTGTAAGATCAACAATCTCGATCGTACGTGTACTTGTTCCCTTTACGAGGATTCCGTCAGGTGTCTTCCAGTATGGCTTGACTGTGAATGTTGTATTCGCAGCGAAGTAACTGCTTCCGGTCGCGTTCCAGTATGTCAGATACTCACCGTCTTCAGTGATACCGAGACTCTTGAAGATCGTATTGGCTTTCAGCACGACAGTTTTACCTGATGCATTGGTAATCGAGAAGGTCTGTACAACCGTTGCTTCCTTGCCATCTGTTGTCTGCAGCAGGAATCCGGTCTCGTTATAGTTTGTATCATCAATCGCGGACATAAGATAGAGACCTGTCAGTTTGAGGGTGGTCTTATTATAAGTGATCTGATGATAGTTTCTCAGATAGTATGTCGGAACTTCTTTAATATAATAGGTCTCGCCGGCTACAGGCTTCATCGCGCTTCCGTCCACAGTCTGCGGATTTGACCACTCATAGTTCATACCTGTGTAGGCAACGCCGGTCGTTCCCTTGATACCATCATCCGCATAGTCACCCTTACCGGCGTAATCGAGATAATAACCACCGTAGAGAGTTCCTGCCGTTGTCTTTGCGTACAGGTCATATGTCCCATCTGTGTTGACTGCTGTCATCGGAATGACTTCCAGATTACCGTCTGTCGCAACACCAGAGTGATAGATGTAGAATTCCTGTTTCGGTTTATTGGTATACTTGACCGTATAATTGTTGTTCGGTTCTGTTATCGTTCCTGTGATCTTACCATTTGCGTTTCCTTCAACAATTTCATACCAGTCTGCGTTGTCTTGATGCATGAAGTTCCACTGTGTGCTTGCTTCAACACTCTGGAATTCAAAGTTGCCCGGCATGCCTGTTTCTTCAAAGCTATATGTAGAGCCATGATACAGGTTCAGGAAGCGGACGTTCCATGTTGCCTTGATCTTCAAAGTGATTGTCGCACCGTTTGTCGCATAGTAGTAACCGGTATAGTACTTCCCGTCACCTGCAACCGGATATGTTTCATTGGTGATCACATGTGTTCTCGGGTTTTCAACCGGGAATGTACATGTACCGTCATCGTTCATGGTAGCATCTGCAGGAATAGTCTTGGTTTCCTTGGTAGCACCGGTTACTTCCGCATCAAAGGTCAGACCGTTCACAGCAGGATCCCAAACAGAGAACCACACATAGCCGTCTGTTGAATAAGAATCATTAACCGTTGCAGTGTAAGTGAAGAGGGCATCAGCATCACCGGATGTAATAACCTTGGTCAGGTTCAGATTAGATCTACGATAGTTTGAACCTTCCAGGGTATTGTCCGTAGCAGCATGCTTTTCATAGACCCTCGGTGTTCCATCGTCATTCTGGCCGATTGCAAAGTATGTCACGTTGTCAACGTCTGCTGCTTTCTTATCCTGATTGTAGACCAGTAATGTTGGAACCCCGTTGATGACCATCGGATGATAGATATCCGATACCAGATCCCAGTAATACATGAATGCCGGCGGTTCAACCAACTGGTAATCATGTCCTACCTCTTTGATATGCGCAACCTTCTGACCATCAACAGTTTCTACTGTCATGAAGCCGTTGGAAACAAAGATGTCATCCTTTTTCCACCCTTCACTTCCCTTGACCAGAATATCCATGTAATTCTGACCATCACGCTTCAATGTAAGCACGATTTCTGTAGCAGTGAAGGTTTCTCCGGTTTCAGGATCACGGTAATCCGCTGCTCCGTATTCGTCCAGCATATTTGCCGGCCATATCTTCTTGACAGAAATCGGTTCTACCGGCAGATCCATAGCATCGGCTGTGAAGTCAATGTCATCTTCAGTAATTGTCTGTCCATACAGTTTGTAAGTTGCGGACAGGGTGGTGTTTGTCTTCATCGTATACTCAGCATCTGCACTTGCCGGTTCCGTAATCTGCGACCGTTGATCAGCAGTCAGAACCAGACCGGCTGTAACTGCTGCTTCTTCTGTCAGCACAGGATCCGGATTGGAAGCCAGATAATCAGCATAATCGTAGAACCGCAGCCCATTGTTCAAATCAGCAATCAAGTCATACGCCGCCTGGCTCGGCCATACTTCGAATTCGATTCGATATACTGTATCACCTGTCAGCGTTCCGACAGATGTCAGATCCCACAGAACACCCGTTGAAGAAGGTGTTGCTGCCGGCGCATTTGTCCATTCCGTAAAGGCACTTTCATTTGCTTCTTTCTTATAGTATCTAGCCTCACCAAGTGTCCCATCTACTGTATTGATATCGAAAGATCCAAGTTCAGGAACACCATCGTTGACACCATAGTTGCTGGAACCAATCGCATCAATCATGGCCTGAGCAACATTTGCAAATGCCTGCTCAACTGCTGCCTGGGTTTCTGCCATGACATAACTGTCTGCGTGGGATGTTGTGTACAGGGACTGTAGTAATGTCGTTGTACTGGCACTGCAGAAAATGTCATACATATGATAATCTGCACTGACGATAGCAGTTGCATACGGTTCAGCTCTAGCATATTCCGGACTCGATGTTGTTATGTTGGTGTTATGAACCTCATCACTCCCTATGTAGATCGTCGGTTCACCATCGGTCATGAAAATGACATAAGTAGGATCGGCATCCGGCTTGTTTTCAAGTACTGATGCCGTAGCCTGCAGTGCTGCCTGCCAGTTGGTGCCGCCACCACCTTGAGTAGCTCCGGATGCCGCAAGATTCTGACCGTTCCGATACCTTTCGATACGTGTTGTCAAAGCGCTGCCGCTCTTTGTCCAGTTCGTATGTCCGGAAATACCATTTGTCCCGAAGTCATATACCGCTGCGTTTCGATCAAATTCAACCAAGGCAAAATCAATATCATTGAACCCCTCGATTGACGGATCGCCCGGATTCAGCGTGGTTACCAGTGTGTTGACGGCAGATATCGCTGCATTGATACGCATTGTACGGTCAGTATTGCTCATATTGCCGCTCATACTATATGTACGGTCAAATACAATAACAACATTAGCACCATGCTTGACTTCATTCACAACACCGGTAACATCCAACGTAATGGTAAATGTACCATCTGGATTCTGTGTAACTTCCTTCTCGGTGACAGGACCGTTCAGACCAGGGATCACATCTTCGCCAGCAACATAATCCTTCATGTAAATAAAATAGATATTATCTAATCGAGATCCGCTACCGCTCGTTTCTGTTCCATGACGATATGCTCTTCCATTAACTTCGGTGATCACATCACCATCTTTACTATTCGCTCTTGCCTCAAGATATGTATAACCAGTGATCTCTTTAGCAAGTGTTGAGACATCGACCCAGTCAGTAGTGAGTGTTTCAGCTACTTCCGAAGCACTGATCGAGGCAGTACGATCTGCATTGTAATAGTAATAATTTAAATCTCCGGGTACCGGTTCATCTTCAACATGAGCAAGATAAATCGCAGATGCTTGATTAACATTTGTCGTTAAAGTAAACGTATTATTGTTATACCTAAGATATCTGTTTCCTTGAGTCAGGCGATGATTATATTGATCATATATCCATTCACTGTTATTGGTATATGTACCTAATGCCAGACTGTTTTGACTGCTACTATACCTGAGATAGCGAGTAGTATATCCAGAGGTGTATGAAATGCGATAGATTATATTATCGTTAGCATCTGTTCCGATTTCTGTAAACGTCCATACGATATTATCACTGCCTGAGCGAACTATGTCGTTTTCAACTGTTATTGATGCAGTAGTAAGGCCACCGTTTCCACTATAAGCCAAAGCTGTTGTCCCAGAGTATATGACAAACTCTTCTCCGGTGGTAGGTGCGGCTGTTACAACCGCATATACCGAGAAACTGCCTGCTTCAAAGGATGTCTGTACATCGTTGTATGCAACATCTTCGTAGACATCTTCTGTTTCCTCATAGGTGTAAGCTTCACGTACGACTCTTGTCTCTGTATGGGTTCCGGCAGGGACTGTCCTTGTCTTCTGCACAGGCACTCTTTTCCACGTCGAATACGTGTACGCTTCTCTTACTACATACGGTTCTTTCTCGTAGTAGTACTCTGTGCGTGTCTGGCTCTTTCCGGATTTTCCATAATTGAAGAATCCCCATGTGCCCTGTGTTACTTCTACTTCTCTGCTCTTGCGTGTATACCGGTAGGAAATGACCGCAGGGATTTCGACCGTCTGTTCTTTCAGTTCATACTCCGTGTATGTCTCTTCTTTATAGTCCTGTACTTCGACAGTCTCTGTCTCCGCAGGGACTTCAACCGTTCTGGTCGTCTCGCCGACTTTTTCCTGTCTGGTGACCGTGTTCGTTACTTCTGATGTTGCTTCCATCACAGTGACATTTCCTTCACTGTCGACATGTACAGCTTCATACATTCCGGTATCTTCCATATCTTCTGCTTCGAGCGTGACAGACACATTCTTTCCTTCTTCAGGCTGGACAGGATTGCCTTCTTCATCAATGAATGTGATATCGACCGCTTTGAAAGATCTGCCAAGGGCTTCCAGTGCTTCTTTCTCCGTTTCACCAGGTTCTCCGACGATCATGGTGACTTTTTTACCACCAAAAGTATCAGAAAGATAGCTGACCGTTACCGTTACACCGTTATAAGTCACCGGCTCCGGTGTGATCAGGGTCACTTCAGGCTCTTCTTCCGGGGTTTCCGCAAGAACGACGTCTTCCTCTTCCTCTTCTTCAGCGATCAAAAGACCCTCGCTCTCCGTGGGATCTTCCACTGTCTCTTCGGTCTCTTCTGCCGGTTCTTCAGGCTCAGTAACTTCGGGAGCTTCGGTTTCTTCCGGCTCTTCTGTTACTTCAGGAACTTCCGTAACTGCAGGAATCTCGGTTTCTTCTGATTCTTCCGTCAGTTCCGGAGTTTCTTCTGCAGGTTCCTCAAGGTTCTCTTCCTCTTCTTCCGGTTCCTGTGTTTCTTCGATTTCTTCTTCTGTGTTTTCCTGTACTTCTGTTACTTCCTGACCGTCAGCTTCGGGTTCTTCCCCTGCCGCAAACACTGGTGTCTGAAATGCACTGACACTCATCAGCAATGACAGAATAACAGATAGAGCTTTTTTGTTCATATCCTGTCCTCCTGTGCTACGCTTTCTGCATGTGAAAAGATGCAAAAAGAATTGCGTATACTTATACAGAATAAATATATCATTCGTTTTGTGCAATGTCAGTATAAAAATACGAGGATTTGATGAAACTTTTCTACCAGAACAATCGTATAATTACATTTTTTCAACATAAATATTTAAAAAAGAGGTTATCACAATCTTTTGACTGCACTAACCTCTCTTCTGTTACTCGTTGTTTGACTGATTCTTACCAGTTACCGCCAATGCTGGCAAACCATGCGTCGAATTCCGCTTTAGAGATATACAGATCGTGGTCTGTATCCATCTCTGCAAGATCTGTTTCATCATGGCTTACCCAGAACATGTCAATATCGTTTGAATCAATAGCAGGATTCCATGTGAACTGAGGGTCCTCACCACTTGTGCCTTGAGAAGGGGGCAGAACGATACCAGGATCGTCTTCCGGGGTGAGCCCAAAGAATATTGGACCGCTATATGTCTTCTTTGCAATGTTTCTATTCATCAGACTTGGTGATCCCTGACTTGGTCATCTCAGTAACCGTTACCGTTCTGGTACTGATTCCATCAACTTTGATCGTATCCGGTGTTACCCAATAAGGCAATATCGTGAATGATCCTGTAGTATAGTAACTCGAACCAGTAACATTCCAGTATCCAAGGTATCCATCTCCGGCCAGGCCTTTATTCTTGAAGATCGTATTGGCTTTCAGCACGACAGTTTTACCTGATGCATTGGTAATCGAGAAGGTCTGTACAACCGTTGCTGTCTTACCATCTGTAGACTTCAGTGTAAATCCGTTCTCGTTATAATTCGTATCATCGATTGCAGTAAAGAGGTAGAGACCTGTCAACTCAAGAGAAGTCTTGTTGTAGGTGATCTGGTGATAATTCTGCAGATAACGTGTCTTCACTTCCTTCAGGTAGTAGACCGTCTGCGCATCCGGTTTCATAGATGTTCCAGGCGCAGTGTATGCATTATCGATATTCCATGAACCAACATGCGTACTGTCTGTTTCGGGAGTATACGTACTGTCAGGAATCGTTATCTTGAGGTCTGCGCTCTTTTCTGCGTTAGCCTTATCTGCATCTGTTGCTTCATAGCGTGTATAGGCACTGTAGTAACCGCCGTAGAGATAACCATTTGTGACATATTCTGTCAGGTCAATGGTATCTGTATATTCCACAGCTTCCAGCACACCGGTGGCAGAATGGAAGATGAAGAAGTGATCCAGTTTCCATACTGCATATAATGCATGGTACGGCATCTTTTCATCAGCAGCGACCTGTGTAACTGTCACCCAAGAACCAGAGGAATTCTTTGCTTCGTAGTGTCCTTCTCCCCCTGTGGTTTCGACCCACTTCAAATACAAATCATCTTCATCTACATCGTAATATGTAATGGCATCGCCGGTCGGCTTGTTATCTTCACTCAGCGCATATTCTGCCTCGCGGGCCCATCCGAGGAACTTATAACCTGTACGGGTCGGAATTCCTGAAGTCAGTGTGTAGATATCCACTGCCTCGTTGATCAGGAGGTCTTTATCCTCGTGCAGCAGTTCGGAAGGATCCTGGTCATTCTTGTACCAGTTCATATAGGTATCTTTACTGGCTTCTTCCGGACCGTATTCTGCACGCAGCTGCATGGTATACGCCTTGTAGATTTCATCTTCTTCAGAGTATCCTTCATCACCCGGCGTCAGGTCGGTTACTTTGGCGTAATTCTTCAGCACGGTGAAGCCGTCACCCGGGTAGACAGTCAACAACTTACCGCTGCTGTCTTTCGCATCGACGTATGCAGTGCCGTCCCACTTCTGAACGACCCAGTACAGGAACCGGTAATTCGCCGGAGGTGTGGATGCTGCCTGGGCAATCGCCTGGACATTGTCCTTGTACTTCCGGGTGTCATCCGGAGCATTGGAACCACCATTTGCATCATAGATAACACCGATGCCCTGTGCGCCTGTCAGTATAGCGCTCCACTTGCCATACAGATCCAGTTTTTTCGTGATCCAGAAACGTTCGGATCCATTATTCCCGGTCAGATCAGAATTACTTCCCTGGCCTTCAATCTCACCGAACTTGTTCATCGGATCAGTGTAGTTGGCAGGGTCTGTCTTGTCATAATCGGCAGTAACAATGTCTTCTGTCAGCTTCGTATCTTCGTTGAACGGAATGCTCGTCTCTTCATCAAGGAACCAGCCGATGAACTCGTACTCATCGCGCAGGCCTGTCGGCATACTCACCTGACCCATATAGGATACACGGAAGTTCAGGTCCTGGGTTGCACTACCCCAGGTGAGGGTATTGTCATTGGTTCCGTCCGGCAGTTTGGCATTCGGATGCATGAACACACGGTACTGGATCTGACGCCACTTTGCATAGAGCGTCAGGCCGCCCTTCGGCATGGTTGTAAATGTGTACGGTGTCGTACATCTGTCATCGATGTACCAGCCTTCAAATATGAATCCCGGATATGCTGCTGCAGGTTCATAGTAGTCAGCTCCTCCCTTGTTGTAGGAGGCGATGTTAGATCCGTAGACAATGTTATCTACTGCTTTCCACTGTCCGACAGTTGAATAATCATCCGTCAGCGGATTACCTTCACCATCAAAGTAACCGCCGTCCATGAAATTGATGGAATACTTCAGACGGGTATAGAAGAAGTAGATTGACTGGTCCTGATCAGTATTGTAGATGTACCACTGACCGGATACGCCAGAAATTGTATACGGTGTCAAAGCCGCTCCGCCGATAGTGGCAGCAGCTTCAACTTTCGCGAAACCGTCCAGGTCGATGAAGTCTTCCGTTGTCACGCCGTTGTACCGGGCAGCAACTGTGTTGTACAGTACGTATTTCGTTCCTTTGTGCGTGATTGTGGTGGTATCGGTATCCAATGCCTCCACGTAGTAGTACATCGTCTTCAGCGGCCGGTCTGCCTCATCCAGTGTGAAAGTGACATTCTCGTTAGGCATTGTGTCAATAAAGACCATGACTTCCGTCCATCCAAGGCCGTTTGTACCCGGCTTCCAACGCTCACCATGGTTGTATGTAACACCGTTGTCGCCTTCAATCGGGAAGTAATCGGAAATGTTCTGTTCGTAATACGCAGTAATCTCCTTAACTGTCATTTCACCCTGGCTGCGTGTGTAGCGGGTTCCGGTATAGACTGGTCCTTCGCTGCCCCATGTATCTCCATAAGTCCAATAAATGCCTCCCCAGCCAAGGTGCCAGTTGAGTTCCACATATACACCATCCACAAGACCATACTGCGTACCGAAGCTGCTGGTTGTCGGTGTGTAAGTATAACCCGGAGCACGGAATGTCAGGGTGTACTGGTTCCGCTGAATATATACATTGATAACTGTATTACCGGTAGCGGAGATAGTCTTGCCTGTGTCGGCTTCTTTGAAACTGAATCCTTTTTCAATGTTGTAAATATTCGCACCGGTGACCGCAACTGTCGTACCAGATGCTGTTACATTGATCGTTGTGCCGACATTCCCGGTAATGGTTTGGGAATGCTCGAAATCATAATCTGAACCGTCCACTTTCTGTTTCCAGTAAATGACTGTATAGTGCGCAGTTTCCACGGATGTCCACTTGGCATAGATTGTTGTCGAAGGCTGTTCCAGTTCCTGTCCGAATTCAAACCTGTTGGCTTCATCCGGTGTTGCATCGTCATCGTATTTCACCGTATACCAGCCGACAAATGTATAACCAAGCCTGATCATATCCAGTGCTGGCTCATGCGTAACTTCACCGTCCCTGACGAACTGCGGCGCATTATAGGTAGCTCCGCGGCCGTTCTCGTCAAAAATCAGCCAGCGGCCTTTCGGTGCGGAAACAGTAAAGGTAATATCGCCGGAGATGGTCATGGTTGTACCCATTTTGTATGGTTCGGATGCTGCTTCACCGCTGTACTGTGCGTCAGCAATGAAACTGTCATTTTCTGTCTGCCAGCCCTCAAAGTTCTTAGTCGGATCAACCGGTACATAGGTCTTACTGACGGTGTACGCGCCGTTGGATTCGGAAGTGCGCACTTTCACTTCATCCGAGCCCATGGAAATATTCTGTTCATCCAGATATGTTACGGTAAAGACCTTGAAAATCATTGCGTAGACATTGATGATGGTCTCACCTTCCGTGAATGTCTGATCAACAAGATACTGACGGATATCGTTGATCGTCTTCGGCGCAGTGGTAGTTGTATAATCATCTGAATTGCCGATATACCAGCCGACAAAGATCTGGTTTCCAGGCAGGGTTCCGCCAATACCCGGGTCAGTTACGATATCATCGATATACTGTACACCGGGTTGTCTTTCAGCTTCATTAGCCGGCGGCATCTGGTCACTGTTCTTAACAAAATATGTAGTGATCAGTGCATTATCTATGCCGTAGAAATTGACGATTGCACGTGCCTCATCATCGGTTGAACCGCCGATTACCGCATAGACAGAGAAACTTCCTGCCTCAAAGGATGTCTGTACATCGTTGTATACAACATCTTCATAGATATCTTCCGTAACTTCGTAGGAATAGGCTTCCTTTACGATTCTTGTTTCATTACGTGTTCCGGCAGGGACTGTCCTTGTCTTCTGCACAGGTGTTCTTTTCCACGTTGAATATGTGTACGCTTCTCTTACAACATACGGTTCTTTCTCGTAGTAGTACTCTGTACGTGTCTGGTTCTGTCCGGATTTTCCATAATTGAAGAATCCCCAAGTGCCCTGCGTTACTTCTGCTTCTCTGCTCTTGCGTACATACCGGTAGGAAATGACCGCAGGGACTTCAATCGTCTGTTCTTTCAGTTCATACTCTGTGTATGTCTCTTCTTTATAATTCTGTACTTCTACGATTTCTGTCTCCGCAGGGACTTCGATCGTTCTGGTTGTTTCGCCGACTTTCACATGTTCTGTGACCGTATTTGTAACTTCCGGTACCGCATCCAGCTCGGTGATGTTTCCTTCACCGTCGACATGCACAACTCCATAGTTCCCGGTATCTTTCATGCCGTCTGCTTCAAGCGATACCGACACATTCTTTCCTTCTTCAGGCTGGACAGGATTGCCTTCTTCGTCAATGAATGTGATATCGACCGCTTTGAAAGATCTGCCAAGGGCTTCCAGGGCTTCTTTTTCTGTTTCACCTGGTTCACCGACGATCATTGTGACTTCTTTACTACCAAAAGTATCAGAAAGATAGCTGACCGTTACGGTTACACCATTGTAGGTCACCGGCTCCGGAGTGATCAGGGTCACTTCAGGCTCTTCTTCCGATGTTTCCGTAAGTACAACATCTTCTTCTTCCTCTTCTTCAGCGATCAAAAGATCCTCATTCTCTTCAGGATCTTCCACTGTCTCTTCAGACTCTTCTGCCGGTTCTTCAGGTTCAGTGATTTCGGGAGCTTCGCTTTCTTCCGGCTCTTCTGTCTCCTGCTGGACCTCTGGTGTTTCCTCCGGTTCTTCTGTTTCTTCAAGAACTTCCGCTACTTCAAGAATCTCGGATTCTTCTGATTCTTCCGTCACTTCCGGAGTTTCTTCTGCCGGTTCTTCGAGGTTCTCTTCCTCTTCTTCAGGTTCCTGTACTTCTTCGGTTTCTTCTGCTGTGTTTTCCTGTACTTCTGTTACTTCTTCCTGTCCGTCAGCTTCGGGTTCATCTCCTGCCGCAAACACCGGTGTCTGCAGCACACTGATACTCATCAGCGCTGACAAAATAACTGATAATACTTTTTTATTCATATCCTGTTGTCCTCCTGTGCCACGCTTTCTGCTTATGAAAAGACGCAAAAAACATTTGGACACTTCTCCACGTTAATTATGTTATTACATTCCTGATATTACAATAAAAAACACTAATAAATTTCATATTTACTAGTGTTTAACTATATTTTCCAGCAAAAATAGAAATAACTGCGTTATAGCTGTCTTGAGCCTCTCACCTCAGAACTCCATTGCCAGCTCCACAGACTCTTCCTCATCCAGTTCGCGAACTTTGCCGCCCTGCACACCGTAGACACGCTGGCAGATGCCCAAAACACTTGGCCTGTGGGTAGTCACGATACAAGTGCGTTCCTGATGATCCTGCATGATATTGCGGAGTACATTGCGTTCAGTAGTGACATCCAAAGCAGAAGTAGCCTCATCCAGCAATAATACCGGGGCATCACGCAGTAACGCTCTGGCAATCGCAATACGCTGGGCCTGTCCCTCCGAAAGTCCTTTGCCGCGCTCTCCCACCGGACTGTTGATGCCCAGCGGCATCCGTTCCACGAACTCCCAGGCACAGGCACTCTTCAGACAGGCGATGATCTCTTCATCTGTAGCATCTTCCTTTACGATCCGCATATTCTCAGCGATGGTGCCGGAGAGAATCGTATTCCCCTGGGGCACATAGGAGAAGTACCGGCGGATATCGGCATTGCCCGGTGTAAATGTATGATCTTCGCTGAGTATTCCTGCTTTACCCTGCAGGGGACTTACCAGCCCGAGGATCAGACGCATCATCGTTGTCTTGCCCTGGCCGGAAGGACCGACAAGCGCAACGATCTCACCCGGTTCTGCCGTAAACTGCACATCCGTAAATACTGGCGTATTCTCTTCATAGCCGAAACTTACATCCTCCATCACAACGGACAGCTTCCCGCTCACTTCCGCCTCTGCGGGAATATGGTCCTCATTCGGCAGGTCAACCAGCTCACGCAGACGGTGGGCAGATACCGAAGCAGACAGGAAAGACGGTACTACCGAGATAATATTATTAAACGCAGAGGTCATCCGGGCTCTCTGGGTCAGGAACAGGGTCATCGTACCGTAGGTGATCTCATGCGTCCAAAGCAGATACAGGCAGTAGCCGAAAACGATAAACTGGACGATCCTGCCCACCAGGGACATGAAAGCCTTGGCCTGAATACTGAATAAATTAAAGTCGAGATAGATATCCTTGTATTTATCCTGCCATTCTCTGAGCTTTCTGCCGTAGAGAGGAGCGATCCCGAAAGACTTGATCGTATCCATGTTGTAGAAGGTCTCTACCTCGAAGGTCATGACCTTGGAAGAGATCTCCCGGGTCTTGCGGTTATACTCACGCTGTTTGCGGATAACAAAACGGCTCATCAGCAGCATAACCGGTGCGGAAGCAAACGAAAGCAGGGACATGAGCTTGCTGTAGTGCCAGATCACCACGAATGTCGCAATGAAACTGTAGACCGCAATGATAATATTCGGGATCCAGGAGACCGCGTTATTTGCGATGGCGCTGACATCCCCGTTGAAACGGTTCAGGATATCCCCGTTCCTATACTTGGAGATCTCCAGCCACTTTGCGTCCATGATCTTGTCAAAGATATCCGCCTGGATCTCATGGTTGATCCGCAGGGAGAGTTTTGCGGTAACTCTGCTCAACAGACTTGAGAAGACCAGGCTGAAGACGGAACTGCCGACATACAGGGCAATCAGAATACCGAGCTTTTCATACTGGTAGCCAGTGACGATATCAATGATGTACTTACTGACGACACCGGAAACGAGAGCCAGGGTAGAGCTGAAGATACCGAGGAACGTATAGAAGACGATTGTTCCCTTGTACCGGCTGGAATAGGAAAAGATCCATTTCCAGTCTTCCAGGATTTCTCCGAAAGTGCCTTCTTTCCAGCGTTTATATAATGTGTCCAGAGAACGGAATGCTGCTGTCTCTGCGGTTTGATTTCTGTCTTCACTCATGTTTAAATTGTCTATCATTTATCGGAATTTAACAACCGGAAGATATTTCTGTTTTCCTTCAGACATCGGATTGCGGTATGATACAGACGATGAAAAAGATCGTTGTCATTATCTTAGTGATCCTGTTCAGCCTGGCTGGTCTAGTCAGTTTCAGTATTTATACATCGAAGAACTGGCTGGAATGTTCATACTATGAGATTACCTCGGACAGGCTTTCTCATGATTTCCGTATTGTCCAGCTTACCGATCTGCATAATAGTGTATTTGGGGAGAACAATGAGAAACTGGTATCCCTGGTCAAACAGCAGGATGCGGATATGATTCTGATTACCGGGGATCTGCTGAATGAGGATGAAGAGACAACAGAGATCGCTGTAGAACTGATCCGGCAGCTGGTCCCTGCTGCTCCGGTATATATCTCCTTAGGCAATCATGAAAAGGGTTATGAGAATCGGTACGGTACCGATATTACCGCCCTTTATGAGGAAACCGGAGCTCATGTGCTGGAGTATGCGTGGGAAGAGATCTCCGTCAATGGACAGGATATTCGTCTGGGTGGAATCTACGGCTACTGTCTGCCGGAGAGATACGCGGTAGAGAATAACCGGAGACAGGAAGCGGAGTTCCTGAAGGAATATCAGGATACAGAGTTATATACAATCTTGATGTGTCATATGCCGGTATGTTGGATCATCAATGGTTCACTGGACGCATGGGATGTGGACTGTGTCTTCAGCGGGCATTCTCATGGAGGACAGATACAGATTCCCTTCATCGGAGGATTATATGCGCCGGATCAGGGATGGTTCTGCGGAAAGGAATACGGGATATATGACTCCAAGGACGGCAGGAAACACATGATCCTGTCCAAGGGACTGGGAAATACGGAAAAAATACCCCGGGTGAATAACATACCCGAAGTACTAGTAGTTGATTTTAAGGCGGAGTGAGAGACCTGTACTAATAATACCTGCGTTTACGAAATGCCAGCAAAACCTTCTCCAACAGATAGGAAATCCGTAAAGATACACGATTAGGGAAACGTGCCAGCAGACACGTCAACCGGAATGCGAAAGACCACCCGGAGCGGCCGAAAACAGGCGTATACGTGCAAATAAAGGAAGACATGGCATACAGTTCATCCCGGTATAATTCCTGTTCCTGAGGGGTATGATTCAACCACCAGACCCAGTTCTTTCCGATGGCATAGACACAGCGGGAGAGCTGGCTATTTTCTATTTCAGCATAGACATCCGGACCAATCCGGGATCTCATCTCTGTAAGAATATACATATACTTCTCGCGATTATACTGCCAGAGTCTAAGAAGACGCATATCGTTCTTATGTACGATACTATCAGATACTTGTCGGTAATGATATAAAGGCTGTACTATACCCGCAAAGATTCTGGCTTTTGAATAAATACGGTAACTAACAGATATATCCGCATAGGCCTGTGCATCTGGGAAAGAAAAACCATCAAAGCAGGAAATACGCCACAATTTATTCCAGAAGAAGTCACGAGATCTCCCGCGGAATAATTCACACAGGGCTGCGGTGGTATCCCGGACACCTTCCGCAGGCCTCCATACAGTCGTATGATCGGGATAATCCTGAAAGAACCCACACTCCACTATATCAGCACCGGTATCCACAGCTCTCTGATACATCACTTCGTACATCTCTGGCACGATCGTATCATCACTGTCCACAAAGCCGATATAGGAACTGCCGGCCTTGTGGGCTTCTGCTATTGCTGTTCCCCTTGCCAGATAGTGCCCGCGGTTCTCTGTATGAAAGACACGGATACGGGGATCTCTCTGCGCAAACGTATCCGCAATTTTACCGCTGCTGTCTGTAGATCCATCATCGATCACAATAATATCCAATGCCTGAAATGTCTGCGCACAGACAGAAGACAGACACTTATCCAGATACTTCTCCGCGTTATATACAGGGATAATGACACTGATTATAGGAGGCATCATACGGATGTCCTTTCTTCTGTGTCAGTAAGATACAACGCAGTCAGCCGGTCTGCCATGTGACGGATATCATACCGTTCCAGCTTCTTACGGTCTTGTACCAAGAATGTATCCTCATGCAGGATCGTTTCTGCCCATTCTTCCGCCGTAAGATCAAGGGAAAGAAACCGGCAGAGACCGCAGTCTGCTTTCTTCGGTACACGATCAGATGCATAACAGGTTAAACCTGCAGCCTGGGCTTCCACCAGCGCAAGACCCAGAGCTTCTGCTCGTGAAGGGAACAGGAAAATATCTGCTTCGCGCATCAATTCCGGTATATCTTTTCTCTGGCCGAGGAAAGTTACCGCAGTATCCAATCCTTTCCGGTGTACCTGATCTTTGATCTCTTTCTGCAGCGGACCGGTACCCACCCAGGTCAGATGTGCATTCTTGTTCTTCCGGTACACTGCCTCAAATACATCCAGCAGGAAAAACGGGTTCTTCTCTGCAGCGAAACGGCCGACAGCGATAAATCTTGTACGTTCCCTTCTCTTCTCAGAATTACAGTAATCAAAACGGGATAGTTCGATTCCGTTATCAAGTATCGTAAAAGAATCATTCCCGTAGTAATATAAGCCGGCATCCTCTGCACAGGCCAAACGCACATTCGCGTAACGATGGATCAAAGAACGCATCAAAGACCGGTATATGCGCCGCAAAAGAGAAGTATGATCACGATTATGGGCACTTGTATGTGCGTGGCAGATACGCATGGGAATCCCGGCAAGACGGGCAGAAGCCAGGACAACACCATTCTGCAGGTTCATATTGGCATGAACAGCATTAAACGGTCCATACTGCTTAAAAGCACGGTAGAGTGTCCACGGCCATAAAAGAAACCGGAAATGATCAAGATCATGAAGATGGATAACATCTGCACCAGACTGTTTCACCTCATTCTCCAAAAACTGCGGCTCACCTGGATCAATAGCAATAAAAAAAGTAAGATGTATCTGTTCAGTATTTATATAATGGCTGAGATTGGCAAACATGACTTCCGTTCCGGTATAAGCCTGCAGCCCATGCAGTACCAGTGCAATCCTTTTCATTTCGCAGGTTTTTATACTCCTTTGGATATAACAACTAGTATATTAACAAAAAGGGTACAGAGTATCAAATGCGAGTCCACCGCATCTTGAACTCTTTCTAACAGAAGTCAAACGCCACTCAGCCCATACAGTCTAAAGAATGTACGCATGGCTTTATTGAGTAAGTGTCTTAAGCAACGATTCCCATTGGCTTGTGATTAATTCCGGTTTGAACAGCTCTGCACGTTCTAATGCCGCACGAGCATACTTTTCTCTTAATTCAGGATGCTTTGCTAATGCAATCATTGCGTCTGCAAGCAGCTCTTCATCAGCAGTTAGTGGTTCATTGATTAACCTTTTTTCTGAACCAGCAGGAACCAGTATGCCGTACTTAGCATATTCGATTTTATCTGTTTCATAAGAATAATCCGTATCAGGTGCAAGCAACTCCCTAGGACCGGTATGGCAATCAGTAGAAATAACGGGCATTCCGTTACAAAGTGCTTCAAGAATAGAATTGCTGAATCCTTCCCATAAAGATGGGGAAACATAGATATCTGCTTCTTTTAAATAATGTACAATCCCCGGATCAAATTCCATCAGATAAGTACTATCTTCCAGATTGTTCTCACGAATCAGCATGGACAGATAGTTTTCCAGAGATCCTCCTCCAAAGATAAACAATACAGCATCCGGAATGACTTCATGCACCTTTTTAAATGCTCTGATTAAATGCCATTGTCCTTTCTGCACAGTTAATCTGCCTGTTGTAATAAACACTGAATGACTGCCGCCTTTACGCTGAATAAACAAGTCATAGATATCTTCTCTGTATGGAACGGCCTCCTGCTGCACATTGTACATATTGTAAATAACACATGTTTTCTTTTGCGGAGCTTTGAAGTGTTTCACCATATCCTGCCTGATCATCTCTGATACGCAAACTACCTGGTCCGCTGTCTTTCCAGACCACACTGCTTTGATGCGTTGTATGAATGCATAGTCTGATTTAAGACCAAGCGAATAGTAATTCCTTATAGATATGACCGTCTTACCCGGTCCTCCGCTGACGACATTGAGAAAATTGGCTGTTTCAAGAAAACTAATAGAGATATCTGCTTGTATTTCCTTTTTTAGCCTCTTTAACGCTTGTGTTTCTTTCAGATAACTAAAAACCTTTTTATGCAGAGGAAGATCACGCTCAGTATTCAACAATCTATAATCGATCCGGGGATCCATCCAGTAACTGGGATTGCCACCATCAAATCTAGCAGCAATTACTACATTATGTTTATCACATAAACTGTTTGCAATATTCAGTAACGCACGCTCAGCGCCAAGCCCATAATTTATATAATCTATCAAAAAGAGAAGATTCATCAGCAGTTTCTCCGTATTTATGTACTCTATGTATTACACTCTCCATAACAAGAGAAGAATCAGTAACATCATTTATATATACCATTTCACCCAAAAATCGTCCATAATTAAATCTATGAATAAAACCACTCCTGAAGTTTCTGTAATTATACCGGTTTACAATGTTGAAAGCTATTTATCCAGATGCCTGGATTCAATCATAAACAATACATACACTGACTTGGAGATTATCTGTGTCAATGATGGCAGCACAGATCATTCTTTAAATATACTTCAAGAATATGCCGCAAAGGATGGTCGGGTAATCATTATTGATCAGCCGAACGGGGGATGTTACAGTGCAAGAAACGCCGGCTTAGCTGCCGCAAGAGGACGTTACATAGCATTTATTGATGCAGATGACTGGATTCACCAGATGTATTTTGAAATACTGATGCATTATATGAAACATTACGGTTCGGATATAACGATCTGCGGTTGGAAAAAAACTGAAGATATCGTTTCTGATAAGCCTTTTGAGATTTCTCAAGTGAGTTGTTATACCGTTACGGGTATGCAGGCTTTGGATAACTATTCTGTTACACACGGTTATGTCTGGGCAAGAATATACACTAGAGAATGCGTAGATAACCATCTGTTTCACAATATCACCGTCATGGATGATGCTGCATTTAACATTGATGTACTGGCATCAAAAGAGGATATTACATGTACTGTCTGTGATGCGAAGCTATATTACTATTTTCAGCGGGCAGGATCGATGGTTTCACGGTTTAGTTCTAAAGTATACATGCAGGTATCTCAATACTATTATTCACAAATGACTCAGCTTACTTCTGCCTGGGCAAACTACGTATACGCACTAGAAACACTCAAAAACTGTTTCCTTTACCGTTACAATCAATCATTTGAACCAGCGACAGATAATACAGGTTTTGATTATAAAACGCTTATGAAGAATGCATTGAGAACGCTTAAAACGTCTTCGTATTCTTCATTTTCACAAAACGCTGTTTATACTTTATTAACAAGATTCCCACTACTGTATCGATTATTCAGAATCATCCAAGATCCTACAATGCTGGATTGGGAGAAAAAACAGAAGGCTAATAATAGAAAAAAAGCGTAAATTTCTTTACACTATACCCTTAAATCAGGAAAAAATACGATCCTTTCATGTGTTTTTTCTTTCGGAATATACGTGTTTAAATTAATGATTATCTGTATTCCGAAGGAAAGGAAGGTTCTCTCTTCTATAGTTTTTGATGTTGTTCGATTTCTTATAAGTTGAAGTAATCCGTTTTATTGTAGTAAATGATTTAAACATTGACATTACATATTTAACTATCTTCAACAATTACAACATCTGGTAAATGAATATGTCCCCAATACCTATGATTCCACACCAGATTACTAGTGTTATTTGCATCTTCAATGATTTCAAAACTGAAACCAGGGTATACACCATCTAAATAGCTTTCATTTCCAAAGTTATCATATTGGAATGCAATCAAATCAACACTGAAAATACCTGTTGTTAAATATGTTGTATCGATACTAATACTAATTGACTTTGTGGTATTAGCGGGAAAATCTTCACTTTTATTGGTTACCATTGTCCCAACAATTGTGCCATCTTCGTATTTAGTCTCGAAGCGAAACTTAACATCAAGAAATGCTCTAAGAACGCAGCATGAAAAAGAAATCACAATTTTTTCACCAACAGCATATTTCGGTTGACTAACGGACAAAAATGTTAATTCTTTGATAACAAATCTATCTGATGATCTACGGTCTTTATGATAATTAGCTGTGTACTCATAATGCGTACATAATTGATTTATCTCACCAGTATACCTACTTATCGCTTTCTCCACATCCCCATCAAAGATGATCTTCCCTTTATCCAGCACAATACATCGGTCACATAATTGCCTGATTGTATTCATGTTATGTGAAACATAGAGTACTGTTCTGCCCTCTTTACTAGCAACTTCTCTCATCTTTGTAAGACACTTTTTCTGGAATGCCATATCACCTACTGCCAGCACTTCATCCATAATCATGATCTCACTGTCCAGGTGTGCTGCTACAGAGAACGCAAGCTTCACGTACATACCTGAAGAATATCGTTTAACAGGGGTATCGATGAATTCTCTAACCTCAGAGAACTCTATAATATCTTCCATCTTGGCATCGATTTCTGCCTTGGTCATACCGAGAATTGCACCGTTCATGTATATATTCTCTCTGCCGGTCATCTCACCGTTAAAACCGGTGCCTACTTCCAGCATCGATGCTACTCTTCCATAGATATCAATTTCTCCATCTGTCGGTGCAGTGACTTTAGATAAAAGTTTTAACATGGTACTCTTACCAGCACCGTTAGCACCGATAATACCTAAAGCTTCACCTTGGTATACAGTTAAATCAATGCCATTCAAAGCCATGAATGTCTGCCCTACCAGTCTCTGATTTTGTCCAATCTTCGTGTTGGGATCTTCTTTTCCTCTTATTCTTGCCCACCAGGACTGCAGATCTCCCTGAAGAGTACCTCCTCCGATCTGCCCGAGTTTATACATCTTCTTAACACCGGAGAGTTTAATGGCTATTTGTCTGTTATTCTCACTCATATACTCTCCTATACTGTATCCATAAAGGTCTTTTCTACACGGTTAAAGATCATAATTCCTAATACTACGACAACAATGGTAATGATCCAGGATAATACCAAATACTCTGGTATAACAGTTCCCTGACCAAGTACGGCATATCGGAATAACTCTATTGGCATTGTTGCCGGATTAATCATGATGATGGTTTTCAGCAAGCCATCACCAATCTCTGATAAGGGATAAACAATAGGTGTACCGTACATCCATAGTTGTACACCAAAAGATACCAGAATACCGAGATCACGGTATTTCGTAGTAAGACTTGAAATGATAATGCCAAAGCCCATACCCATAATACCTAAGTGGAGCAGACACAGGGGTATCAGAAGGAAATATAACCAGTTCGGAGATACCATTCCCTGCATAACATAGTACGCAAGGAAGATGCCAACCATAAGCATCTGGATACAGAACTGAATCGCTGCAGACAGGATATTCGATATAGGTACTGTTAAACGTGGAAAATATACTTTACCGAAGACATTCGCATTGGATGTAAATGTTTGTGCGTTCCGGTTGATACTGTCCGCGAAGAATGCCCAGATAGCTGTGCTAGCCAAATAAAACAGAATATGTGGTATTCCGTTTGTATCAATTTTGGCTATGTTTCCAAATACTACGGTATACATCACACTGGTTAAAAAAGGGTTTAAGAATAACCAGATAGGGCCAAGAATTGTCTGTTTATAACGCAAAGCAAATGTTCTTTTGGTAAAGAGTACGATTAAATCACGGTATTGCCATACCTCTTTAAGATTTAACTCAAACCACTTCTTTTTAGAAGTGATGTGAGTATGATATTTTTCTGTATTCGTGACTTCCAGCATATATATTTTAAATTAGATTTCGTAGCACAATTAGTTCACATTATATATTTAATAATGCCACAAAAGCAATATTTGTTTCTTATAGATTAAGATCATACGTTAACTATTGCGATTTGAATATTTCAATACTATCAGCCCGCTCATTTTATACAGTGTAAATAGTCTGGTATCTTTAGGCAGAATCCCAGGAGAGATGTTAATACATTGAATTAACGAATCACATTTTAGCAAATCATTAATACTTTTTTTTCTTTGTCTAAACGGAAGGTTGGATATTGCAATACGCTGTACTTCTTTTTCAAACAAATATAGGAACATCTCTGCATAGTATTTTTGTACTATAGGATAACCTTCAAATTGAAATAAAGCTTTCCTCCACCAATCCATTCTAGTAATTAGTGGTTTTTTCATGGCAACATTACTTAGTGTGTCAGATTTATACTGACAATGATGATATCCACAATAATTTAGTTTATAAATATAATTAATATGTTTAATATAGTCACCAATAAACAGTATATCTTCACTATGTTTTTGTGTTTCATCAAAACAAATTTTATACTTTTTGATAATCTGGTTCAAAAAGAGTTTTCCCCAAACAAAACCCGGCGCATACCCTCCTTTTAAGTATGCAACAATATCATTTTCATTCTTTATTATGAACTCTCCATATTTTGCTTGATATTCTATTCTTTTTTTAGTATCTGGCCAATAATCATCAAAACTTGATAAAACAAGATCCGCATGTACGCTTGTTAAGTTTTCAAAATAATCAATATTAATCAAATCATCAGCATCAACAAAGACAATATACTGTCCAAGTGCGCATTTTAAACCACTATTTCTAGCAGAGGAAACGCCACAATTAACTTTGTGTATAACAGTTATGCGCTGATCCAACAAAGCATACTCATCGCAAATCTGGCCACTGTTGTCACTACTGCCATCATCCACCAGAATAAGTTCAAAATCTGAAAATGTCTGGCAAAGAATACTGTCCAAGCACTGTCTTAAATACTGTTCGGTATTATAAACCGGTACGATTACACTGATTTGTGGCATATCATTTTTTGATGGTCTTTCCTTTTACTAATCCGAGTTCCTTTTTTATATTATTTTTTAGCCGTAATATCGTATGCTTTTTTTTCAATTCAAATGCTTCTTTCTTTTTCCCGCTTTTTCTTAAGTAATAGATATATGGTCCATCTGTTCCATACTCAAAATAATCAACCCACGGTTTAGTAAAAACATAGTGACATATTTCTGGGTTTGGGATAACTGTATAAGATGGATTTCGTTCAGTCAAACTAATCATGTAATTATATGAACGCGGAAGGATTCTAAAGTGTTCTTGCCAAAGAAGGTTAATAAAATCTTGGTCCTGAAATTTCATTATGCCTTTCCACTGCAACAAATACTGCAGCATTTTCTCATAAGTGCATTTTTCTCTCCATTGTTGCAGATTTATTACAAGAACACCAGCATTGACATAGACACTTTGCTCTACCAAGCCAAGTCTTTCGAGGTTTTCTTTTTGTACATCATTCTCTACTGCCGCAATAACAAACGAATTGTCTCCTTGAAGCTTCTTTATTTCTTCCAACTTACCGGTAACAATCGTATCTCCATCAAGATAAACGATCTGGTCTAGTTCTGTAAAAATATATGGTGCGAAGAGTCTGAAATATACTTCTTTACTCCAATTACCAGTTAGAGGTAATCCGTTTAAAACTTCATCATAAGGAAATGTAACAAACTTGGCTGTACCAAAGCATTTATCTTCAATGAATGCAGTTAATTCAACTATACTTTTATCACTTAAATCTTCATAGATAAAATAATAATTATTACCCTTACCAAGATTGTCGTAGACAGAAAAAAGCAATGGTTTAACAGGTTCTGCATAAGCATCATTGATTGTAAAGAGAAAGTTCATGAATAGTCCTCCTTTTCAGCATTGCTTTATTGTCTAGTAACACTTGATCCAGTTATTGATAAACATATGTCATCTGTTACAGTCTATCCCTTGACCAGTTCACGTTCTCTTTGATAATTTTTGCCGGATTACCTGCAATCATACAGTTATCTTTTTCATAGTCTTTGTTACATATACTTCCGGCACCAACAACACAGTTATTCTTTATTAACGTCCCTTTAAGAATTAGTGATCGCATTCCAATCCACACATGATTATTTATCACAATATCTTTCGCATGGTTGATCCGCTCTCCCTGTTCGTTGATAATACTATGTGAATCACTACTTCTAAAACATACATCATTTGAGATCATACAATCCTCTTTAACGGTGATTGCTGTAGACTCTTCAAGAACGAACTCAATAATTCCATTATTTCTGCCGTGCAGACTAGTGTGTTTCCCAATTGTAACTATATTGTGTTCTTTCTCTATATGAAAAGACGTAAATACAGCAGTTGCCTCATCGCCAATTCTAATTATGTTATTATCTCCAACTATGAATACAGAACAGTTTTGCAGGGAACAATTTTCGCCTATTTCCAGAATATTATTATTCCCTGAAATACGTATCTTGCAGTAATCTGACAACCATGAATGATTACCTACAGAAATATGATTTCCGTTACCCTTCACATCACAGATACAGTTCCTCATATAACCGTCCCCATTAATGCGCAAGTCAGAGCCCTCTCCAATAACTGTGATCGTATTCCCGGCACTATGATAATCAGGCAAGCAAATCTGTTCATTACTGCCGTGTATTTTATTACGCAAACGAATCGCTTTTTTCTCAATGAACGGATTCATAGTTGTTCCTTTCCAAATATAGATCTATATATCATTGTAACAATTATACAGAGTAAATACGTAACAGCTATATTGAAGATAATCAAAGGACTGGATCCGTTCAAACCAAAAAACCAGCCAAAGATCCATATCATATCCTGATGAATACCCATGGATACGATAGAATACCTGCCAAGCGTATTCATCAAGTTGCTATCTATAACTGCAGCTAATTGAAGAACTAAATAACTTCCGCTAACTCCTCCCAGCAGGAATAGCACCGGATTTCCAAGTATTACTGCATGCATAAATACGTTCGTATTATATACAACCGAGAGAATAAAGCAAACACCTGCAATAACTATCTTCTTTTGATCGAAAGACAGTAATATATCTTTCATCAAGATTCCGAAAATTATCAATGAGTAAGCCAATAATATACGTAGGATAAATACACACTGTTCGTTGATTATAGTACCTTGATATATTGATACAGTAACAAACAGGGTGCCAGCAGTCATTAACAATCCACTATTCTTTTGAATAACCTTGTTAGCTATATATACCAAAACTATTGCCAACAGATATGTTAACAGATACCAGTCAGCACCCACATACATTCTAAATGTCATTATTCTTATCAAAATAGTAAAAAACGTTTCTCGGCTGCCATAAGCAAATACATTCTGAGCTATTCCACCTAGTAATTCGAAAATAAAATACGGTATCAATATATGTTTAACTCTGGTTAATAAGAATTTCTGAAATACATTCTTTTTCTGCTTTTCTCTGTCAAAAAGAATCCCGCTTATAATCAAAAAAGCAGGCATATGAAAAGAATATATCAGCTTTAAAAGAAAAGAACCTGTTTGCGTCAGATTACTAGAAGCAAGAAGAACATGCCCCAGGATTACCAACAACATCAGAATTCCTTTTGCAGTATCAATTTGTTTATTTCTGTATACTGTCATTCAGTTCTCCAAAATATCGCAGTATATTCTCCCACTGAATATCATTCTGCCGTTCTTCTCCGTTAATATGCCAAAGGCTGCTTTCGGGTGTACCGTAGATTCCTACCGGCATACTTCTTTCTTTGTACATCACTGTAGTTTTTACGCCATTTCGCATGGACATATATTTCAGCCATAGATCATCTGCGTGCAGACATAACTCTTTGATCAATTCTGCATTAAAAGCTTCATCCGGTATACTATGCGGAGGATATAGAGTCCCCTGCCCGGTGAATGGCTGTGCAGTTTCAGAGTGTATGATTCTTTCACCACGTAAGGGACGTGTCCAATACGTTGGCGCAGTATGTATATCCGGATAGATAATTGCTGTTGTCATACATACAATATCTTCCGGATTCTCTTGATGCAGTTTATACAGTTTCTCAACCAGATCCTTACTGTAGAACGCATCATCATCTGTCAGTATGATCAGATCTTCCGGATATTCCTGCATAGTATAGAAATACTTCTTATGACTACGCAGATCATCACAATATCGAATCGTTAAGCCTCTTTCTTTCTGCTGTAACAGTTCCTTAGGGAGATCATCATCTTTATTCGGAAACTGCTCTTCAGCGAGCCAGAGAATGATCTCATCCGGTTTCATCGACTGCCGTAACAGAGTCTCTATGGCAATCCATACAACATTGATCCTGGCAGGGAAAGATGTCAGTGAAACAATGATCTTCTGTTCTCTTTTTACCTCTGTAACCCCTGACTCGTGTGATGGTTTATTACGGAACTGCTTTACAACATTCAGGTTGTAATATGCTTCGATATAACCTATCAAAAAAGTACTAAAACGATAACGTATACCGTTATCATCACGATAAGCTTTTTGTACTCTCCTCAGAGAATAATAGAGACTGTATAGAAGTGAATACATATTTACCTCTTCCAGTTCGCGTTCTCTGACAGGATCTTCTGCTTTGTTTCACTGCCTATAACTACATACTCAGGAACATTTTCTTTTACTATTGTACCGGCAGCGATCACAGAACCGTTTCCTATATGGACACCCTTTAATACCATGGCGTTGGTCGCGATCCACACATGATCACCGATGACAACCTCTTCACTAACTGATCTGTCATTCAGCGCATGAAAATCACTGTCATAGATAATGACATTCCGGCCGATCATGACATCATTACCAATACTAATTTTCTTGTTCACAACGATTGTTGAATTACTATTCATAGTGAAATAATTGGAATTCAATTCTGCATTCTCATTGACTTCCAGAGTATCTCCATATGACAATCCGCAGTATCCTTTTACGTTCCATATGGCACCTTTACGTAACCGAATCAGTGTTTCAGTCTTAGATCCTTTGACCTTATTCAGACCTATCTCAATACTGTCATCATGTATGATTAGTTTACTGTTCTCTCCCAGTTCCACATGCGCACCACGAAAAGGAACGACCTTCCCTTTTCCTTCATGAACCACATTCTTGGAAAGATAGTTCAGATAGATATATTGCAGAATATCAATATCTCTGAATTTGCCCATACTTACATACCCAGTAAACATTTCAAGTATAACAGAGATTCCTTCATTGTTGGTTTCCCATATGTCTTTAAATTACGAAACTCCGTCTTAATCGTAGGTATATCTCTGACAGACACTGCATAGTAAAATATCTGCCTGGCTTCATTCTCTTTCACCAGATTCTTGTAATAATCCGTATTCTTTATGCCTGCTTCCATGCCTTTCAAAAGGATCTCTGTAAAGCCATGCCAACGCTTGTATTCTGCTTCTGCAGAGCGGGTATACCTGGAATGACTATCATCGTGCTCATGTATGATAAATAGATCTTCGTCCAAATAACCACACAGACTGCGGCTGAATGCAGGAACATAGATCTGCCAGTTCTGGCCTGTTCGAGAGACGAAAATATCAAGATCCGGATAGCATTCAAGCAAAAGACTTCTGCGGATCATATATGGTCCGGGATTTCCATATGTTCTCAGCAACATGATATCTTCATAGAGATCTTCTGCTTCTGAATGATTCTTATTATCGATTCTTCTCTTTTCACCAGTCGCATCATTAACTACGATTCCGTTGCTGCGCATAATTCCAAGATTTGGATGATTTTCCAGAAACGCTACACGCTTCTCAATACTGTCTGGTGTAATTTCATCATCGCTGTCTGGCCAGACCAGATAGTCACCTTGAAAGATCTTCAATCCATTGTTTAAAGCTGCAGCCTGGCCTGCATTCTCCTGATAGAGATAGGTATATTTTATCCCTTTGTTTTCCAGAGCATCCTTGTAAGAGAGCGCGATCTCTTCTGTTCTATCTGTTGAACCATCGTTGACAAAAATCAGTTCCAGACAAGGATAGGTCTGGCTCAAAACAGACCGAAAATAACGATCTGCATATTTCTCACCGTTGTAACAAGGTGTAATGATACTAACGAGCGGTTTCATAGTTACCTCGTTCTATTTCTTCGAGAATATGCGTCAGATGACTGCCGTTAATAATGTTTTTGCGAAGACGAAGTACATTCTCCTGCATCTGAGTGTACTGCTCATCCGGGACATGAATTAGTTCTTCCAGATTAGAGATACTGTCTGTAATAATACCGATCCCGTTATTATCCACATATTCTGCAATCGCTGCTTCATTCCAGACAATTACAGGAAGTCCTGATGCTACATACAATGACAGTTTATGAGGATTATTGATTCTGGTATACTCACCGAGAACGCCGCTGCATCCGTCAATATCTCCCCCATCCCATACCAGTCCGTATTTACCATTAAGGACAGATGGCAACTCATCCGGCAGGAAACTGCCATGGTAATGAACATTTTCATAAGAATTCAGTCTGTCATCCGGATTACCGTAAATATTAAATCTGACGTCTTTGTTAGCGCCAAACATCCTGTACAAGAAATCAGACTTATTCAGATTACCCGCAAATACTACAGCGTCTTCGTCTCCCTTTGGTGTGGCTTCATCACACAAATAATCAAAAATATCCAGACAGAATATATTCTGTACTGTTAATCCCAAAGAGAGCATTTTTTCTTTCATGAACCGGTTATGCACGATGACTGTATCTGCTTTGTTTATAATACGTAACTCTTCTCTGCATGCCTCTTCGTCTCCTCTGCGCAAGCTATGCAGATCATGAATCAACAGGATAATTCTGTTTTTCTTAGCTAAAGCATCGAAATACTGGTCTGTCCAGTCAAAAGCCAGCATCGGATACTGGATGAAGACTTTTTCATTCTTCAGGAACTTAGCATTCGCAAAATATGGTATGAGATCAAGCCTGTTTTTTATGTTTGAATAAATACTGTCATCTTCTCGTGACTGCAAAATAAACTGTTTTTTATTAATCGGGTGTGCACCAAAGCGTTTTAAAATCACTTCCGCATCATTGCGTGCCTTCGTTCCCGCATGATTTCCTCTTTGATTCAATTCAGAAAAATAATACATTTGTGACTCTACCCGATTTCTTTAATATGATCCTTCAAAGCATTTGTATTTGCTATATATGCTTTAATTGTCTGTTTCAAATTATTCCTGATTTCAACTTCGTTTTCCATGATCCACCGGAAGCTTTCTGTCAGATCATCTTGTTTAGTGAACTGCTGAACAGGTATCACATACTTCTCGTCTGTACCAAACAAATCTGTTGCAATTCCCTTTGATTTAACAGAATATCCCACAACAAGCGTCGGCACACAAGAAGAGTACGCCGCTATCGTCGCATGTGTCCTGGCACCGATAAAGAACCTGCATCGAGCAATATATCCCTTCAGCTCCATACAGTTATGGTCTTCGATCATTACCACTCTGCCTGTATCTTTATACTCTTCATAGAATTCTCTGAGTATTGTACGATCATCATTATCTTTCCATACCACGTGTGGAATCAATGCAATTGAAGCGTCTGTATGATTCAGAATATATTTGATGAGATACCGGTAGTTTTCTTTTACTATCCCTGGCTTACTTTCTCTTCGTTCTACCATAGGACTAACATTAATACCGATTGTATTACCTTCTATAAAACCCTCAGGCAGCGGTAATTCTATCTCAGGCAATAAGAATGCTGTGTCCGGTGCCAGGCCAATATTGGACAACCCTGCTTCTTTCAGGTAATCGTAGGTAATGGATTCTCTGGCGAATATGTAATCATAAGATTTCATATCTGCTACAAACTCCGGATCATCAAACAGGTATTTCTCCAGAGAACAACCCAGCAGTATAGTCTTATGCTTCTTAGCAATCTCACGATGGATCAGAATATATTTACGATAATCTTCATAGCAGTAAATATCACCGCCTACCGATATAACTGTTGTTCCAGAATCCAGCTCACGGATCGGCTTTAAATACGGCAGCACATCCATGTAAGAATAGTCTTTATTCAGTTTCAAACGTGCATATGCATTCACAAAATCCGCAGATAATCTGGAATAAGAAGATGTTGCAGGAGTAATAGCAAGCACATCATTTAAGGCATAACGAAGATCCTCTTCAGGAGAATCGGACATGATTGTATTCTCTCCTCCAAGAAGAGTATTAACTGTTCTTACCAGTGCTTCACAACCATGATTAGCACTGCCACCGTGATTGACCAATATATAGTTCATCGCTTATCGTCTTCCTAAAATCTTTTTTATTGCCTCACGAGTACGTAAATAATAATCCAATTTATGAATGTCCTTTTTCTGCATCGCAGAGATGATTCTTTTATGCACGGGATTCGATACATATTTACTGTTGAGGCACTGATTAACAACTTCATCATTCAACAAGGTATTACAGATACTTGCAATATCCCTGTTTTTCATAGCGGCATCAAATACTGCGTATGCTGCATATCTGCACACCTGCCCGTCAACAGTATCTTTGTTAATCACAAATGCACCGGCATCAATGGCCCACTGTCTGATTCTTTTCTGAATCTCAAGCTGTCCAAGATAATCGATATCCTGGTCTTTTGACAAACTATCATCTGTCTGTAAGTAGTAGAAACTATTATTATCAGTATAATAGCTCACATTAACTGCTGGATACATCTGGGCAAAGAAATCCAAATCCTCTGCCAACCTCAGGTTTTCGTTAAATCGTGCATTCGTCCTTTCTATTAATCTTCTGCGCATCAGTTTATTGGAAATAAAACCATAATAACCATTCTTCCATTGGTATTGAAGAAAACTATCTAATAATTTCTCTCCGGACTGTATGTCGGTATATTCGGTTTTTACAGTATCCAGAACTTCTCCCACTTCATTAACTTTATAAAATGAGCTGAAGATTATATCTATCGAAACATCGTTAATTACCGATTGCACATTATTCAAGTACTTTTTGTCAATGTAATCATCTCCATCAAGAAACTGAACCCATTCTCCGTTGATATGTTCCAGCCCTACATTTCTTGCATGAGATACCCCATGATTCTCGGTATGAATAACAGTTATTCTGGAGTCTTTGGATTGGTATTCTTCAAGTATCTTTAAGCTATTATCCGTACTTCCATCATCTACCACAATCAATTCATAATCCAAAAAATCCTGATTCAACACCGAATCAAGACTTCTTTGAATATAGTTCTGCTTGTTATAAACAGGCATGATAATAGAGATCTTAGGCATTGTTTTCTTAAGTATTTCACATTCACGAAGGTATTACAATTGACATCATCTTCAATTAATCAGATATCTGACTAATGGTATTACCTTATACTTCATCAAGAATAGTTGTACTCGCAACTTCTTGCTGACTCTGGAAAGATCAACGTTCTTGAACGCATTTACCAGTTGTTGGCTGTTTAATATCATCCGCAGTTCCTCTACTGCTTCTGCTTTGTCCAATGATTTTGTCTGTGATACACAAACGCATGCATAATAGATCATATGCCACTTCAATTCCTGGCTGAAGTCATAGTCTTTTTTCTCTGAGAAGAAGTTCTGCAGGTATTCATTCATACGTGAATAAACCTGCCAAGCACCTTTCTTATAGGATGTTGTTATCGTACCTTCGTTGCGATAGTAGTTATACAGAGCTTCACCCTTCAGATAGTAGAAAGAATCCGCATAATATCCGGCAAATGCACTGAACAGGTTATCCTCACTCCAGCGAACTTCATCACTGAACATTAGGTTATTATCTAACAAAAAACTTCGTCTATACATACTTCTCCACACTTCTAATACAGGACCATAATCTATATTTTTCCCCATAATCAAGGAGGGATATATCTCTGCTTTAATCTTTTCTTTTGTATATAATCCTGCTTCTATTTTTTGTGTTATCAGTGTGGATGAACCGTTAGGAAATACCCTCATATAATCAGACATTACAAAGTCCGTGTGATACTTTTCTGCTACTTCGATCATGCGAAAGTACATATCTTTTCGGATTGTATCATCTGAATCCACAAAGCCTACATACACTCCTCCCGCAAGTCTCAGTCCTGCATTTCTAGCACTACTGAGTCCGCCATTCTTTTTATGAATCACTTTGATGCGAGGGTCTTTCTCTGCAAAAGAGTCGCATAGTATAGAGCATTGATCAGTAGACCCATCATCCACCAGTATCATTTCCCAGTCTGAAAAGTCCTGATTCAGGATGCTGTTTACACACCGATCAAGATACTGCTCTACGTTATATACCGGAACAACAATACTGAGTTTAGGCATAATCAGACTTTTACCTTTCAAACATTTCTATAATATTGTATCAATGTCAGCACTCTTTTCTCTATTGCCATTACAACATATGATGTTGCAATACACAAAATCATCATGAATCCCAACATGAATACTGGATATAACGCTTTTTGTACAAGACCTTTAAAGAGGACAAGATAAAAGAACATATGTGATAACCAAATGTTTGTGGAATGTTTGCCGAGAAATAAGAATACTTGTTTTACCCATTCAGGCTTTATCCAAAAGTTGAAGAGTATAAATGTTAACACTGCACAAGGCAGTACGAAAACTGCTTTTTCAATGATATTTGTGACCACGAATAATAAGATCCACACAATGAGAATTCTTGATTGATTCTTCTCCGCCTTCAACTTTTTGTTGATTCGATCAAAGAACTTTCCTTTACATATTGCAGCACCAATCCATACTGCTGGAAGTATACTCATCAGGTTTTGAAATTCTTTAAACATAAACGAAAGAATCGTTTGCTCAGGAAAAGCAGGTATCATGTTAAACCGATTTAAAACATACCAGATAACTGATATTACAAGCGATCCAATAACACTAAATTCTGCAGAAGCTTTTCTAATTGGATATAGAAGTACAGGAGACAAGACAACTAACAGAATATACGTGTTCAAGTACCACCAAGCACCGTTATAACTCCGAATCAGAAAGAGATTCAGTATAAAGTCATTGAATGAACCAGGAATGTTGTTTTGTGAACGAACAAGTAATCCTACAACAGAAAAGAGACAAACTACGATCCAATAATTGAGTAACAAGCGAGGCAACCGATGAATACTAGATATATACGCTCTGCCCCGCTCGGAGAATAAGGTATACCCTCTGTACAATGCATATCCTGCACAAATCGAATATATATGTACGCAGATTTCAGAATAGAATCCAAACCAATAAGCAAGTGGTACTCCGGGACTTACCCACAATAAGGGTGTACCGTAGACGTCTGTACCTTTACGGCAAAACAAATGCAAAACTACCATACAAAGTATGGCCATTCCTTTTGTCATTGTTGCATCCTGTTTGTTATACATCTTCCGTTATTGTAATAATTCGTATATTTTTTCTATCTCTGAACTGTTGGAAAAGTCACTTGACAAGCAGTTCTTTACCAAGGATTCCCTAAGCTCTTTATCTCTTATTACCCGGATAATCCCTTTTGCACATCTTTCGTTATCCATCGGCACGATGATACCGTCTACTCCATCCGTTAGCTGGCTCCCTGATGTAGCATATTCTGTAATGACTACCGGCTTTCCCAGCATCTGTGCTTCTTTTACTGTTACTGCTTTTCCTTCATATCTACTTGGCTGTACATAGAGATCACAAGCCTGAATGTATGGATAAGGATTCTCTTTCTTACCAAGAATGATAACGGTATCCTGCATTCCATATTCTTCTATTTTCTGCCTGATTAATGCTTCATCCGGTCCATAACCGATGATATACCACCTGACATTTTTAACCTCTTCTTTTATCCTTTTACAGATTTTGGGTATATTATCAAAGTTTTTTGCATAACTGAATCTGCCAACTGATAGTAAATTGAGATCCTCACTGGAATACGGAAGATCTTGGTGCTCATCCGCCTGTTTCTTTATCAGTGATATAGGGAGGATATTCTCCATAACAATGGTTTTATCAGCCAGCGTAGGGAAGATCTTGATAAACTGGTTTTTTACATCATCAGATACTGCCACCAATTCATCATATGTATTCCAGTTAGCAGCTTCTTCTTTGCGATCACCATCAATAACCGAATAATCTGTATGAAGCCATGCAACTTTCCATTTGCCTTTTACCTTTTCTACGGGAATATAGTATGGTGTTGAAAAACCAATGACTAAATCATATTCTTTTTCTGATATCCTTGGCAAAAAACATTTCGTATATTTAAAACTGTATTGAATGCCAACTGAATTCATTCCTGAAATACCATTTTGCTTGATATATCTTCTTGCAATGAATTTCCCCAAAACCCTGCCAAAAAGAACGCCGATGCACTTATTCTTCAATGCCACTTGCACCGGTACAGCTAAAGAAGCGTACTGTTTGATTTCAGGTAGCAGATTAATTTCTTTAGGCACATAATTAAGCCATTGACCGGTATGTTTTAAAAGAAATAGGTCTACGGATACTTTTGAAGTATCAATCGTTTCAAGCAGTCCCAAAAGAGCTTTTTCAGCGCCACCAATTTCAAGATCATTCGCAACTATCAAAATCTGTTTCATTAACGAAAAAATCTCCTCAGCTCCATTATCACACTACCTATGCTTCCTATGGCCAAAAACACGATAAAGTATACTGTTTAGTTTTTTCGGCTCATAAATAAATCGCTTTATATCTCTTTTGATAGAATCCATCTTTTCACGATATACATCATAGTACCCAGGCTTTTCTGTACTGATCAGCTTCAAAAGTGTTTCAGGATTCATAGTAATACTATCACAGGCAATCATGCGATTCGGGATAATGTATATGTCTTTATCAACATCTTCAGTCACCTCATCAAAAAAACGCTTCTGAAAATGTACATACATAATCTCTTCTTCACTTATTCTGTTCCCAATTACTGATAACTCATATAGTTTCCCAGAGTGAGATTTAAAGGCCAACGGCTGTTCAGTATTCTCAATCCTGAAAAAGGGGAAATGCCTGAAATCTATATCGGCAATATATCTTTTTTCATCATAAATCTATACCCTTTTTCCATTAGTTCTCCAGCAAATCCTAGATGATAACCTTTGATAGATTCATCATATCCATAGATTACAGGAGAAGTAATCACAGTTTTATAAGTGTCAAATGCCATAAAATTCTGATTAATATCTTCACTGTTTCTAATTAAACTGAAGTGCCCTCTCCGCAATAATTTGTCATATTTCTCGAGCAATTCATCAGTGATAAATGTCCTTATGTTCCCAAAAATCAGATCACAATCGCAATATCCCCAAAAGTCATAATCCTTTAAATATTCAGAAAACAGAAACCCATAGTAAGGTTTATAATCACAAAGTTTATATGGTGTTTTCAGATATATCTTAGTATTAAACTTTGACTCAAATAACTTTTTCAATTCACTAAAAGTGATGCTGTAAATTATACAGTTTGAAGGAATTTCTGTATTGATTATTTGATCCGTAAAAAGTAACCAATCAATTTCCGGGTTATTTCTAACAGTATTCATCCATATATGAAAATAACTGTTAAACCCGCCAAAATAAGGAAGTATTATACCTATCTTCATATATCTCTACCGCTTCAGTAATACTTGTAATCTATGATAAGGCTTTGTCAGTATAGTACGTATTCTTTTTCTTCTAGTCATCCATGATTTTGCATACCAGTGTATTGAATACGTATTTATTGTTTTAATTAATCTCCCTGTGGGATCGTCATAAGGGTTAAAGTATTCCGGTGAATATACAGTGAATGTTTCGTGCTCCTGTGTTTTTCCGTTTTTAATCAATCCATTCTTGCTCAATGCTTCTGTATTCAGCACTGGACATCCTTTATAACCGTTTTTGCCGTCAAGATAGGGATCATACTCCTTCAACATTTCCTGAACAATCTGGTGCTCTGGCACGACTCCAAATCCAAGTCCTGTATTAATGTATTCATCCGTTTCAAATCCAAAGTACGCTTGTTCCTCAAGTAGAGAATCAAAAGATCTAATAACTTCAACATCTGTATCAAAATAGATTCCACCCTCTCGGTAAAGAATCACTAGCCGTGCATAGTCACTTAAAAATGCATACTTCTTATTGTTATACAAGTACGTCGTATACGCATTTTGATACACATCAAAATTATCCTCATTCCACTCAATGATTTCATAATCCGGACAGTACTTCTTCCAGCTGGCAATACACTTCTTTGCCAGTTTAGGCTTCGGTCCTCTTCCGAACCAACAATAATGGATCTTCTTTGGAATCATTTCTTTCCTGCTTTCCGCTTAATATACGATGTAAGAATATATCCTGCCGGTGTACATACTACGGTTAATAACGGATATGGAGAATCCTGGATATATCCCTTAATATGCCCAATCTGTGCACTGGAACAGTAGTGGATACAGTCCATGATTCTTCTCTTCATGGTTGTATCATACTTCATCCGTACAGTTCTCCAAAACGCAAATCCCCTGGGATTGTTCAGATACTGTCTGAACATGCTGTTAGTAGAACCGTCCGGTTGATACTCTACATTACATACGACTTCGTCTAATACCGCAAGCTTATATTCCTGATCAATGAGTAAATACTTATAGGACAGGCTGACATACTTTTCTCCCTCAAATTCAGGATACTCAGGATATTTGTTGATAATATCTGTCCGATAAATCAGCTTCTTATCACCCTTGCCTCCAGATGCATAATACCCGGACAATGTGGTTTCTGTCATCCCTTCTGGAAATCCTTTACCAATGATCTCTCCGGTATTCATGTCAGCATCCAACGCAATGATTCCTGCATATCCGGCATTCTCTACTGTGTGCCATTTTGCCAGTATTTTTTGTACAGCGCCATCTGCCAGTTCATCATCTGAGTCTATACATGTATTCAGCAGTGTATCAATATTTCTGTACGCTGTATTATGCGCACTGTGCATTCCACCGTTTTCTTTGTATACATACCGGATCTCAAAGTCTTTCTCTTTTTGGATCCAGGTGTTTACGAGTTCTCTTGTATTGTCTGTTGAACCATCATCCACGACTAACCAGATAAATTCTTTGCAGTCCTGCCTCTTCAGACTTTCGTATGTTCTTCCCAATGTATGCGCACGGTTATATGCTGGTGTAAAGATTGTCAGAAGAATATTTCTATTTTCCTTTTTCAAGATAGAATTCCTCCAATCTTTTTGCATTGCGTACAACATCAAAACCTGCTTCTTTGACAAGAGCTGCGCATTCTTCTCGTTTTAGAGTTTTACAGTTTAGTATCGCATTCGCCCATTCAGAAGTACTAGACTGAAGAGATATAACTGTAACTGCCTCTTTGATCAGTATTCCTTCCGGTGTTACTTTATCAGAAATAATACAAGGCAATCCGCTGCACTGTGCCTCAACATAGCCTATTCCAAACCCTTCATACTTGGAAGGGAATACAAACACATCCATCGCCATTAACAGTTCGTTTACGTCCGATCGGTTACCTGTCAGAATTACCTTTCCAGATAAGTCCATGACATTGATTTTGGCTTCAATCTCTTTCCGCAAAGTACCATCTCCCACAAGCAGGAGTCTGGCAGTCGGCTGTCTCTTTACGATCTCAGAGAAGATATCCAACAGGAACAGATGATTCTTCTGATCCGCTAATCTACCAACATGCCCAATCAACAAGGTATCTTCTGCAATGTCAATAGATCTGCGCACCTTTTCTCTCGTTTCTTCATTAAATCGATATCTCTCTGTTTCAATGGAATTAGGAACGAAATATGCCCTTTTTTTATCAGAAACGGCAGATTCTCCGTAACGATCGATCCCAGCCTGTAACGAGCACATAAACAGGTAATCCGCGATGTTTCTTGTCGGATAGGAAAGCATGTTGTAGAAGAACTGTTTCATTGATTTAGGTGAAATATTGTGACTATGCGCTATTGTAGGAACTCCGTGCTTCTTCGCTTCTTTCAGATAGATTGCAGCTGTACTACCAATATGCCCATGAACAAAGGCATACTCATGATGCTTGTCAAAGAAGTCTCTCCACCATTTCCGGTAAGTGAAATAGTTCTTTCCTGTAAATCTTGGGCAATGGTAGATTTTCCCGCCTAACTGGGTAATCTCATCATCAAAGAATGCACCGGTATTCTCGTTCTGAACAAAGTCAAACTGTACTTTTGTCCTGTCTATATGCCGGTACAGATTCATGATCATCGTCTCAGCACCGCCAAGGTTCATGATACCGATCACCTGTAACACACGAATCGGTTCACTCATTTCCTCGTTCCTCACAATTATGCTCAAAATCTATAATCAGATGATGGTGATTCCACACTCTTTCACTCTCGGGCGGAAGCTTCATGTAATCCCCAAACTTACATGTCAGATATCCATCCCAGTTCTTAAAACACTCATATTCTTTTCCTTCGAATTCCAAATGAATATATGCGTCTAACATATCTACAGGCAGTATTTGTTTGAAAGACTGGGTTCTTTCCACCGCCACAGTATGCCAATTACTGTGTTTGTCATACTCCCTGAGCTTTTCTTCAAATTCCTCTCTAAATCTTTTTTTGTGATCCGCTGTCGTCCCTTTCAGAAACAGTCCCGACACAAGTTTTACAGCTGCTGATCCCTTTGGCGGCACAAACTCCCTCATGTATAACTGGTATCTCATGCAGTCCCAGAAGAACTTTTTTCTTCTCAGATTCCCATCCGGTATTCTGTCAATGGGAAAAATATCCACGAAGATCCCGGAATGGTATCTACCCTTCTCCCAGTCATATTGCAGGAATGTCGTATGGTCTTTCCGGATCTTCGTAAAAGACTGTGTAAAAGAAGGCGTATTCTCCTTGTTCTGCAGAATATACCCCGGATGCTCTTCTTTCTTCCACACTTCCAGAAATCGGTCATAATACTCTCTAGACATACAGATATCCAGGTCATCATCCCAGGGAATATATCCCTTATGCCTGACTGCACCTAAAAGACTGCCGGCATACAGTGAGTAATGGATATCATATCTCTTACATACATCATCAATAATATCCAGAATCTCCAGCTGAACTTCTCTCAGTCTTTTTAATTCTGTATTGTCAGTGCTTATCTCCATGGTTCTCCTTGAGTTCTTCTTTGATTTGTGTGGTACTGATCTCCGGCGTACGGGGCAGATATACGACATTACAGTACTCTTTGAGGAAATCAAACTTCCCCTCCCAGTCATCACCGATAACAAATGTATTTACTTTATATTCCTGTACATCCGTAATCTTCTGTTCCCAGTTATCTTCCGGAATCACCAGGTCCACATACCGGATTGCTTCCAGCAATTGCTTTCTCTGCTCATAAGTAAAATAACATATCTTGTGCTTCTCTTCCGTATTAAACCGGTCTGTAGACAGCGCAACGATCAGATAATCTCCAAGAGACTTCGCCCTTCTCAGCAGATTGATATGCCCATAGTGAAGGAGATCAAATGTCCCGTATGTAATCACTCTTTTCATGTTACATGATTCCCCACTTTCGTAATTGGTAAATATAGAAGATCAAATAGAAGACGATCATACTCAATTTCACGATCATCGTAGACTCACGGTTAAACATATGATCGACTTCCCATGGTAAAAGTATACCTTGAGAATATAAGCTTGCGTAGATAGGAAGTCTTCCGATGAAGATTCCGGAAGTGAACATACTGACTAAGTATAACCCTGCCGTAATGATCGACATGTTTGTCGCAAAGTTGATCACCGGATCATTCTCTGCCCGGATATAGCGTAATCCTACAAGAGATAACAATGCCGGCAAGGAATAGACCAACACGCGGATCGGATTGGTACCGTCATCTCCCCAAGATTTCCAGTCTGTAACGACATTGGTATATTGTGTTTCATCTAAAGCTTCATCCAGTAGGCTGGTAAACTGCTCAACATATATTATTGCCAGAAGGGTTAGTACAAGAAATAACAAAGTTTTAGTATTCCAGGGCTTCCCCTGTACGATAAAAATCATCGGTATTACCAATAGTGCCGACTGATGAAACCTGGCCGCAATTACTACTGTGATCACTGCCGGGATATACTTCTTCTCCAATATAAAATCTGCTGCCAGAAGACATATGCTTACGGCCACAAACTGCCTGGTTCCATTCTGCATCCAGGATATATAGTCTGTAGAAACAACGAATAAAAATATCGCGAGAAAATACGATGGCGAATACTTCCTGTACATGCGAACCAAGCCGAATGCCTGAATCATCGCAATAATCAGGAAGTAGATTTTATATTCACTGCCAAAGATACACTTGATGATCGATGCCAATAAATAATAACCTTTATCCTTAGACAAATGAGAATAATACGATGATATATCCGCAAAGCTTTCAGGCATACCACTATAATGCCCAATATAAGCCCCCGTATCGCCAATTGCCACGCTCCTGTTCATCGCCATAATAATCAACGGCACAAACACCAGTATGGCATACCACCATCTCACAATGGTTCTCTCTTTGCCTAGAATCCTCTTCTTTTCTGTTACCTGTACATTATGGGCGAACAGTGCCATAAGCACGAACCAGAACAGGATCAGGATATACGAAGAGGTAATCATAGAATCTCCGAGAGGGCTTCGATCGTATGGGTGACTACGGCATCCTTGCCAAAGTTTGCCACCATATGTTTATGCCCTTCCTTACCCATGGCTTCTCTCTGTTCCCTGGTATATCCCAGCATCTTCTTCATTGCCTGATACAGGGATTCTTCATCTTTCGGTTGGCACAGCAAACCGCTGACTTCGTTGATTACAGCCTCCCGGCATCCCGGCACATCTGTCGTGATCAGAGGTCTTCCCATGGCTGCTGCTTCGAGCAGGACATTGCTCATTCCTTCATGGTAACTTGGCATGACAACACAGTCAGCCAAAGCATAATATTCCCGGGGGTCATTAAGAAAGCCATGGTCCTGCAGAATCCCGGCGTCTTCAAGTTCTTTCACCTGTTCACGGAAGTCATCTTCATAGAAGCCGACCAGATCCAGCAGGAATGGTATATTCTCCGCATGAAGTCTCCTGACAGTCGCAAAGAGTTCTCCGCATCCTTTCTCTTCCATGATTCTGCCTACATATAAGAATCTGAATACATCGTTTACGGGGTACTCTCTCTCCTCAAAGAGATCAAGGTTGATGCCGGCACCGCTGAGCACTACTTCCCGCTCCGGTTCAACAATATGCTTATTCACAAACACTGCGGCATTATCCTTGTTCTCAAAGAGTACTCTGTGTGCTTTTTTGAGGCCGGTACGGTACATGACGGTAACCAATTGGGCAAGCACCGGTTTCTCAAAAGGAGAACCGAGACCCTGTACCATTACCGCAAAGGGGATGTGCATCTTCCCGCAAAGATACCCGGCATAGATATTCGGTTTGACCGAGATCGTAATCACCAGATCCGGGGCTTCTTCCCTCAGCTGTCTCTTGTATTCTTTCAGGAGTTTGAGATCCTTCACAGGATTGATTCCCCTGCGTTCCATCGGTGTATTGATACACTTTAAACCCATAGCCTGAAAGTCATCTTCATGACCTACAAAAGGCATGGAGAGAACAACTTCACACTGCTCCATGAGTTTAGAAATAAGTTCCAGACGGAAACGATAAAGCATATAGGAATGGTTGGTAATGATCAGGACTTTTTTCCGTTCCCGTTTCTTTCCTTCAGCAATGCCCCTTCCACTCAGTACAGCAGAGAACGTACCAAAAAAACACCTGCAGTCCATCAGGAAACCGATATGTTCTGTATAATAGCCGTCTAATGCTGCTTTCACGGGAATCTCCAGTTCATCTCTGCCGTTGATTTGTGCCCATCCGGTCAGTCCGGGCATGACATCATTTGCGCCATACTTGTCTCTCTCTTCAATCAGATCGTATTGGTTATACAATGCCGGTCTTGGTCCAACAATACTCATGTTACCCCGGATAATATTGATTAATTGGGGTAACTCATCCAGGCTGGTTTTTCTTAAAAACCTGCCTGCCTTAGTAATATATTTCTCAGGATCTGCCAGCATATGTGTAGGTATATCCTTGGGAGTATCGATATACATTGTACGGAACTTGAGGATATCAAACTCCTTTTTATGTATTCCGATTCTTCTCTGCTTAAAGAATACCGGACCCGGACTATCCGCCTTGATCCACAGCGTTAATACCAGGAATACAGGAAGCAGGATCACAAACCCTGCAGTAGATAGTAATATATCGATCAGTCTTTTCAGGATAAAACGGTACATGGCAATATTCCTACACTTTAACATGATAGCATTGAGTAACATCGTCTGCAAACCAAATCCGTGTATACATGCACCACTTTCATCCGCCCTTATCAGGAGACAATTCAAACACCAGAAAAAAGCATACATTGGTTCAGGGAACAGTCATGTATGCTCTATGTGTTTTTATCGTATGGTACCGGCTTATATCCCACCAACTCACGATTACGCAGGATCCTGTCCGGATTCTCTTCCAGCAGCATATACGTATATTCTTCACCGAATTGATCCAGCAGGAGTTCTTCTACCTGCGACATATCCGCATTACGCCAATATGTACGGTGGGCATCGGAAGCCACACAAGAGACAACACAGTGACGCAGCAGGGAGAGACCGGTATTCCTTGCCCGTATACCGTTATCACCAAGCAGAGTGCCCTTATTCAGCTGGATACAGCAGCCGCTGCGGTACCAGTCATAGACGATCCCCGGATCATCCTGGACGAAGTAATATCGGGCAGGATGCGCGATTACCGGCCGGTATCCTGCCTCCATACAGGAACGGATGATCGTCTTGCAGTAAGCGGGATCCTCATCAAAGGCAAACTCCAGCAGAAAGTAGTCCGAACTGTTCATGGTCCAGACCTTCCCCTTTTTCAACAGTTCCGGCAGATCATCACAAGCCATGATCTCCATGCCCTGATACAGGTGGATCGGGAGATTTGCGCGATGTACGGCATTGTGCAGCCTGTCCCAGCGTTTCTGCAGATCTTCACCGGCATAGTTCTCATAGACACCCTGAAAGAAGTGCGGTGTCACAATCATGGAATGTACACCGGACTCCAGCGCCTCTTCAATCAGCTTCAGGGACATTGCCGTGCTCTCTGAGCCGTCATCCACTCTCGGCAGTATATGTGTATGAATATCGATCATATGTGCCCCTATTTCAGTTTATCCGCGAATTTCTGGTAGATATCGTCCTGGATTCCTGCCGCCTGTTTACTGATGGAGTAATCCTTTATACCGTAGAGGAATTCATACAGGTCCTGGATCATCTTCTCATAATTTCTCAGGATGCTGATATATGGGTAGCCGTTATATTCTACTTCTGTCCACCTGTCTTCTTCGTCTCCCTTTGGTACATCCTGCGTCTCAATGTTTTTCAGATCGTAGGTCAACATTCTGGTCAGCCAGAGTTCGATCTCGGCATTGGTAAAGTTTGTCTCTATATACGGCATGACTGTCTCTACAAGACCCAGAATCTCCTTCACCGAGCAGTCCTTCAACTGTGACAAGATTGTCTTGATTAATACATTCTGACGGTTCATCCGGTGATAGTCGTTATCGATCTCACGCAGTTGTGCATAGGCACGAGCTTCATGACCGGACAAGTGAAATGTTCCTTCCTTATAATTAGTCTGTTTAATATGTCCATCCTGAAAGTATTTGGACTCTGCCGCTGTCAGATAGATATCCACACCGCCAATTGCCTCCACCATCGCTTCCAGACCTGCCATGGAGAATGTCACATACTTGGTGATATTCATGTCGTAATTCAGATTCACAGCGCGTATCGCCAGATCTGCGTCACCCCACCAGTACGCATGATTGAGCTTGGAAAAGTCATTGACCGGATCCGGGATCCAGACCATCGTATCTCTCTGCAGCGATGCGATCTTGACGGTCTTGTGGACTTTATCCAGAGAGATGATCTTGGTCGCGTCTGCCCGTTCCATTCCCTCGTCTCCGCTGACGGTACTGCGGTCTGCTCCAAACAGCAGAAAGTTGAAGATATTCTTGTTTACGGGGGTGCGGCGGACTTCTTCGGCAATACCGGCTTCATGCTGAGCCATGGCTACGGTCTTGTTCATCTTGTTTAACATACTGCCTATGAACAGTTGTCCGCCTGCAGCGAGCAACAGGAATATCGCCAGGATCACCAGCAGGATCTTGACACCTTTTTTCAGTTTACGTTTCTTTCGTACAGTCGTACTCATGCCTTGAGTGTATCACATTCCGGCAAAATGGGTACATATCTCGTTGTATATGTACTACCCTTTTGATCAGGATCAACAGAAATGAAAAAAGCCCCGCTTCAGCGGGACTATATCTGTTTTTCCGGTATTATCTTTCTTTCCCCAGGAAGAACAGGCCAAGCATTCCGGGCCCGACATGCGCTCCGGAGAACGGTTCATGCGGGCAGAGGACCACGGTTACATCCGGAGTGATTGAAAGAATCAGTTCTCTTAACTTCTCGGCATCCTGCAGACAATCTCCGTGGGAGATATACACGTTCTGTGTCGGGAGATCCATGCGCTTCTCACGATATTTGTCTGCCAGTTTCTGGATCGCTCTTTTTCTTCCCCGGCAGTTTTCACAGGATACGATATGACCGGTATGGTCACCGTACAGGATCGGCTTGATCTGCAGAGTGGTTGCGATCATGGCGGCTGCCCCGCTGACTCTGCCTGTACGCTTCAGGAAATTCAGATCATCTACAGTAAAATACTGGCAGCAGTGCGGTACCATGTCATCCAGGATCTGTCCTGCTTCACGGGAGGATACACCCTCTTTACTTAGCTCTGCGGCCTTGATTGCCAGCATACCGTTGCCAAACCCGCAGCCGTGAGAATCCACGATGTGGATATACCGCTCCGGGTATTCTTCCATCAGCTGCATCGCTGCTACACACGCCGCGTTATACGTACCGCTGATTCCCGAGCTCATCGCCACATAGATGATATCTGTACCTTCTTTGACCAGAGGTTCAAAACTCGTCATGAACAGAGCTGTATTCAACAGACTGGTCTTTACATCATCCCCATGACGTAATCCCTCATAGTAGGAATGCATATCAAAGTGCTCTATATCTCCTGTATATGTATAGGATGTACCATTGATCGTTAATTCACTGGGAAGAAGCTGGATACCTTCCAATAGTTTTCCCGGCAGGTTAGCCGTACCATCCGCAAATACCGCAAATGTCATAGTCGTTTCATCTCCTTGTACGTATTATACAATACTTATCTGTTTCTCTTTTTCTGTTAATCAAAACACCTGAATCTTATTCAGGTGCTGTATCTTTTACTTCTGTAACCGTAATTGTCTGATAGGGAATGACGATCCCCTGTTTCAGGAATTCCTGTACGATACCTTCACGCAGATTACTGCAGGTAATATAGCTTTCATCAATCGTAGAAGTCCACACGGTAAACTTAAGCATCAATCCGTTATCTGTAACTTTACTGGTATAGACTTTCACATCCTTGTTCAGGACGGCCTTCTCTTTGGCCAGAAGTTCATGAATGATCTCTTTCGCCTTCTCCAGATCTGTATCATATGCCACCTGGAATTCCAGGAAGTTACCTACACGGTCCAGGTAATTCGTGTTGACGATCACGGAAGAATCCACGAGACTGTTGGGAACGATACAGGTCTGCCCGTCGTACTGCTGGATGACCACATGGCGGATCGTAATATCCTTGATCACTCCTTCCGCGATTACAGAGCCTCCGGATACGATACGTACTTTATGACCAATCTCCACCGGATGGGTAAAGGACAGTGAGAAACCAGCAATGATGTTGCCAAGGGTCTGCTGGGCCGCAAACGTAAGTATCGCGATGATCAGCGTACTGCTTTGTAATAACGTTGTACTGAGTTCTTTTGTCAGGGTGATCTGGTTCAGTACCGCATAGACACCGATGACGATAATAATAAAGTTAACTGTACTGTGCAGGAACTTCAAAGGAAGCTTACTGTCCCCAAGGATCCTGGTGAAGAATGACTTGGACATTGCCAGCAATACAGCCGTGATAACAATTGTGATAACGATACCAATCAGATTTTCCATAGTGCTTTCATATTACAGAGAAATCATGGATTCCGCAAGTCATCTCCGGTGATTAGATAAATGCCCGGATATAGCCGATCGCTGTCTGATCCTGACCATCGCGGAAGCCATGTCCTGCGCCTTTGATTACCTTTAGTTCTGCATTCTCATACGCTTTCTGCGCTTCCACGGAGTATGAAAGATCTACGATGTCATCCTGATCTCCATGTACGATCAATACCGGTCCGGCATAGCCTTTGATCTCTTCGTTGACATCCATGCGGATCACATCTTCAACGTAGCATTTACCCAGCATCATCGGGCCGCACGGGAAGATCTCCGGGATATTCTCCGGATCAAATACCGCAAGCCGCATATTCCCTTTTCTGGCATCATCCGGTATACATAACGCCGGATAGAACAGGATCAGTTTCTTTACTTCTTCCGGGTGTTTTACCGCCGTTAACGCAGACACAAAACCACCCTGGCTGCACCCCATCAGGACAACGCCGTCCTGAATATACGGAAGTGATTCCACATATGCCAATACCGCTTCCAGATCTTTTACTTCGGTCAGTACCGACATCTGTGTAGATTCTCCGTCACTCTGGTTCTTCATTGCGCTTCCGCCGCAGAAATCAAAGCAGTATGCGCAGAAACCATCCTCTGCCATGGCTTTCGCATATTCCCGGACAGAATCCTGATTCGCCATGAATCCGTGAGATACGATGATTGCGGGTAAGGATTCACCCTGCGGACGATACTCGGTGCCGCGGATCGTCAGATTCTCACGCTTACATTCAAATACTCTCTCTGTGTACTTTGTAATCTTCGTCAATCCCATATACTATCTCCTTTATCTATCCATCTGCGCGTCATATCCCGCACAGTCTTTGGTTACTTCTTTCTCTACTTCTGCCATGACCAGCCACCCGGACATATCTGCCGTGTATACCTCGGGATCATTGGTCTGGATGACATGCATTACCAGCTTGCCGTCCACTTTCTCGAGATCATTTAATTCATAGCGGAAAGAACCGCTTCCTGCCTGTACATACGCCAGTAATAATGAGTAGTCACGGAAGAATTCATCGTCGTAGTTCCCGGTCACTTCATTGAAGGATGGTACTTCATCATACCCTTGATCCAGGGATAAACTGTTTCCCGGGCCTGTCTTAAACCACTCCAGATCCTGTGTGCTCTCCAGCAGATATACCGGAAGATGTTGTACAGAACTGATGATCATTGTTTCGCCATTCCGCGCTTCCCGCATGATCGCACTATCTTCGCTGTAATTCGCGTACACAGTGACCGTGGAATACCACAATTCCGGGGATACGATCGTTGTAGGCAACATCGAGTTATACGAACGGCATTCCAGACGTACATCATGCGCAGGCATGGTAAAACGCACCGCATACCCTTTACTCTCTTCATACAGACAATTCAGGGGCTCACCATCCAGGATGAAAGAATAATCCGTATCTGTAGCAATCTCGGAATAGTACAAGGTTACTTTCTTACCTGCAGGATAGCTGTCTTTTGCGCCGGTGTAGGAATCTTTCTGCCCGCAGTAATCCACGGTATACTTCGTACCGCAGCCACACAGACATAATGCCAACATACTTATTATTAGTACTATCTTTCTCATACTACCCGCTTTCTATATGTGCAAACATACACCCCTTTGTGTTTCCGTGTCAAAGGATGAGTGTTTCCGGGAAGGCTTCTTTTCGCAGAATACCCCACATCTTGTCAATATACGCAAGCGTATAGTAATTTTCGTAATAGTGGTAATAAAATGCGCCTTGATTGGTCAGTATGTAGGTGTTTCCTCTCTTTTCCAGCATTCCCAGTACTCGTGCAAGGGATAATTCCAGACCGTATTCTCTCTTCAGATCTTTCCCGAAGAAACGTCTGAACTCCTCACAGTTTACTCTTGTGGTATATAATGTCCAGAACAGCCAATACACCATCCGCTGTCCCTTTGTGAAACGGATCGTCAGAGATGTAGGCAATTCTTCCCGGCTGATCTTCCGGATGTATTCTTCTACGTCAAACGTATTGATCTTGAACGAATCTTTTAACAATGTTGTTGCTGAACAGCCAAAACCCAGAAAATTCTCTCTGGTCATGGATGAGTAGTGTGCATTTTCGGATGAGAATGTCCATATCGAATCCCTGGTCAGACCTTTTTTCTCACAATAGTCAGTGATTTGATCCAGTAACCTATGTTTTTCTTTCTTTGGCATTGCCTTTACCTGGCTCTCTGTAAAGGTAAAATCAATAAACGGATAGATTGCGATATGATTCGCCCCAATCGCAAATGCTGTATCAATATCCCTGATCAGATCTTCAGATGTCTGTTCCGGCAACGCAAAGATAAAATCCATGGATACTGTTTCAAACGGAACTTCCCGCAGGGCTTTCTTCAATCTTTCTGTATCGGCAGTGGGACGTCCGAGAATTGAACTGTACTTTCCGGAAAACGATTGTATACCGATGCTGATCCTGGTTACTCCGGCTTCTTTCAGCTTGGTTAGTGTTTTCACATTTACGTTTGCGGGATGCAGTTCCAGACCTATACCTTCCGTAATCTCAAAATGTTCACGTAATGCCTGAACGATCTCTCCGATGCGGTCTGCCGCCAATGCCGGTGTTCCTCCGCCGAAATAGAGACTGGTTACGGTTTTCCTGCCTTTATGCATTTCCCCGACCATATGAATCTCCCGAATCAGATGATCAATATACCTGTCACACGTATTCTTGTCATAAGGAATCTTGCAGTAAGGACAGAAATCACAGATCTTAGCACAGAACGGGATATGAACATAAAGCCCGAGATTGTCCAGATCAGCGTAAGAAAGGATCCGGTCATTCTCTGCCGTAAACGTAAACGGCTGGATCGTCCTGGTCAGCCACATCCTTGTGATACTTGTTAATATACTCATATATACCTCAGATATGTATGTAACATCTCCAGAATCGGCCGGATCTTACCGCTGAACAACAATGTATACTCTGCCACAAAGAAATACCCGCATTCATCGCATAATCCCGGCTCGTCTATACATCTCCCGCAGATACTGATCTTTCCGTTTTCAATCACTACACATTGCTTACAAGGCACCGGAAACCGGTTTTCAATCAGATACGGGAAAACCGATCTCAGATTAAATACCGGAGCTCCTTCATCCATTTGTTTACAAATAACATCACAGCATTGCTTCTTTTCTTCCGCAGATAGCTTTAAGTATCTCGTATCTGGATATGGGGTATGAAAATTGAACGATACTGCCTTGACATTTTTCTTTTCTTTCGCTAGTTGACATACATGAGGAATCGTTTCTTTATTTATCTGGTTGATTGCCATGTAGAAACAGATATTCTCCGCAGTCGCGTTTTCTATGTTATCCATGATCGTATCATAGGTATCCCCGCGGATGATATTGTGATGTTCTCTGTCTCCGTCCAGACTAAGAAGGATCAGATCTGCTTCAGGAAGATCAATAGGATACGTACCGTTAGTCACCACATTGACGATCATAAAACCCATTTCTTTCGCCTCAATGACCAGATCTCTCAGATTCTTTCCGGAATTTTCCCAGAGAAATGTTTCCCCTCCGCAGAAAAACAAGATCCGGATCCCCATATCATAAAGTATTTTCATCTCTTCTTTCACTTTTATGTACGGCCGGATCACAGCTGTCTTATTATTCACCGAACAATGTTTACAGTGAAGATTACACTTATCTGTAACGATTACCGTACCAAGAATCGGGTCTTCACCCTTGGTAATGATCGTTTTTAATCCATAGCGGACAAAATACAGAAAAGAAGACAGTTTCATACGTATTTATCCTTTCCGGTCTGTAACCCGGACTAAACCTTTATGCATTCATCCGGTATTCCACGTTTTCTTTATAGTTATTATACAAGATACACCGGCTTGATTACACGATAAGAAAAGCACTGCAGTGCAGTGCTTTTGCCTGGTTATATGTACCAGACTGAAGAGGACTAATATTTAGGCGCAATCTTTTGCAGAGTATCGTTATTCTTCAGGCGTTTTCTGACGGCCAGATAAAGTAAAGAAGAAATGATCACTGCAAGCACTGCGTTTGTGAAAGTTGTTATAGCGTTGAACTTAGCCAGTTTTTCCGCAGCCTGTGTCGGAGCCCCGAGAATATACGCGGTGTAGAAGTAGGAGAACAGCGGTTCGCCGATACAGTTAAACAACATACCCATGGATGAGGAAATAAATACCGCGCGGGTCAGTTTCTTTCCGTCTTCCAGGTGATTGATCTTGAAGACCTTGTGGGCAAAAAAACCAGTCACGACCCCGATCATGGTTTTGAGAATGATCGTCTTCGGAGCTACGGTAATATACAGCGGATCAAGTATATCGCCGATACCCATGCCGATCGCTCCGGCAATTCCGCCGGTCAGCCCGCCCAGCATCAGCGCTGCCAGTACCGTAAATGTATTACCAAGATGGAAGGCAGTATATCCGCCCGGTGTCGGGATATTGATTTTCAGAAAAGTAAATGATACATATGCCAACGCAGCCATGAGCGCTGTTACACTCAACCGCAGAACACGATCGTCTTTCATAAAACCATCTCCTTGTTATGTATATATGATAATCAGTACTTGGTATTAAAAAAATATCCATATTTGGATATTTTTATAAGACCAGATTGGTTTAATCCGTTCCGACAAGATTCTGTACCCAGACTTGTTTTCTGACCAGGATCACCCCAAGAATCGCCTTGGGTATATCCGCGCACTGTACACACAGATACAGCATTGTTACAGGCAAAGTTGTAAATCTCGATAAACAGAACGCAATCGGAAGATTGACCAGGCAAGTATATACACTGTCAAACAAGAAGGTCAGGACAGTTTTCCCTCCGCATCTCATGGTAAAATAGCCAGCCATATACAATGCGCTGATTGGCATGTAACAGGCATTGATCCTCAACAGGATACCTGCGATTCTGCGTACTTCGTCACTGGTATTGTAAAGACGCGGGAATACCGGAGACAGGATAAACATCAGGCATCCCATGAAGGAAGCCATCAAGACAGCGAAAATGATCAGTTTCCAGTCCGTATCTACGGCTTCTTCGATCTTGTTGGCACCTAACCTCTGCCCAACCATGATGGATATGGAAGCCCCCATAGCCATGTTCGTAATCATGAATACATTCTGTATTGTCGAGTTGATATTCACCGCCGCAACCGCGTTTAAACCACGCAAAGAATAACACTGCACGATCCAGGTAATGGCGGTAGACCACAATACTTCGTTGGCCACAAGCGGCGCTCCTTTTACAGCGATAGACCCGACCAGTTTCCCCGGAATACCCATCTCCCTGAAGAAATCCTGCAGGAAGTAGAAGGTATCTTTCCGCCGGAGTGTACCAACCGCAATAATTGCCAGTTCCACGTAGCGGGAGATCACTGTCGCAAGCGCAGCACCTATGATCCCCAGTTTCGGGAAGCCAAAATGGCCGAAGATCAGCGTATAGTTTCCGACAAAGTTCACCAATACTGCCGCAATGCTGGAAATCATGGGCAATACGGTTTCTCCGCTCTCTCTGACCGTCGAAGAAAATGCCTGAGTAAGCGTAAATGCCGGCAAGCCCACCAACATGATCAACATATAGATCCTGGCATAGTCCATGGTCTCCAGGATCTCGGCAGCCCCGTTGGTTCCTTCGTTCAGGAATAAACCAATCAGATTCTTACCAAAAAGCACAAACAGAGTAATACCCAGTAACGCGATGAATACCGAGATATACACCTTGAAGTGAAAACAGTGCTTTACACCTTTGCGGTCATCCTTGCCGAAGAACTGCGCCCCGAAAATACCAGCCGCGTTGTTTGAACCGAATACCGCAAGATTAAAGATCATGAATAACTGGTTACTGATGGAAGCGGCACTCATCGGTAAAGTACCAATCTGTCCCACCATGATGTTATCCAGCATATTCACAAATGTGGTAATCCCGTTCTGGATCATGATCGGTACAGCCAGACGTGCTACCGAAAGATAGAACTCTTTATCCCCAAACCACTGTCTTTTTTTCATGTAAGTTAATCTATCATATATCTGTTGTGATTCACAATAGTACGTGTATAAATGGGGTATATTTCTCATGGGACGTGTACTTTCGTGGTATGATAAGAAAAAACAATGAGGGATAATTATGGAACTCTTTCACGAATTTAATATTCTTTCTGTATTTGTTCGGCTGGTTCTGGCTATGACCGCAGGAGGGATCCTCGGATACGGACGTTCCAAAAAGAACCGGGCTGCCGGATTACGAACGTATATGTTGATCAGTATGGCTGCCTGTCTGACGGTGTTATTAGGATGTTACGACTTTGAGATGCTGAAAACCGGCTGGGCAGAGATTGCGGCAGAGCTGGGTATGAAGTTTGACGCCTCCAGATATGCGTCCCAGGTCATTACCGGTATAGGTTTCCTCGGTGCCGGCACGATCTTGTCCGCGGAGCACCAGCAGGTCAGCGGGTTAACCACCGCCATCGGTTTATTTGCCTCTGCTATTACCGGTTTAGCTGCCGGTATGGGTCTGTATACTACAGTGCTTGTTGTGCTCTTACTGCTGATCTTCAGTATTGAGGTCATGTATCCGGTTGAAAAGCGGCTGAAACGGAGAATGCGTCAATTTACGGTCTACGTGGAGTATGAGAATCCCCGGAACCTGGCAGAGATCATCGATTTCGTTAAAGAGAAGAATGCCACAATCTTCGATGTGGATATCGAACGTACGAAAAAAGATGATGAACACTGGCCTGGCGCGATCATTGTCCTGCGTCTTGCGAAAGAGAGTACTTCTCATTCCGAGATGATGACCAGTATTGCTGAATTATCCTGCGTACATGCAGTAAAAGAACTGGTTTCCTAGGAGGCGCTTATGTTACATATATTTGATACATTGCGTGATGTCAGTACTGCTTCAATTGTGTTCCGTCTGGTATTATCCTGGATCCTGGGCGCCATGATCGGTCTGGAACGTTCCTACAAGAATCGTCCTGCCGGTCTGCGTACACATGTGCTTGTGGCGCTGGCTGCGACCCTGGCTTCCATTACCGGTCATTATCTCTATCTTGGAATGAAGGTTACTTCCGACCTGACACGTATCGGTGCCCAGGTCATTGCCGGTATGGGTTTCATCGGTGCCGGTACGATTATCAAAACCAAGCAGAATACCATCAAGGGTCTGACTACCGCTGCCGGTCTCTGGGCTACCGGTGTGGTTGGTCTTGCGATCGGTTCCGGTTTCTACGAAGGCGGGATCATTGCGGCTGCGCTGATTCTGTTCATTGAGACAGGTTTCAGCGGTCTGGCGGCGAGAATTACGGTTGCTCCGGAGATCAGTGTACGTATTGTTTATGAAGATAAAGCTGTTTTTGATAATCTGATCCGTATGACAAAAGACCTGGATGTAACGATCGTAAATCTGCAGATCACACATCTTCCGGATAACAAGTGTGCCGCAATTCTGCGTCTTCGTGGTAACTCAATCATCAATAATGAAGAATTCCTGGACTTATTCCGTGACGTTGACGGAATCCTGTCTGCGGAGTATATGGACACTAAGCGGGGTTAACCTGCTTTTTCTTTACAGGAGGTTTAAACATGAATAAGATCATTCATACCGAGGTGCTTGACTTCGGCAATTACATCACAGGGTTTACGGTCGGAAAGCTTCTGAATGAACCTGTACTGTACAAACCGGATCTTCTCACAAAACGTTATTTCCCCGTGCCTGACGCAGTTACAGAAGTGACCTGCGAAAACGGAGAGACATGTATACGTGTAATACCGTTCTCCGAGGAGGAGTATTATCAGCTCCGTGATGGCAAGAAGATCATCCTGCGCAAGGGTGAGGGAGAAATGGTCGTTAAGGGTCTGGAGAACTTTAAAGCGGTTGAGGAGAACGGTGTGCGATATCGCCTGTATACACCGGATTTTGAGGGTCCTCACCCCCTGGTGTTATTCCTGCACGGTGGCGGGGAATGCGGTACTGACAACCTGATACAGATGACCGGTACGATCGGGGCGATACACTTTGCGGAGCGTTGGCCGGATATGGTGGTCATGGCTCCCCAGGCACCCGATAACGGTGTACAACTATTCCCCAAGTTCGGCGTAGATACTTCCGCGCGTCCGGAATCCGGGAAATATGACCGGGGATGGAACAGAGACTATCTGGGAAGGATCCTGGTGATTATCCGCCGGATGATCAGCGAAGGTGTTGTGGATCAGGATCGTGTCTACGTTACCGGGTTGTCCATGGGTGGTGCCGGTACGATAAGGATCGTATCCATGGCTCCGGAGATGTTTGCGGCTGCGGCACCGGTCTGTCCATCCATCAACGGTGAAACCCTGCCCATGTTACAAAACTGGCCGGATGTGCCTGTATGGATCTCTACAGCGTATATTGACCACCAGATTGACCGTCATGCGTATATAACCAATACGGTGATGTCCCTGCTGGAAAAGGGGAAGAAGGATATCCACCTCACCCTGTATACCAGTGAAGAACTGGAGAAATACCATATCCCGCAGAATCCGGAATTAACCTGGACACAGAGAATCGGCAGTAATCACCGGAGCTGGATTCTGACCTATCACAACGAAAAAGGGATCCTGGAATGGCTGGTATCCCACAACAAACAGAGGTAACCTATGACTGAATTAGAACAAATGACTGCAGAAGAAAGACAAAAGATGTTCATGGAGATGATGGCAGTACTTCCCGGGAATGATCCACAGTACGATATCTCCGCAGTGAAAGAAGAAAACGATCCTGTCCTGAAGGATAAAACCATCCTGTTTTTAGGCAGTTCCGTAACTTTCGGCGCTGCGTCTGTCGGACAATCCTTTGCGGACTTTCTGGCGAAGAAAGATGGTATACACGCGGTGAAAGAGGCGCTGTCCGGTACGACTCTGGTACAGGATGAACGCGGTGAAAACTCCTACGTGGAGCGTATACACAACATTCCTAAAGATATCCGTGCAGAGGCGTTCATGTGCCAGTTATCCACCAATGATGCCAAGGCGGAAGACCCTAAGCCAATCGGTAAGATCACGGACAGTAAAGATATTACGACGTTTGACGTATCTACGGTATGCGGTGCCATGGAGTATATCATCGCCTATGCGCAGGAAACCTGGCATTGCCCGGTTACCTTCTATACCGGCACGAAATTCGACAACGCGCATTACCAGACGATGTATGATCATCTGTACAAACTGAAAGAGAAATGGAATATACAGATCCTGGATCTCTGGAATAACGAAATGAATACGATCAGTGATGAGAAGTATCACTTATATATGGCAGATCCGATCCATCCCACAAAAGCCGGATATCTGTGCTGGTGGTTACCGGAATTTGAAAAGTTCTTCCGGGAGTTATTCCGGGACTGATCCTTGTATAACTACAGAAAGAGTCATGACATCCATGACTCTTTTTCTGTTCCTGTAATTTTATCTTCTGATCCATTCCCAGGTAATTCCGAATATCTCTCTGAGAACTGAGATCGGATACAGCCACCACGTGGAATGGCCAGCCAGTGTGCGATGTTCAATTCCCTGTTTCTTCGCAATATATCCTGCCCGGTACGCATGGAAATCGTTGGTTACGATGACGATCTCCTCAGACAGGTGATTCTCCCGGATGATCTCCAGGGAATACTTCAGGTTCTCTGCGGTAGATCTCGAACGTTCCTCACTGTACACGCGATCTTCTGTAATTCCGTGATTCAACAGCCACTGTTTCATACACTGCGCTTCCGGCATGATCTCATCACCGCCCTGACCACCCGACACGACCACCTTCATCTCCGGATGATCTTTCAGATACCCTTCTGCTTTCTTCAGGCGATACCACAACATCAGACTGGGCTGATCTCCTTCCAGACCGCAGCCAAGCACCACCATGGTATACTCCTTATTCTCTTCCGGAGTATTCCGTGTCTCTTTGATCATACAGGCGCATGTGATGACCGCAATTGCCAGAAAGACAAGATACCCGCACTGAACCAATCTGCACAATATATGTACCCAGGATACAGTACTGCACAGTTCTCTGAGTCTTGTATCAAACAATCCTGCCAGCAGAAGAGGAAGAGATAACAGGATCCCTGCCAGACTGCCAAAATTAAAGATACCCGCAAAGAGCGGTATACTGAATACAAATAAACCGGTTATACCGATAAGGATTCCGAGTATCTTCATTTCCTGCCTCTTACTGTGTACCCATTATACTATCTTTTTCCTGCCGGTTCTTTAAGGTTGCACATGAGACTCCTGTCAGATCACACGATACCTGGTAATCACCGGTCAAGAACCAATCTTGTACCATCTTCCCACTCAGCATCCTTATTGGGAATTGAGGAACGAGATTTCAGATATTCCAGTGTATTATCATCCACCAAGTGAAATACATAGTGATATTCTTCGTCCATATATTCACCATTGAGGACTATTTCATTCTTTTTCCTGTAGATTTCTCCGTTTGGCTGATAACTTGAAGCAGGCATGAAAACAACCACAAACTGTTCATTATTCTGAGCACTATTATGCAGGGTTAAGATAAAAGGCCCATCGTATGGCTTTCCTTTCTGATCCTCCGGTACATATCTCCCATGTTCAAAGGAATACTCTTTTTCCTGACAGCCAAATAAAGGTATTATCAAAAGTATGATAATCAACGCTGTTCTTATGTATTTGTATAATCTATCAGACATAGGTACTATGATCTTCTCGTAATTCCATTGTGCTAAAGTCACAGGCTTACGATGGACTTCTGCACTACTTTGGCGGCAGTTCTTCCGTGTATATTCCTTTCAACAGAGGATAACGGTACGGAAACTCCGGATCCTCTTTCAGCACATCAGGATCTGCAATAATACACTTTTTCTGTACATCGTAATACTTCGCCAATCCTGCATATTCCAGCAATTCCTGATTCTTTTCGTAGTCATAGTCAGAGGTAAACTTCAAAGTCAATACTTCTGATATCGGTGCACCAACATTGTATCGGGCAATGGAAAAGTACGCATATCCCTCGTTCTGATTAATGAGTTCTTCAGCTTTCTCTCTGCGTTCTTTCAGCCATGTCTGCGCATCTCCGACATCTGCAGTATCAAGAATTTCCTGTGTATATTCAGTATTTGCTGAAAAAGAGACCAGGCATCCTTTCAGGTCATTACGCAGAGTAAGTGTCTGTTGGGTTGGTTGTTTGACTTCCCAATGCATGATCGGAGTTTCTTTTTGTATACACCCGCCAAGCATTACCATACATAAACAGGTGAAATAGAGAATATGCCTTTGAATATGCTTCATAACACGATTATATACTATCCTGCTTTTGACCATGCAGTGACATTATAAACTGGCTGGATAAAAAGTGATTGTTGATGTGTTTCATAAAACACCTCCTTAATCAAATGCTAAGCCTGTATCTATTATTTGTGTGTGCACGTCGTTCACATCTTGTGCTGAATTGATTTTCAAACTTATAAAACACGATTTGTGCACGATACGCACACCATAAATTGCTATTGCTATATATATTCCTTGGAGGAAATTATGAAACACAAGTCATACATTGTTCCTGTTTATTATTTAAAATACAACACTGCAAAGATTTTGCTGAATTCCTGTCCCAGGCATACAAAAACCTGTCTTTCTGACAGGTTTTCATCTGTGTTCTACTTGTTCGGCAATGTCGCAAATCTCATGCATGCACGGCGTACCCACTCCAGACGCTCATTATCGATATCCATCGGTACGGTACAGTCTGCGCCGATCATGACACCGACCTGTCCGGCATCTTTCAGGTAGCGGAAGGTCTCATTCTCCACATCCCTCGGAGAGCCCTTATAGATCGTATCTGCCTGCGCAAAGCCTCCGCAGATCGGTTTCCCATGGAATAACTTCTTACCCTCGGATAAACTTACTCCCTCCGCATGTACAGCCCAGTTGATGATCGGAGTATCATAATCTGTAAACAGTTCCAGGTTATTGCCTAAGCCCTCATAACCACAGATATGTAACATGTTGATCTTACTGAGCTTGTTGGCTTCTTCAATAACCTTCTTGTCCAACGGTGCGATGATCTCCCGGAACATGTCATCCGGCAGGTAGTGTGCCTGGTTGTTTACGCTGAAGTACAGACCTTCTACACCAGTTTCCTCAAAGATCTCCTTGTTCAGGGCGATGACACTGTCATTGATCTTCGTTAGGGCTTTGACGACTGCGTCTTTATCTTCTTCAATCAATACCTGTAACTTGGATTTACCCGGCTGTTCCTCAACCGGTGCTTTCCTCAGCGCCAGTTTCGCGATCATTCCGCAGGAGAATCCAGTGAAGTATGTCGGCGCGTCAGAGTCCGCGTAGATCTCCAATACGCGCTTTGTCAGTTCCTTACTCTTTTCAAAGAATAATGAACCGTGGACCGGAGGCTCGATCTTTTCCAGATCCTGCGCATGTTTCACAAAAGACATGTCTACCGGCATGATCATCAGGGAGTCATTCATGACCTTGATGATATCCGGGTCAAAGATCTTTCTGGCGATTCTGTGGCCTTCGATATTCTTCTCAAATGCCTGTTCGTCTACCATTCCCTTGAACCACTGGTCCTGTCCGATAAAATGATGAAAAAACGCTACCGGTACACGGTCAACTGGTTCATTGGCCATAAAACGTTCGAATCTCTCTCGTTTCGTCAATGTTTCCATGTATTATCTCTCCTATTTATCTACTTCTATCATAGTACAAACAACCATCGTATTCAGCCCTTTTTCCGCTTCCCTCTGCCTGTCTCAATATCCAGTACCTGCAAGGCATCATACACCTTCTGCGCTTCTTCCCGGATCTTCTGTGTATCTGTACCAAGACCCTGTAAAGCTTCCTCTGCCGCAGCCGCGTAATCACGCTGATACTTATCATTCAGTACTTTCCAGGGAATACCTTTCATTTCTTCGCATACCTCACGGTTGTACGGAAGTTTCCCCTGCAGGATCAGTACCGCAATCACAGGATATCCCGGATATCCCTGCCAGTATGTCGCATTATCATCACTGCGGTAGACATTATCCTTTTCTGTAACGGTATAGTACTTTGACTTATCCGAAGAAAATACCATGTACGCATTATCTTCTACATGTATTCTTTCATCTCCGATTGCGGAGAAAGCCTCATACACTTTCTCTAGCGGCGGCATCTTTCTTACCATAACCTATCCTCCTGATGTGAAAAGACCGGTCAGCTTTTACGCTCTCCGGCCATATTTATACTTCTCTGAATATTATTACTTTGTGATGGATTCCAACCATTCCTTCGGAGGTTCATAGCCCAGCAGTTTTACGACTGTAGCCGCAACATTCGCCAATCCCAGATCTTCCAGATCCTTAACTTCTGTGCCTTCCGGTCCGTTATAGACCGCAAACGGTACTCTTGCGAGGGAATGACTGGTCTTGGGCTTAGGTGAACCATCCGGGTTAACACCCTTGTCATACATCTCATCGGAGTTACCATGGTCTGCAGTTACCAGTAAGACATAATCCATCTTCTTGCAGGCATCCATGATTCTCCGTAACATCAGGTCTACGCTCTGTACACCGATCATTGTGGCTTCATAGTTTCCGGTATGACCTACCATGTCACCATTGGGGTAGTTACATCTCAGGAACTGATACTTACCTGATTCGATTGCCTCTACCATCAGGTCGGTGATTTCTGTAGCTTTCATCCACGGTTTCTTCTCAAACGGGATAATATCGGAAGGAACTTCTACCCAGGTCTCCAGTTCATCGGAGAACTTCTCAGAGCGGTTACCGTTCCAGAAGTATGTCACATGTCCGAATTTCTGTGTTTCAGAGCAGGCGAAGCTCTTCACATTGTGGTTGACCAGGAATTCACTCAGCGTATGTTCAATGTGCGGAGGTTCCACCAGGAAGTGTTCCGGAAGCTTCAGATCTCCGTCATACTGTAACATGCCTGCGTAGTATACGTCCGGCTTCTTCACCTGGTCAAAGGCGCTGAAACCGCTGTTCATATAGTCAAATGCCTTGGATAATTCCACCGCACGGTCACCACGGAAGTTATACAGCAGTACAGAATCACCGTCATCGATCGTTCCGGCAGGTACACCGTCTTTCGCAATCACGAATCCCGGCAGGAACTGGTCGGTATAACCACCCTCTGCGCGTAATGTTTCAATCGCTTCTTTCGCGGAAGCGAACTGTCTTCCGTCACCCATGACATGGATATGCCATCCCTGTTCCACCATGGACCAGTCTGCTTCATAACGATCCATTGTGATGACCATACGTCCGCCGCCGGAAGCGATGCAGGCGTGGTAATTCTCATCATTCAGTTCCGCAAGTACTTCCTCCAGCTGATCCACATACTGCAGGGCGCTGGTCTCCGGCACATCACGTCCGTCTAACAGGATATGTACACGTGCTTCCTTTAAACCTTCAGCCTTGCTCTGCTTCAACATGGCAATCAGGTGAGAGATATTGGAATGTACATTACCGTCAGATAATAAACCGATAAAGTGTAACTTACCGTTATGATCCTTAACAAACTTTACGGCATCCTGCCATGCGGAAGACTCGTAGATCTTACCGCTCTCGATGGATTCATTGACCAGCTTCGCACCCTGGGAATAGATCTGTCCGCATCCTAACGCGTTATGACCTACTTCCGAGTTACCCATATCATCATCGGAAGGCAGGCCTACGGCTGTCCCCGAAGCTTTGATCGTTGTGTGCGGCCACTCCGTCATCAATTCATCCAACTGTGGTTTATACGCATGCAATACAGCATTTCCCTTATCTTTCTGTGTCCATCCGACACCATCCATGACAACCAGTACTACAGGTTTACTCATATATAAAATCTCCTTTTCTAACCTATTATATAGTAATTCCCCGGTCCGGAAAAAGAAAGAATCTTCCTGTGATATAATCGGGTTGATGTTACAGATCCGGAACCTGAAGATCATTCACCGCAAAGACCTGCGTATCCTGCTGGAAGACTTTTCTGTTACCCTGAATGACGGAGATAAAGCCGTGATCATCGGTGAAGAAGGAAACGGTAAGTCAACTCTGATGAAATGGATCTATGACCCCTGCTTGATTGAAAGCTATGCGGATGCGGAGGGAGAGAGGATCACCGGTAGGGAAAGACTTGCATATCTGCCTCAGGAACTGCCTCCCGATGATGCCGGAAAGACCCTCCACGCTTTCTTTTCCGAAGAACCTGCGTTCCTAGAGAAGAATCCCCGGGAATTATCCCGGCTGGCTTTGGATTTCCATACAGACATTGACTTCTTCTTCCGTGAACAAATCCTGGGAAGTCTCTCCGGAGGAGAGAAGATCAAAGCCCAGTTAATGCGTCTTCTGATGTGTGAACCTACGGTATTATTACTGGATGAACCCTCCAATGACCTAGATATCGAGACTCTGGAATTTCTGGAAGAATTCATCCGCGGACAGAAACATATCGTCCTGTATATCTCTCACGATGAAACCCTGATCGAGAATACCGCAAACATGATCATTCATCTTGAACAAGTCATGAAAAAGCAGAAGTCCCGGTATACCGTTGTCCATGACACTTACGAGAACTATATGAAGTACCGTGCTGATCAATTCGCCCGGCAGGAACAGCAGGCACAGAGTGATCTCCGCCAGAAGAGGATACGGGACGAAAAGTACAGACGGATCATGCAGAGTGTGGAACATGCCCAGGCTGTGATCACCCGCCAGGATCCTCACACTGCCGCAAACCTGAAGAAAAAGATGCACGCCGTAAAATCCATGGGCAGACGCTTTGAAAAAGAGGATGCGAACATGACCCGGAAACCGGAACAGGAAGAAGCCATCTTCTTTACTCTCGGTGATCAGGATTCAGAGATTCCTGCCGGCAAGACCGTGTGTGAATTTAAACAGGATATTCTGATGACTCCGGACGGAAAACGTCAG
>JAFWFE010000062.1 GCA_017512555.1 Solobacterium sp. | reverse complement strand
CTTTATACGCTTCTATGTCCATTATTACAACTATGAAAGACCGATGTATAAGCTCAACTATAAAAGCCCTGCGGAGTTTACACTCTCCCAGGGCTTCCACCTGACTTTTTAGAACTGTCTACTTTTCGTTGACTAGTTCAGACAACCATGGCTTTATTCTTACAGATCTACCCGATAGATCTTCACTTGTCTCTTCCCTTCCAGGTACATTTCGTTATCTTCCGGGATCCTGGCCGTTTCCAGGTATTTTCCTCCCGCCAGTTCTATGGTTCTGGCAGAGGCGTCGTTATCCGGTGTACAGGTAATATAGACATCATGCATGTGGTGTCTGCGTGCCAGCTTAAATAGTAACTGACAGGCTTTTAACGCGTAATGATGGCCACGGTACGGACGGTCAATACGATACCCGATATTCCCGTCGTAGTAGATCTTATCGTTGAAGCCGACCCGCAGATCACACTTTCCGATCACCGTATCATCCGGCAGACACAGATGAAAAACATAGGCAGGGACCCATTCGATCTCCGGCTGCGCGTTCACTGTCTTCACCAGCTGAAGATAAAACTCATCTGTACGAAGATCATCTGTATTCTGAAATTCAAATCCATCATTACTCATCAGAGTATTTATACCAAAAGTACAGATAGATTTCTACAATTCCCGTGTTTTTTCACAAACATTAACAGAAAAGACAGGGTTTCCCCTGTCTGATCTGTATTACAGACGTCCTGCGTTTGACCCAGGATGATTGCGTCTGGCATCTCCTGCGTTGTTCCAGGATTGATCTCTGGCATTTCTCAGTGCCTCATTGATTTCGGCATCCGGCTTCCTGCGTACATCATTATCCCCGGAGGTATCCTGACGGCGCAGTTTCGTGATCAATGCCTTGATCCATTGCATCACAGAGATTACCTCTTATTTGCCGAAGTAACGATCTAACAGTCCCTTGAAGGCTTTGCCGTGTCTGGCTTCGTCTCTTGCCATTTCATGAACGGTATCATGGATAGCGTCAAGACCCTGTTCCTTCGCACGTTTTGCCAGGTCTGTCTTACCTGCAGTAGCGCCGTTTTCAGCTTCTACACGCATTTCCAGGTTTCTCTTTGTGGAGTCTGTGAGTACTTCACCGAGCAGTTCCGCGAATTTTGCGGCGTGTTCTGCTTCTTCAAACGCTGCTTTTTCATAGTAGGAACCAACTTCCGGATATCCTTCTCTGTATGCTACACGTGCCATTGCCAGATACATACCGACTTCGGAGCATTCTCCCTCAAAGTTTGCGCGGAGGTCGCTGATGATATCCGGGCTGACACCCTTGGCAACACCAAGAACATGTTCTGCTGCCCAGGATAAACCTTCTTCTACAGGTACGAATTTTTCTTTCGGCTGCTTACATGTCGGGCACTTCCAGTCTGCCGGCAAATCCGCAAATTTTACACCTTCTTTTTCTTCATCATAAATATGACCGCAAATCAAACATCTATACTTCATCCTCTATTTTCTCCTTTCGAATTATGATGTTATCTTCCTGTCTCTTTCCCTGAGACAGTCCTCGCAGATTCCGAAATAAACAGAGATGCGTCTCGTTACCTTTCCGGAAACCTGTTTGGTTATAAATACGTCCAGTTCCCTGTGTTCAAAGCACGGAATATCGCTGATCTTTCCGCATAGATCACAGATGAAGTGATCATGAGGATCGCTGCACCCGTCATAAAAACTGTAACCATCCACTGTGACTTTCTGTATCATCTGCTGGTCACAGAGGGTTTTCAGATTACGGTAGACCGTAGCCAGACCGATTCCGGGTTCTTTCTGCTGTACCTGATCGTAGATTTCTTCTGCGCTCAGGTGTACACCAACACCCCGGATCACTGACAGGATCGCTTCTTTTTGACGTGTCTGACGATTATTCATAGCTTGCTTATTGAGAACTATTCTCATTATACAATCAGTACTATAAGAAGTAAAGTACTCCGTAAAAAAAGACAGAAGATTTCTCTTCTGCCTAATAACATATGCTTATATCTGTGACTAAATCTCGGCAATCGCTTCAATTTCGCAGAGAACGCCTTTGGGAAGGTCTTTCACTGCCACACAGCTGCGTGCCGGTCTGCTGACAAAGTATTTCTCATAGACAGCGTTAAATGCCGCAAAATCACCCATATCTGCCAGGAAGCAGGTTGTCTTGACAACCTTTCCCATGGATACACCGCCGGCCTCAATGACTGCCTGAACATTCTTGCAGGACTGTTCAGCCTGTTCTTCAATCGTTGCGGGTATGGAACCATCTGTCGGATTTACAGGAATCTGTCCGGAACAGAATACCAGAGTTTCTGTGACATAACCCTGGGAATAAGGACCGATTGCGGCCGGTGCGTTTACAGTACTGATCACTCTCATTTTCAATCTCTCCTTCTATTTTGGACTCTTACGTGTTCGCGGCAGATTGTCAGAACGCATTCCCTGCTGTTTCTTCCGAAGGCACGAACTTGTTTATCGCATCCTGTACACAGATATCCCAGAATCTCCACTCGTGGGAATAACCCTCAATCTCGATAAACTCCGCGTCGATTTTCAATCTCTTTGTGTACTTCTCGAATTCCTTGAAGTTCTTGTATACCAGAGGGTCTGCGGTACCGCAGGCTGCGATGATTCTCGGCAGTTCCACACCCTTCTTTACCTGTTTCCTCAAGACTTCCCAGGTATTCTGGTAGGACTTTGTAAAAGCCTTGAAGCCTCCGGCATTCGCAATCACATTCTTCGCCCGGAAGTTAAATCCCTTACTGTCTGTAATATCCTCTTTGTAGTGTCTGGGACTGGCAGACATGATATACACTCCGGCAAATTTATCCGGATGATTAAATGCGTACAGGGATGCGCCTGCACCGCCCATGGACAGACCGGCGATGAAGTTGTCCTCACGCTTGTCACTGACCGGTAACCAGCCGTACATCAGAGGCATCAGTTCTTCCGTAAGATAGGAATACATATGATATCCCAACGCGAAGTTGTCCCAGTCCACATAATCCGAATTCAGTGCGGAAGGCATCACGACAACGAGATCTTTCTCACAGGCATACAATTCCACACTGCTCTTCCGCAGCCAGTCTGAATAATCACCGACAGTACCGTGTAACAGCCATAATACCTTGTACTTCTTACCGGAACGATAGAAAGATACCGGATCTGTCTCCCTTGGCATATCCGGGAGGATGATATTCACATCGGTATTGCTGAAAAGACAGCGGCTTTCAAAATTAAGATGAATTAATGCCATGATATAGTTCCTTTCCTTATTTCTTCCAGACACTTCTGGATAAGAGGATCACGATCGGGAAGATCTCCAGACGTCCGGCAAGCATATCAAAGCTTAATACAAGCTTGGAAAGATCACTGAACGCGGAGAAATTACCTGTAGGTCCGATCATATCCAGACCTGGTCCGATATTGTTGAAGGTGGCGATGACAGCCGTCAGATTCGTTTCCAGAGAGAAGTTATCCAGAGATACCAGCAGGAAGCTGACAACGATAATTCCCATATAACCAATCAGATAAGCACTGACGTTACTGACGATCTTTTCATCTACTTTCTGACCATTCATACGAATCGTAGTCACTTGCGTAGGATGAAGATTCTGGTTCATATTCCTGCGGAAGTTCTTGACTAACAGGATCAATCTTGCGACTTTGATACCGCCGCCTGTACTGCCTGCACAGGCACCGCAGAACATCAGCAGTACCATGATCGTTTTGGATAATGCCGGCCATTGGTTGAAGTCTGCTGTTGCAAATCCGGTCGTGGTGATAATCGTGGCAACCTGGAAGAATGCCAGGCGCAGCGTTTCACCAAGAGTAGTGTATAAACCGCGGATATTGATGGCGATGAGGATCGCACTGACCAGGACTATACCGACATACGTTCTCAGTTCTTCATCATGCAGGACATCTTTGACACGCTTAAGTAGTAAAAGATAATAACAGCTGAAGTTCACCCCGAACAGTAACATGAATACAGTAGTAACATTCTGCAGATACGGGCTGTAACCCGCAATGGAATCGCCCTTGACACCGAAACCTCCGGTACCTGCCGTACCGTAAGCCGTACATACCGCTTCAAACAGAGGCATTCCCCCGGCACACAGGAAGAGCACATCCAGCACGGTCAGGATCACATACAACATGTACAGGATCATCGCTGTCTGACGCATTCTCGGCACCAGCTTGCCTACGGATGGTCCGGGACTTTCGGCACGGAGAATATGCAGGGTATAACCCTCGTTCTTCCCGCTCAGAGGAACGATCGCCAGCAGGAAGACCAGCACGCCCATACCGCCGACCCAGTGCGTAAAACTGCGCCAGTACAACAATCCCCGGGACATCTTTTCAACATCGGTCAGAATACTGGAACCGGTAGTCGTAAAGCCGGAGATTGTCTCAAAAAGGCTGTCCACAAACGATGGTATCTCCCCCGAGAAATAGAACGGAAGGCACCCCAATACAGACATGACGATCCATACCAGTCCCGTTGTCACAAGACCTTCTCTTGCGTAGAAACCCTTTCTGGCATTTCTCGTTGCCAGTCCCAGGCATCCCGCAATAGCCAGAGTAATAATCATGGTCCTGGTAAATGCCATCACGACATTCTGATCATGATTTACCTGTGCGATCAGCAGTGCCGGAATCATGAAAACAACTTCTATACATAATATCGGCGCTGTGATT
>JAFWFE010000061.1 GCA_017512555.1 Solobacterium sp. | reverse complement strand
CTTTATACGCTTCTATGTCCATTATTACAACTATGAAAGACCGATGTATAAGCTCAACTATAAAAGCCCTGCGGAGTTTACACTCTCCCAGGGCTTCCACCTGACTTTTTAGAACTGTCTACTTTTCGTTGACTAGTTCAGTCAATGTGATTGTGGCTTTTTTCTGTTCTTTCCTGCGGTACTATTCCAGTCCCCGGACAATTGTCTTGAAGTGTCTTCCTCTTTCTTCAAATCCGGAATACTGATCAAACGAAGAAGTTGTCGGTGAAAGCAGTACGGTATCCCCTGCCACCGCAATCTTCCGTGCTTCGTGAACAGCCTGTACAAGATCTTCGGTAATGATGGCTTTTTCACCAACCAGATCTCCGGCAATTCTGGGACCGGCTTTTCCGTAACCAATCACCTGCTTGACGCATCCCAGATACTTCTTCATTTCATCCATGGAGAGATTCTTTTCAAAGCCTCCGACCAATAAGATCACGCCGTGGTCAAAAGCTTTCAGTGCCGTGATTGTCGCATCGGTATTGGTTCCCTTGGAATCGTTGTAGTATTTTACACCATCCAGTTCACGGACAAATTCGATCCGGTGTTCAACGCCCTGGAAAGCATAGGCAGCTTCACGGATCTCTTCCGCTGTAACACCGACAGCCATACATGCGCTGACCGCAACGATCATATTCTGCAGATTATGCATGCCGGGAATCTGTATTCTGGAGATTTCCAGAACTTGCTGGTTATCGATGATCATCCAGCCATCTTTCAGGTATCCATCAGTATCCGTACGTTCCAGAGATATGGACTTAACCTTGCATTGTACCGGATACTTCTCGGTATATACCTTCAGATTCTCATCGTCTGCGTTCAGGATGAACGTATCCCCTTCTTTCATGTTCTTGTATACCAGGGTTTTTGACCAGTAATACGTTTCCAGACTTCCCATCACATCCACATGGTCCGGGGTAAGATTCATGATGGCAGCCACTTCCGGGCGGAACTGCTCGATGTCCACCAGCTGTGCCTGGCTGATCTCCAGGGCAATATAATACCCTTCCTGTTCCAACAGATCATGTTCCAGTACAAGTTCACATAGAGGGATACCGATATTCCCGCCAACCAGGGCTTTATCACCATAGTGTTGTTTGAGGAACTCATAGACGAGCGTCGTCGTCGTTGTCTTGCCGTTGGTTCCGGTAATTGCGATATAGTGCTGCGGTTTGGCTGTCTGATATGCCAGTTCGATTTCTGTAATTACAGGAATATTGCTGTCACGCAGTTTTCTGACCAGGGGACTGATGTGAGGAACACCCGGATTCTTGATCACAAGATCAAAGTCTTCATCAAATAGTTCTTCTGTCTGGGGGTGATATTTCACCGTATCAGAAAGATAGTCTTCCGGCACCGGCTTCAGATCCGTGATGACAATATCTTCCGCGCCTAGTTTCAGTAATAACTGAAGCGCAGCCTTTCCGGATCTTGCGAATCCCATGATCAGTATTCTCTTTCCCTGAAATTCCATTGGTATTCCCCTTTCTGGTCTCTGTATACAGAGCGGTTGTATCAATCAGTGTTATAATATACATACTGAATTGGTGAGTATGATGAATAAAAACGTGTTGATATCTTTCTTCTTATCTCTGGCTGTCTGCCTGATCGGTACTTTTGTCAATTACCGTGCTTTTCTTTCCGGCAAGTATCTCCTGTGGTCCCTGAAGATGTACGGAGGAGAGATCACGATCGAATATGGATTCGGATGGATTGCTTCCCATATCTACGGTATGACTCCGGACAGTACTACTTCCCACAATCTTCGTTTCAGTCCTGTACAGTTTATTTTGATGCTTGCGGTCGGTACAGCATTGTTTTTCTTGATCGTTACGCTGGTCTCTAAATTCAGAAAATCTCATTGATTCTCTGAACGGATATCAGTTTCTGATCATTTCCAATACTTCCGGTATGTGGTCCGGAGAAAGACCGGCTTTCATCTGGGCTTCCAGGTCTCTGCGTATTGTTTCTCTCTGGCCTTCGCCAAGTCCTGCCAGAATGCCAAACAACCGGTCACATTCTTCTCTGTATCCAGCATAGAGATACGCATACGCAAGATTCAGATTTGCCAGTACGCTGTTGGGCTGTAGTTCACATGCCTGCAGTGCGGCCTGCATCGCTTCTTCGGGATTTCTCTTGTGGATCAGAAGATCGTAAGACCGCCATGCCTGGTACTGGGATTGATCGTATACACCAAGCTGATCATACACCGATGTATAGATAGATAATCCGGATTGGAAATACTCTTCGGATTTTTTATAATCTCCGGATTTGAACGCATTCTCTCCGGTATTCAGCAGTGCTGTGGCGTATAATGCCGCATCTGAGGATGATTTCGTCTTTTCATAGACTTTCCGGTATGATTCTGCCGCTTTCTGGTACAGAGGATCTGCCTGTTCGTACTGTCCCTGGATATTCAGGCATAGACCGTAGTTATTATAAAGCTCACCGCAGATGAGTGCGTATGTGAGGTTCTCTTCATCTTCTGCCAGTTTTTCCGCAGTTTCGGTAGCCTGCAGGAATGTACGTTCAGCTTCTTCAAAATTACCGGAATCCATCAGACAGGAAGCCAAGGAAGACATTGCGCGAAGATGATCCGCAAGTACCTGAAGAGAATCGTTAGTCTCTCTCAGCGATTCATATTCTGTACATGCCTGGCGGAGTTGTTCTTCCGCGTCTTTATATCTGCCGCCCCTGTATAGATATACACCATAGTTATCCAGGAGCTGCGCTTTCGTCTTCCGGGTATTTTCATCGGGAGTTTCCTTTAACAGTTCCAGCGCGTACCGGAAGTATTCTTCGGCTTTGGTATCGCCGTTACTGACAGCGTTTGCGGCCGCATTTCCGGCCATTCTTGCCAGGATGGATAAATCTGCGTCCTGGATATCTTCCATGGCAGAAATCGCTCTGTCGTAGTCTCCTGCAGCTTCGGTGTACTTCCCTGCCGCATGATGAATATTTCCCCTGTTGTTGTAGGCAGACGCAAGTATCTGCGCACTGTCCGGATACTTTTCCTCCACCAGTATTTTTATATACCCAACAGCCATTTCTTCCGCACTCAGAGAATCTTCATAATTTCCCAGAACACTGCCGGCATTAGCCAGCTTTTCATAATTTGACGCAATTTCATAAATCGCTTTGTTTCTATCCGTGGAAAGCTTAAGAATCTCGTTGATCTCTTCGGTATTTCTCTTCAGTATACCCGCAATCCGGGAATACGCGCCAGGTACATTGGTCAGATGATTCGGAAGATCATACGTCAGTTCCCGCAGGATATTCATCGATACCTCTTCACGCTGACGGGATACTTCACGATAGTTTCTTGCCATATTCATCAAGGTCAGACTGACTGCCGCAATCAGAACCAGCACCGCTGCCGTAATACCCACACGCGTGGTAAATCTACGGTTCTTACGAAGTGTATGTTCCCTTCTCAGTTCATTTTCCGGACATCCGGTTACACCCGCGATGACTTTCAATATCTCGGTTTCTGCCTTCTTTACCATCTGCCGGATATCATTGGATTCATTACGCAGATCCATGACACGGTCCATAATTCCCGGAACACTTTTCAGTGTCGGAGGGAAAGAACTATCCATATCCCCTGTAATCAGTAACGGATAGATCTTATCTGCCCTGTCCAGTTCTATAAACTCCATCACTTCGCGGTCTACCCACTCCGAAGACGGTGTATCCGTAGAACAGACAACAACCAGACAATTCGTAGAACGAAGGGCTTCATCTATGGTGTTGGTAAGAATACGGCTTACCGGTAGTTCTTCGGTATCACGGAAAGCACGCTGTATATCGGTATATCCCTGTTTGCGCAGAGATTCAGGAAGGCGATAGCTTTCAAGCATGTTAAAGACTGTCTGGGTCAGCTGGCTATCCAGAGGCTTATGACGATAACTGAAGAAAACATCATACTTGTAATCCATACTCACTGCCCATCCGTTTCCGCATCGACATTGATATCGATCTTACTTAACTCTTCTTTTACTTTCTCTGTCGTTTCCCGAATGTACGATAAAGCTTCCGGTTCATCCGCAAACAATTCCGGAAGTTCATTCAAGGTACGCTCTACGATCTCTGTATTCAGCTGGATCTGTTGGGCCGCAATATTCCCTTCACGGGCAGCGATATTTCCAAGATACAGGAAAATTCCCGAAGCCAGCAGACATACTGCCGCAACGACAGACAGCAGCGTAAACATCGCTTTTCGTGTACGGCTGCGGTGTCTCTGTTCAAGATCATCCGGATGCAGATTCAGTACAGAGGCGATGATACGCAGGGTTTCATACCTCATAAGCTGTTTATATCTTTTTTTATTATCTGCACGCAGATCAGCCGCAATCGGTTCAATTGTCTCTTCTCTTTCCACGACCGTCATATCCGGAAGAATATGGAGTTCAGACTTCTTTTCAATAAAACTCTCCGGGAAAGCTTCTGCGGGTTCACCACGTACGATGACCGCAACGATATTCTGGTTGTGCCGGAGTTCCCGGAAATACTCCAGTTTTTTATTTAGAGAAGGATTATCCTTGGCGTCAGGAGAACACAAGACAATAAGAAACACACTATGATCCAGTAGTTCACGTGTCTGGTCATCCATAGCGTTTTCTTCTGTATCCGTGAAGATCCTGCGGTAATCCAGGGAGGAATCCGGAAGGACTACATCTCTGGGGAGTTTATACTGGCGTATGCTTGAGGCCAGTTCCTCCGCAATCACCGCATCATTCTTTGCGGATACGATATAGATATCATAATTTATCGGTTTATCCGTATTTGTCATATAAGTTGATATCCCATCCGGCAGTCCGGCTTTCTTTATATTTTTATTATATAAGAATTTAGACTTGTTTTAACTATCAACGTCCATTAAAATATATACGTTGACGGAATGTAGCGCAGCTTGGTAGCGCACTTCGTTAGGGACGAAGGGGTCGCAGGTTCAAATCCTGTCATTCCGACCATGAAAGAAACTCTCAGAAACCGCATAACTAAGCCGGTTCTGAGAGTTTTTGTTTGTTCCGGCATATTTTGTTACGCTCGATTCACAAGAAAAAAGTGCACTATTTGTGCACTATTGATATATGTTTACCTGTCTATTTATGATCTTGTTTTGTATTTCTGTGATAATACCAAGTACTGTATTTACTCAAAATGACATGCGCAGTAATGATCTCCGCTTCTCTGCGTCAATGCTGGTTCTTCCTGTTCACAGATTTCCTGTGCGCGGGGACAGCGATAACGGAACCGGCAGCCGGTGGGTGGTTTATCAAAGATCATCTGTTCAGAGCTTACAGGTCTTTCGTTTCTTTCCATGGACGGTATGGCGGAAATTAACAACTGACTATACGGATGCGCGGGATGATCCGTGATCTCTGTCCCTGTACCCAGTTCCACGATCTTTCCCAGGTACATGACAGCCACCCGGTCAGAAATATTCCTGACAACCGAAAAATCATGAGAGATAAACAAATAGGTAAGGCCCAGTTCTTCCCGCAGATCTTTCAGAAGGTTGATGATCTGTGCCTGGTACGATACATCCAGAGAAGATACCGGTTCATCACAGACAATAAACTCCGGATTAACAGCTAAAGCACGGGCAATCCCCACACGCTGTTGCTGACCTCCGGATAATTCTGAAGGATAACGGGAAGCCATCTCCGGGATGAATCCCACACGTTCCATGAGATAGTGCAGACGTTCTTCTTTTTCTGCCCTGGTATAACTTCCTCCGGCTTCGATTCCTTCACCAATCAGGTCACTGACTTTCATCCGGGGATCAAGAGATCCTGAGGGATTCTGAAAGATGATCTGCATCTTACGTCTGTATGGACGCATATTGACTCTGGTGATATCTTCACCACGGAAATAAATCTTCCCGCTGTCAGGCTCTATCAGGCGCAGAATCACTCTTCCCAGCGTTGTCTTACCACAGCCGGATTCCCCTACAAGACCTATCGTTTCTCCTCTGCCAATCTCCAGATCCACATGATCGACAGCAATAACTTCATGTCTGTTCTTCCGGTTTCCGCTGACAAACTTCTTGGTCAGACCTTCGGTTTTCAATAATAATTCTTTACTCATCAGCGGTCTCCTCAAGTCTGTGACAATACGCAAAATGTTTATCTGAAATGATTGTTTCCGCGGGGAATTCTTCCTTACAGATCTTCCGTGCCAGACTGCACCGGGGATGGAACGGACATCCGGCAGGCATATGTACGGGATTGATCGGTTCTCCCGGAATCGGCGTCAGTCTTTCTTCCGGTGAAGTATTCATCTTCGGCATGGCATTCAGGATCGCCTGTGTATAGGGATGCGCAGGATTGGCGAAGACATCCGCAATCGGTCCCTGTTCCATGATATGTCCGCCGTACATGACAGATACCCGGTCACAAATCTGTGCCGCGACATTGAAGTTATGGGTGATGAAGATCATCGTCATCCGGTTCTCTTCCGATAGTTTTCTGAGCAGACGGAGGATCTGGTCCTGAATCGTCACATCCAGAGCGGTAGTCGGTTCATCCGCAATCAACAGTTTCGGAGAACAAACCAAGGCAATCGCAATCATCACTCTCTGCCGCATACCTCCGGAGATTTCAAAAGAATACTGGTTCATCAGACGGTCAACATCGCGCAGACCTACGGCGTGCAGCATTTCCTTGGCCCGGGTTTGTGCTTCTTTTTTACTGATGTTTTCATGGGCAAGGATCGTTTCCGTAAGTTGATATCCGATCGTATAGACCGGATCCAGGCAGGATAAAGGATCCTGAAAGATCATACTGATCTTCTTTCCCCGGTACGCCTGCATCTCCGCATTGGATTTGTGCAGCAGCTCTTCCCCGTCAAGGAATACCTTTCCGCTCTCCACGATGAAATTCTCCGGAAGCAGGTGCATGACCGCATAGGAACTTACACTCTTCCCGCTGCCGGATTCACCGATGATTCCCATGATCTCCCCGCGCATGACCTCATAGCTGATTCCGTTGACTGCGTGAACCAGGCCATGTGTGGTGGGAATGGAGATCCGCAGATCTTGTACGTTCAGAAGAACATCACTCATGATTTATCTCCTTCCAGTGTATCCCGCAGACCATTGCCGATCAGATTGACTGACAATACACAGATCATGATCAAACCACAGGGAATCAATGCCAGGTGCGGATTCACACGCAAAGCACTATAACCACTGGCGACCAGAGTACCCCAGTCCGCCTGAGGCGGCTGAAACCCAATACCAAGATAGCCTAAAACACTGCAGGTAAGCATGGCATCCGAATATGTACTGGTTGTATGAAGAATCAGACTATTCAGGATATTGTTCAACACATGACGGAGAATGATCACAATATCGGAAAAGCCCAGAGCCTTGGCAGCTTCGATAAACTCATTACTCATTACACTGAGCGTTTCTGCCCGCACCATATGAATGATCGCCGGCGCCGCCGCAACACCCATCGCATACTTGAAATTCCCCTGTCCGAATCCAAGCATGATTTCAAATACAATGACCAGCAGGAAATACGGAATCGCTGACAGGATTTCAGTTATACGCATGATCACCGCGTCAACAGTTCCGCCGAAATACCCGGAAATGACGCCAAGCACCGTACCGCTGATCACCGCAATCAAAGTCGCAATCAGTGAGTAACCCAGGGTAATTCTTCCGGCATACAGTACCCGGGAGAACATATCCCGCCCAAGATTATCCGTACCGAAAAAATGAGCGGCAGAGGGCGGCTGAAGACCCTGATAAACATTGACTGCGTTGTAGTTATCCTGCGCCAGAAGCGGAGCACACAGACAGATAACAACGATGAAAACAAACAACAGAAAAGCAATCACCGTCAGCGGATTACGGAAAAACTGTTTTATCTTTCTTTTCCAGACAGCTTGTTCACGCATTGGTTTTTGCCTGCTTTCCTGAAGAGTTTAATACATTGGCACGTACTGCCGGATTGATCACCAGGTACAGTACATCTGCGATGATATCAATGATCATGAGAAGTGCCGCGATCATCACACTGGAACCGAGAATTCTCGCATAACTACGTTGTCTTACTGCTGCGATCAGGTACTGACCAATCCCCGGAATGGAAAAGAATGTCTCCACGATGATCGTACCGCACAATACCTTTGTGGCAATCTGGCTTAGCAAGGAAACGATCGGAACCAGACTATTTCGAAGCACATGTTTATAGATTGTATTTCTTTCGGATATCCCCTTGGAACGTAAAGCGGTCACAAACTGCTTGTCCAAAGTCTCCAGGACAATCGACCTGGTCATCCGCACGGTCTGGGCTATTCCTTCCATGGAGATAACCGCAACCGGAAGAATATACGAAACCCAGGACGTAATCCCCATAGGAGGAAGAATCTCCAGCCAGAGTGAGAAAATAAATACCAGGAAGGTTGCCAGACAATAATTCGGAATCGAAGAGAAAAACAGTGATAGTACAGAGATCACCCTGTCCTGCCACTTGTTGACATGAATTGCGGAAACGATACCCAGAGGAACACCAATCAGAATCACAGCCAGAAGACCATAGACTGTCAGACGCAGAGTATAGATGATCCTGCCGGATACTTCAAAAGATACCTTCCAGTTGGTTTCACTGGCAAGGCCAAGGTCAAACTTGGTAAAGACATTATAGGAATACCGCAGATACTGTCCAAGCCAGTTATCGCCGATATGCAGGAAACGGAAAACACTGTCGAGAAGATCACCCTGGAATACATGAATATGTAAACCACGTCCGAAAGATACAGAATTAAGCATAAGAAAAACAACCAGGATGACCATCAATATCACCGGGATCATCATCAAAATGCGCTTGAGAATATACTTCAACATATCGGTCCCTAAAATAATCATACCGGTTGTCTGTTCCGGAATATATCACTATTGTTTGACTTCAAATAACAAAACCGGGGCTTCGTCCGCAGTACCGTACAGATAGACGTTAACTTCCTTTACACCATTCTCTTCCTGATCGGAAAATCTGCGATAGGTCTGTTCACTGACTTTTCCGTTCTCTTTGGTCAGAACACGGTAGCCTGTCTCTTCCAGGACCTGGATATCAATATACTTCACGTTGGTACCCTCAATGATCATCGTACGCAGATAACACAGCACACCCTGTTTTACCATTCGTGAGAAATCATTGTAGATCCACATATTCTGGGCAATCCCGTTCTCAATCACAAACCAGTCGTTTTCCATCGCCTGTTCCTTTGTGACATCCACATCCTGAAGATCACCGAACGGCCAGGCAATCTCATCATCTACCGTCCAGCCCAGGCAGGTATTCCCGTTCTCGTAGTGATAGGTCAGTTCAGTCATCAGCTGTCCCTGTTCACTATGTCCGGTATAGGAAACATCATGTTCCTGATCATAGTAGTAGGTATTCCCGTAACACTGCATCTCCGGATAGGAATGTATCGCGTTCTCTGCGTCTTTTCCTACGGAATACGTACTTCGTGGTCCGGTGAATATGTATGTGTGATCTCCTGAAGAAGAATAGCGCATGCCTAAAGGAACCCGCCATGTGCCCTGATCCGTGTTTATATTCACCGTTGTCAGAGGCATCCAGTACAGGACGAGTAATAGTGCTGCGATAGTAATCAGAAGATTCCTGGTCTGTTTCATCTTATAAGTTTTGTTCCTCAACTGCTTTGATCTGGTCTACCCTGCGCTGATGTCTGCCGCCTTCAAATTCCGTAATCAGGAATTCATCGACAATTTCCTTCGCGGTCTCCACACCGATAATTCTCGCCCCGAACGCGATGATATTACTATTGTTGTGAAGACGGGAATAACGCGCACTCAGGCTTTCCGAACAGATTGCCGCACGGATACCTTTGACCTTATTGCAGGTAATGCCGATACCCAGACCGGTGCCGCAGATGGCTATTCCCCTGTCCACTGTACCGGATACTACCGCATCTGCCAGCATCTTACCCCAGATCGCGTAATCCGTACTCTCATTGCTGTCCGTACCGAAATTTACTACTTCATAACCTTTGCTTTCCAGATACTGTAGAATTTCAAACTTCATTTCTGTTGCTGCATGATCGTTGGCAATCCCTATTTTCATGTTAAGCTCTCCTTTGTTTACGGGTTGTCACAAACAGAAGTATTCCTGCCGCACAAGTAAATAACGCAATAAATTGCGATGTAGATAAAATACCAATACTACCTCTGGCAATATCTCCGCGTAAAAACTCAATCAGAAATCTGCCCACACTGTAAAAAATCAGATAACAGGCAGCCGTACTGTTCCTGGTTTTCTCATTCTCGAAGATACGTAACAGGATAATATACAACAACAGATCCCCTGCCGCAGAGAATAACTGTGTCGGTAATAACTTCACTCCCGGAATTGCCAGAGACTCTGGCGGGAAAACCACTCCGATGGGAAGGTCTGTCTCAATCCCGTAACAACATCCTGCCAGGAAACACCCCACTCTGCCGAATGCCTGGGCCAGTGCCACCTGCGGAATGATCAGGTTAAAATAACTCATGAAATCCAGTTTCTTTGCCTTGCAGTAGAGATAAGCACCGAGGATGCCACCAATCAGACCACCATAGACTACCCATCCCGAAGAACTGATAAAAGATACCGGATTGGCCAGGAATGCCTTGAATTCCACCAGGATATACGTCAGCTTAGCGCAGGCCCATCCTGCTGCCAGGGCTACATAGACAATGTTATCCACGTCATTCAGACGCAGGCCGTATTTCTTTGCCTGCTTATCCGCAAGGGCCATACCAACCAGGATCCCTATCGCAATCATCAGTCCGTAACCATGAACAGTTAACGGACCGATGGTAAACAAGTCATTATGCATTCTTTTCCTCTTCTTTCACAACTTCCGGTTCTTCCGCAGGAACCTCAGTTTCCTGAGGTGCTTCCGTTTCTGCAGGCACTTCCGGTTTCTCCTCTTCCGGATCGATCAAAGTATTCGCGAAGACACTGGGTCTGGGCGTATCGTCCGGCAATACCAGAGATATTTCTTCTTCCTCTTCCGGAAGAACAGGTTTTTCTTCAGGTTTCTGCTGTTCTGCCCATTTTCTTTCTTCTTCTGCCTTGGCAGCGTCTTCTGCTTCTTTTTCTGCCTTGAAGAACGCATGGATCTTCGTGGATAAAGCGATGGAAGAATACAGATCGGTCAGGCCGGAGAAGATCAAACCTCCGGCAATCACCTTGAACATCAAAGCTTCATCACGGATCACATTCATCAGTACAACCACACCGACACCGATACAGATCAATGCCAGAATCAGTTCCAGCCATCTTCTCGGATGACCAAGACGCGCAGAATCAATACCGTCCTGGATCTTGGAAATACCGCTGATGACGATCGCAACCGCAAGAATCGAAGGAATCAACTGAAGGAAGGCATTCTTCTGCCAGGCAATCAGAATACCGATGAGGACCATTACCGAGCCTTCCACGAAATCATTCTCAAATAAAGCTCTGCGTATATTCATCACAAAGTAGCTGATGATATGGATCAATCCCGCAGCTGCGCAGGCACCGCCGACAGCTTCACAAATATAGTTATGTGTTAACTCGGGATAAACAAAATAACACACTCCCGCCACGATATATACCACGGAAAGAAACAGAGCAGACCATTTTATACTTTTAAGCATAAATCTCACCTCGCAGATTCCTACTATTTTAAAATATATCATTTTTATCTGCCGAATTCATCATATATACTGATTATGAGGTGTAGTTTATGAAAAATGTAATAGTGATCGGACGTGTCAATGAGTCCACAGTCAACGATTTCAGCCAGCTGAAAGACTATCATTTTCAATACTTTAAAAACTTCCGTGAGATTCCGGAAGAAGTACTGGCCGAAGCAGAGATCCTGATTGGCGTTCCCCTGCCGGAGTATACCGCGAAGATGCCGAAACTGGAGTGGGCACAGTTGTTCAGTGCCGGTGCCAACCGGGCTACCTGGTTACCGGAGAGTGTCTTGCTGACCAACGCTTACGGAGCTTACGGACCGGCCATCGCCGAATATCTGACTGCCAATACATTATCGATCCTGCAGCTGATGCCGGTCTACCTGACCCACCAGAAATATCATGAGTGGGAGAAACTCGGTGAAGCCAAACTGGTCACGGATTGCAAGGTATTATCCGTAGGTATGGGAAGTATCGGTTCTGCCTATCTGCAGCGTATGCATGCGCTTGGAGCGGAATGCTACGGTGTACGCCGTACTGTTCACGAGAAACCGGATTATCTGGCCGGATTATATACAACCGAAGAAATCGATACGATCATCGGGGAATGTGATGTTGTCGCACTCACCATGCCGGAAACACCGGAAACCATTGGAATGTTCAACGAAGAACGCATGCGGAAGATGAAACCCGGAGCGATTCTCCTGAATATCGGAAGAGGTACCGCAATCGTTACTGATGACCTGGTAAAACTGGCAGAAGAAAAATGGTTCCGCGGTGTTGTCCTGGATGTTACGAATCCTGAACCTCTGCCGAAGAACCATCCTCTGTGGAATTGTCCCAATGTCTATATCACGCCGCATATTTCCGGCAGATATATATCCGGAAATAACTACAACCGTGTATTATCGGTGATTTATAAGAACCTGGTCCACTACGCCAAGGGTGAACCCATGGAACACGTCGTGGATAAGAAACTGGGTTACTAGAGTTCATATACAGGTTCTGACTGGATCTCCCGGATCAGAGCCTGACATTTTTCCAGCGCTTCTTCCTCTCCTGTACACTGGAAGTACGTACAGCCTTCATATCCTCCCACACCGCCGGCAGACAGAATATGTGCTTCAACACCGAAGAGATCTTTTAATGCGTCTATTTCCGTGTATGCCTGCCCTGCCGAAGGATAAAAGCGCAGACCTGTGCCTTCGGTGTTATTACACAAACGCGCGAGGGAATGAATGGATTCCTCCACACGCTTCTCCACACCCACAGGATGAATCAGTTTCACTCTGCGTCCGACTGCGGCAGCCATCAGAGGTACCATTGTGCCGGAGGTAGGATTACCGATCAAAACACCAGCTTCTCTGGTCTTCAAGTCAACCGCGTTGGCTCCCTTAAACGCATAATCATTTTCTCCGAGTTCTTCCGCCACGGTATATACATCATCCTCCGGACACAGTTTTCCCTGACGGATAACGATATCTTTTTCCTGTACCGGGTAATTCAGTTTTACCTGCGGATCCTTGACCACACCGCGGAAGAATCCATGCTTGTCAAATTCTTCACCGATATTCTTCAGCAGTTCGGCTGCGAGGTATGCGTTGGTTGTCCCCTTGACGATCACTACCGTATGTTCGTTTACTGCCTGACGGATCTTTTCGTCCGATGCCAGTCCCTTAGCGATCAGGACCTTACCGGCTGCCGGGGATAACACAAACTGTATACTCTTCATATCTGTACCTGTTACTGTTTTACGATCCAGCTTTCATCTGACGGATTATTACGGAAAGCCAGCAGATTCGGTATTACTGCTGAGTCGATATACTTTTCTTCAGCAGCGACTTCCAGCAGGGTATCATAATCCGAAGCAGAGATATTGGTCACATTGTATTCCTGGAGACGATCCTGTGCTTTTTTCATTCCGTACGTAAAGATGGAAACGATACCGAGAACTTCCGCGCCGACTTCACGAAGAGCTTCCACAACCTCGCATACGCTTCCGGCAGTGGAAATCAGGTCTTCGACAACAACGACCTTCATTCCCTTCTCGACTCTTCCTTCAATCTGGTTGTTCCGGCCGTGATCTTTCGCGCTCGAACGTACATACCCCATCGGAAGATCAAGAATTGTCGCAACGATTGCCGCATGCGCAATACCCGCAGTACTGGTACCCATAACGGCTTCACATTCCGGATAATTCTCACGGATGATCGCTGCCAGAGCATTTTCCACGTCTTCACGTACTCTTGGATAGGACAGGGTCAGACGATTATCGCAGTAAATCGGTGATTTGATGCCGCTTGCCCAGGTAAAGGGATCATTCGGCCTTAAAAAGACCGCTTTGACATCAAGAAGATCTTTCGCTATTTTTCTTTTCATTCTTCAGTACCTCTCTCAAATTCACGGGATGCCCGCAGATACGCTTCTACAGGATCAGCCGCTGCCGTAATCGAACGTCCCACAACGATGTAGGATGAACCCAGACGGCAGGCATCCGCAGGTGTCGTAACTCTCTTCTGGTCTCCCTTGGCATCATCCGCGAAACGGATTCCGGGAGTAACAGTATAGAAATCTTCCCCGCAGGCTTCCAGTACGCTTCTGACTTCCAGTGGTGAACAAACAACGCCGTCACATCCGGCAATTTGGGCGTTTCTTGCGTAGTGTCTGACGGTCTCCTCCATGGTATGATCGATCCACAACTGTTCATGCATCATCTGTTCACTGGTGCTGGTCAGCTGGGTTACTGCCAGGAGAACCGCCTTGGATCCTTTTTCATCCAGTGCTCTGCGGGCTGCTGCCATCATCTCGATCGTACCCGACGCGTGAACGTTGATCATATCCACATCCATCTCTGCAAGATTACTCATGGCTTTATATACCGTATTGGGAATATCATGCAGTTTCAGATCCAGAAAGATCTTATGTCCTCTGTCCTTGATCTCCTTAACGATCTGCGGACCGCTGCCGTAAAACAGTTCCATACCGATTTTGACAAACGGTTTTCTGTCCCGGAACTGATCCAGGAAAGCCAGTGTCTTTTCTCTGTTTGGAAAATCACAGGCAATGATTACTTCACCTTTCATCTATGTGCCCTCCCGATGATTTCATTGATATCCTTGATACCTAAATTATCGCATAGTTCATTCAACTCTTCTATGATTTCCGGCATCCGCATGGGATCGGTAAGATTCAGGGTACCGATCTCTACGGCAGAAGCACCCGCATACATCATTTCCAGAATATCGGAAGCTTTACTGATTCCTCCGCAGCCGATGATCGGAATATGAACATGCGGATATACCTGGTATACCTTGTACAATGCCTGGGGGAATATTCCCGGACCGCTGACACCGCCGGTGACGTTCTTCATGATCGGTTTGCCTGTACGGATATCCAGACGGATTCCAAGGAAGGTATTCAGCAATACCAGTCCATCTGCCCCGTTCTCTTCCAACGCAATACACATCTTTACCAGATCCGGGCACTGCGGTGTACATTTGACATACACCGGTTTACGCGTGACTTTCTTGACTTCCCGCAGGACTTCGCAGGCTGTATTCACATCCGTGCCGAAGCTGGCTCCTCCGCCGTGTACATTCGGGCAGGAGATATTCAGTTCCAGGATACCTACGACATCTTCCTGATCCAGGATACGCGCACATTCCGCATAGCCTTCCACAGAGAACCCGCTGACGTTCGCCAGCACCTGTCCGTCAAAGACCTGTTTCATCTGCGGGAAGATCTTCTCCGCGACTTCGTGCGCGCCGGGATTCTGCAGACCGACAGAATTCAGCATCCCGTAATCATACTCACAGATCCGGGGAATCTGGTTTCCTTCCCGGGGATCCAGGGTTGTGCCCTTGATGGAGAAACTCCCCAGGATATTGGCGTCATAGAAGTCCAGATAATCCATACCATAACCGAAGGTACCACTTGCCGGTATCACCGGATTCTTCATTTCCATACCGGACAGATTTACAGTAAGTTTTGCCATACGATCTCTCCTTTTTCAAATACCGGACCTTCCTTGCATATTCTGGCCATACGATCCTTTAACCGTACCGAACAACCCATACATGCGCCGAATCCGCATCCCATCCTGGTTTCCAGCGAGAACTGTCCATATCCTTCCATGATCCCGTCGACTGCCTGCATCATCCGTACCGGACCGCAGGCCAGAAAATCCATCTTCTCCAGACCCAGATCACGGATCCTGGTCACAACATTCTCTCCGTCTTCGTCATAGACATATTCCGCATGGATTCCCTTCTCCCGGAAGAATTCCTGAAATAACGTCTGACTGCGGTTCTGATAGCCAAAGACTACCTTTACCTGAAGTCCTTGTCTTAACGCCTCTTCCGCGCAGGCAATCAACGGTGCCGTACCGATGCCGCCGCCGATCAGTAATACTTCCTTGTCAAACTTTGTCAGGTCAAAGCCGTTACCGCACTCATTGATCACATCCAGGGTATCCCTGCACTGTGTTAATATCCGGGTTCCTTCTCCCACAACTCTGTAAGTAAGTTCGATCTCATCATCCTTCCAGGAAGTAACGGAGATCGGTCTGCGCAGAGCTTTTCCGGGAATTTTGAGATTCAGAAACTGTCCGCAGCGTACCTGTACCGGCTGATCGCTTTTCAGGCGCAGACGGTAGGTATCCTTTGTCAGCGGAGTATTCTCTATAACTGTCATGATTTCTGCTTTTGCCATGGTTCTTCTCTCTTTCCGTGGTGTCTTCTGTTTGAAAAAACCTCCGGCAGTCTTCCTGCGGAGGTTCTGATCAGATCCGTACAACAATGATCGCAAAGATGATCGATTTCACAGTATCCCGTACCGTAAGAATAACTATATCAACGGGATAGATTAATCAATCTTATATCCTTCGTACTGTCCTTTCAGGCAGGCGACCTGATTCGCTACATTATAGATATCACTGAGGATCACACCATCAGCCGTAAACATCTTCTTGACGATCAGACTTTCTATATCACTCAGTTTCTCTGTCTTATATCCGTTATCTACAGCGATTTTCAGATACTCTTCGGCTGTTTCCGCATCCTCAAATTTCGCTTTGTGTGTAATGGTGATCAGGGTATCTTCCGGATATTCACGGTTAAATACATCGTTTCTGTTTAACTGTTCGGAAATAAACCAGGGTTCCAGGTAAGGATAAACATCCGCAATCTCCCGGACTTCCTCAGGATATTCCGTTTCATCCTCTTCACTGTCGTCAATATCGACAAAGTGAACACTGTCGTCGTCCTCTTCTTCAGGAACTTCTGTTTCCTTATCCAGTTCTTTGATTATCAAAGCAGCTACGGTAATGGCGGCTGCTGCCAATGCTGCACCTAAAGTTCTACGAAACATATGCTCTACCTCACTTCGTATGTATTTTACCATAAAGTACTCTAAGATGATAGTAAAGGATAATGGGATTCCGCATGGTCAAATGTTTATGAAATTGATACAATGAATTATATTCAGAGGTATGAGATGAATCCAAAACTTAAAAGTATACTTACCGGTATCATGATTGCCGGAGATGCCTTCTTCAGCCTGGTTGCGCTGGTTTTAATGTTAGACGGGGATGTTCTTCTGGGACTGGGAATGCTGCTGTTTCTGATGATCGATACAGCACTGTCCATTGACTATATCAAGATCCAGAAGAATCATGCAAAACAGCTGGAAGAACTTAAAAGAGAAAACGCGATTGCCCGGTACAGTCATATCCGCAAACAACAGGAAGAGGAAGAAAACGCCAATCCCTTAGAGGAATACGAACCGGATGAAATTGCCGAGTTACTGAATCAACGTGATCAGGCTGAGACTTTACGACACTATTAGAGGAGGAATTGTCATGGTTATTATCGAGATGGAAAACGGCGGTGTAATCAAACTGGAACTGGATGAACAAGCAGCTCCCGTCACCACTGCCAACTTTATCAAATTAGTCCGTGAAGGATTCTATGACGGACTGACATTTCATCGTATTATCCCCGGATTTATGATCCAGGGCGGTGATCCGCGCGGTAACGGTACCGGTGGTTCTTCCGAGCGAATCGTCGGAGAATTCAGCTCCAACGGTTATCCGAATCCGATCCGGCATGAACGCGGAGTTATCTCCATGGCCAGGGCGATGGATCCCAATTCCGCCTCCAGCCAGTTCTTTATCATGCACCAGGACGCGCCTCACCTGGATGGCCAGTACGCCGCGTTTGGGCACGTCGTTGAAGGTATGGATGTTGTGGATGAGATTGCAAGTGTACGCACCAACTTCCGTGACGCACCGTTTACACCGGTAGTCATGCGCCGGGTATACATCGAAGAAGCCCCGAAGACCAAGCTTGGTGTAAATCCGATCCACCTGCGCAGAGAACCGCATCGTCAGGAATACGGTAAGGAACTGAACAAGGCAATCACTCTCTATGAGGATCCTACACGTTATCCTGTGGAAGACTTAGTTGAACTTGCGCAGTTACAGTTCAAGATGATGAAGGAAGAAGACGATGAACAGAGAGAACTTCTTCATGTGCAGTTCATGGATAAACTGGAGAGTATTGAACTCATCGAGAATGCGCCGGAGCGGATCTGGCTGTGGCCGGAAGGAAAGATGCCGGTAAACACCCCTTATGTGGAAAACGATGACTATTCCTTCGATCATGATCCTGATTTCAAGCCCTACTATCTGGAAATGCTTGTCAGTGAAGATGTACAGCCGGTTGGTGCTGTTATCCTGATTGCGGGAGGAAGTCACGGTATCGGTTCCATCAGTGAGTGCTACCAGATTGGACGTGAATTCAACGAACTTGGTTACCAGTGCTTTATCCTTCAGTGCCGGCCTAACGGATGTCCTTGGAGTCCCCAGGAAGTGGGAGCCGACACTGCCCGTGCTATCCGCCTTGTACGCGCCAACGCGGAAACCTACCGCATTGATCCAAACCATATCGCAGCTGCGGGTTTCTCCAACGGTGGGATCACGGTAGACTTCTGTATCGAATACTATTCCGGAAATAAAGCTGTACAGGATTACTTCCCGGAATATGAACCAGATGAACTGGATGCGTATAACGGTGGTCCGGATGCGTATCTCTGTGTCTATGGTCCACGTCATGACGGAACTCCGTTCAATTATACCGGTGTGGTTTATCCCCCGACATTCATCGCTGTAGGCAGAGATGACCACGGTGCCATGAAGAATCTGCACTACCTCTATACTTCTCTCCATGAACATGAGATTCCTGTAGAAATCCATACCTTTGCGGGACATCCGCACGGCTTCGCAGGTCATAAGATCTTTGACGGTAAAGGTGATCCGAACTTCGATCTCTGGGTGACCCACGCGGATTACTTCATGAGAGATGTCTATAAGAACCAGAAGTAAACAGAAGGTATCCTGGACAGGATACCTTTTCTTATCCTCAACGATAAGCTGTTGACAGATGTAATATAATAAAGAAGCAGAAAAAAGTGAGGTAAGACAAATGACAAAGGTAAATGTAGTCTCAGGATTCCTGGGCGCAGGGAAAACCACATTAATATCCAAATTACTGAAAGATGTCTTCAACGGTCAGAAAGTCGTCCTGGTAGAGAACGAATACGGAGAAATCGGTATTGACGGAGGATTCCTGAAAGAAGCCGGCATTGAGATCCGTGAGATCAACAGCGGATGTATCTGCTGCAGTCTGAAAGGCGATTTTGAAGAAGCGCTGAAGATGCTGGCAGAACAATATCAGCCGGATCATATCATCATTGAACCGTCCGGTGTCGGTAAATTATCCGATATCTTAAAGGCGATTCAGTCTGTCGAAGGTCTGGAACTGGATAGTTACAGTACGGTTGTGGATGCCGCTAGATGCAAGGTATACCACCGAAATTTCAAGGAATTCTTTGATGATCAGATCAAGACTGCCGCAAGTATCGTTCTTTCCAGAACACAGAATGTCAGTGAAGAAAAACTGGCAGAAGATATTGCGATCATCCGTGAACTGAATCCGGAAGCCCGGATCATCACCACACCGTGGGATGAACTCTCCGGAACAGTGATCTTTGAGGCTATGACCGGATCTACCAACGGATTCCCGGAAGGTCTGGAAGATGATGACGAAGAAGAGGAAGAAGAACACGAGCATCATCACCACGACCATGAGCATGAACACGAACATCATCATGAACATGACCACGAACATGAACACGAGCATGATCACGAGCACCATCATGAACATGATCACGAACATGAGCATGACCACGAACACGAACACGAGCATCATCACCACCATGACCACGCAGCCGAAGAAGCCGCCGCAAACGAAGGTCTTTCCGAAGGCAACCGTATCCGTCTGGGGAGTGATGAACATGAACATCACCACCATCACCATGGTGAACATGACGCAGATGAAATTTTCGACTCTGTAGGTATCGAGACAATCAACCGCTACAACGAAGAAGAACTGCGCAGTATGCTGTCCAAACTGGGAGAAAACGTGATCCGTGCCAAGGGTATCGTACCGGATCATGACGGGAAATGGATCTTCTTTGACTATGTGCCGGGGGATGCGGATATCCGTGAAGGTTCCCCTGCGTATACCGGATTGATTACTGTCATCGGTGAACATGTGGATATCGAAGAGATCAAAGATATCTTTGGAGTGCACTGATGGCTTGTCCTGTATATTTGTTTACGGGGTTTCTGGACAGCGGTAAGACTACCCTGATCATGGATACCCTGAATGATAAGCAGTTTATGGAAGGAATCGACCGTACACTGATTCTCTGTCTGGAACAGGGAGAAACTCCCTATACGGAAAAGTTTCTGGATGAACATAATACCTTCATCGAATTCATGGATAGTTCTCTGGAACTTACTCCTGAGAAGATGAAGGAACTGGATACGATCTACCACCCTTCCCAGGTATTTATCGAGTATAACGGAAGTGAGATCGTCAGTGAGACATTACTGGCAGGCATGCCGGAATTCTGGCCTCTGGTAGAGATCCTGACTACGGTAGACGCAAGTACATTCTCCATGTATATCACCAATATGCGGAGTATGATGTTTGAACAGTTAAGATGGAGCGATGTTGTGATCTGTAACCGTTGTACACCGGATACTTCCGCATCCCTGCTCCGCGGAAATATCAAGGCGATCAACAAGCGTGCGCAGATCTTCTACGAAGGAAATTTCGGTGAACCTGTGGAGTTAAAAGGCGGTCTTCTGCCCTTTGACAAGAATGCGGATATTATCGATATCAAGGATGATGACTACGGATTGTGGTATATGGACGCTGTAGATCATCCCGACACATACGAAGAAAAAAAGATCCGTCTGCGCGGAAGATATGCGGAAGATATCCCGGGATACACTAAATCATTTGTGTTAGGCCGGAGAGCCATGGTGTGCTGTGAACAGGATACTTCCCTCTGCGGGATTACCGTCACCGGAGTCAAGACCTGGGAACTGGAAAAGAACACGTGGCTGGAAGTTGAAGGAACACTGAGAACCATACCGGTCTCTGAAGGCGGAAAGACACTTGTCCTGTACGCTTCAGCGCTCCGTCGCTATGCCGGTCCGGATGATGAATACGTATACTTTAACTAAAAGAAATCAGCACGCTAAGTGCTGATTTTTAGTATTCCGGTTTCTTTCTCCCGCAGTTTATACAGAATGTTCCGTAATTCTCCCTGCCGCAGTCCGGGCAGAACCAGCGGATTGGTTTAGGCTTTCCGCAGTTGCTGCAGAAGTTGCCGGTATTCTCCTGCCCGCATTCACATGTCCAGTTCTCAGATTCCACCTGGTCAGGCTGGGTGATGACATCCAGCTGTTCAATAACTTCCATCAGAGGATATTTCTCTGGCAGGAGTCTGTGCTGGATACGGTTGCCTTCATAGGCATACTCCTTGAAGTTATAACGATGTTTATCCGTAGGACGCTCATCGGTGAGTTCGAAAGAGATCTCCGGATAATACGGGGAATCTACCGTGATCTCGATACGATATTCGTACTCGTAGTTGTACCGTTTGGGATTATAACTGGCCCTCTTTCCGTCTTTATCTTTGGTGTAGATTTCTTCTTTGTGTTCAATCACGTTGACGATACAGTCCTGAATTTTGTCCAGGTCGATCAGATCCGGATTCTCTTCTCTCCATTTTGAGGATCTGGTAACAATCATCTTTCCTGATGTATCATCGATATAGATTTTTGTCTTATGGCCATAGATTTCTGTAGGATTGAAGCCTGCGAGATTTTCCTTGTTTTGTTCACGGTATTCCAGCTGTGCGCGGATTTCTTCCACGGTAGATCTGCGCCGGTCAGAGAACCAGGGAGACAGCTTTGCGGCACAGTTCTTACACAGATTGCCGTCTTCCAGTTTACGGTTGCCTAAAAGCCCGATCTCACTGCCGCAGATATCACAATGTTTCTTTTCAAAAAGATTGCCGAACAATGCCATAACTATTCCTCCTGAATGATCTTTCTGTTTCTTTTCTACATCACTAACATAGCAAATATTCTCTGCTAACTCAAGAAAAGAGCTCATCCGTCGATGAGCTCTATTCTGATAGGGGGAAAGAAATATCAAACTCTTTATTTGATACTCTTATAATACATTTACTTTGTGTAACCGATATGCGAGATTTGTGAAAGTTTAGTGAAATGAATCTTTCTGTTTACTCTTTGACGATTACCCCGAGAATTGCTGCGATTGCCACAGCCTGTTCCGTATTCACGTACACTCCCTTAAATGCATCCGTACTGCAGGTAATACGTTCGATACTGCTGGTTGAGAGATCAAGTCCAGCCAGACTGGTATTGAGGAATTCCGCATCATTGAAATTACAGTGATCTATGTCCGTATCCTTGAATTCTGTCATGGTAAAGGAGGTATCCTGAAAGTTGGAATCTTTCATGATCACTCTGCGGAACTTTGAAGCAGAGAGATTGGCATAACTAAGTTCACAGTTACGGAACTCTGTATCTTCAAAACGGCTGTCTTCCAGATCGGTACCGGTCAAACGGCAGCGGTCAAAGATCACTCTGCGGGTCGTCGTTTCACGCATATCGATGTTGGAGAAATCACAGTGTTCAAAGATGACATCTGCCAGTTCACATCCCCTTGCCTTCCCGGTGAAGACAACCGAAGTAAAAGCACATTCGGAGAAGGTCATGGCAGTAAGTTCCTGATCACATTCTTCGGATGAATACTTCTGGTTTTCAACACGGTATTCCCGGATTTTCTTTTGCAGGGTGCCGGGCTCCGGTTCTGCGGAGAAACGCGGGGATATCGGGGATTTTCTCTTGATCATACTATGATTTTACCATACGAGAGATAGACGAAATCACGTAGTTTTGCTAAGATATCGTATGTATGTCCCGGTAGCTCAGCCGGATAGAGCGTTCGCCTCCTAAGCGAAAGGTCGCAGATTCGAATTCTGTCCGGGACGCCATGCATATTACGTTGTATATCCCAGGGATTACAGCGTTTTTTGTTGTTCCGGTATTTCCTACATGCCGGTTTCGCAGCTGATGACGATTCCTTTTCTCTCCATGTAGTAACTGCAGAGACCTCTTGCGGGCAAGATGTCAATGATCGCATCCGCAAACTCTCTTTGTACATATTCCTTAAGTCTTATGGCAGCTTCTGAATTCTCCACATGGGTGATAATTGCCTTACCGCCGCAGTATCCTGCTTTCTTCATGTCTTCGATCAATGTCTGCAGTACTTTCTTCTCTCCGCGTACTTTGCCGGTAACACTGATCTTTCCTTCCGGGGAAGCTGTGCCGGTAACACTGATCTTGAGAATACTCAGGGCGGCTGCTACAGTCTTGTTTACTCTTCCGTTCTGGGTCAGGTTATGCAGAGAGATGAAAGAGAAAAACAGACGGGTATGTTTCTGGTAATTCCTGATCTTTTTGTCTATAGTATCAAAGTCCTGTCCGCTCTGGATCAAATCTCTGAGTTTCTGCAGGATCAAGGCTTCTTCTGCCCCGGTAGAGAGAGAATCTATGATGGAGATCTTCGCTTCCGGATGATCTTCACGGTACATCTCTGCAGCATTCAGCGCGCTGTTATAGGAACCGGATAAAGCGCTGGTTACCGTTAACACAAAGATTTCTTCGGCACCGTTAAACGCACACAGCCAGGAATCTACGGAAGGACAAGAAGTATAGGACCTGTCATGGTAGTTTTCCAGGTAATCCAGCATTTCTGTTATATTCAAAGACGGATCATCCACAAAACTCTTTTCATCCGTATAGATCGTCAGCGGGACGATTCTGAAGTCCACATCTTTCAGTGTGTATAAATCACACGATGAGTCGGCAACGATTCTCATGGTACACCTCCGTTATTGAGGAGTATTGTACGTGTTCCGGAGTCATGTTAAAATTTACAAAAAGATGTATAATGTCACAAATGGTACAAAAAGGACTGATTAGTCACACTTATGAGAATCAAAACTGAACTGAACAACCGAACAATATCTACCCGTACGGCGATAGGTAACGCAATCCTGGATGAACTGGATAAACAGGAGTTTTCAAAGATCAAAGTCTCCGATGTTATCCGCAATGCCAAGGTATCCAGGATGTCTTTCTACCGGTATTACGAAAATCTTTATGATGCGTTATGTGATTATCTGAGTATTATCGTCAACGGGTATATGATCGAAGGCGGAGAGATCAACGATCCCAGTGTATACATGAAACTGGAACATATCGAGTTTTCCCTGAATTACTTTGACCGGTACTCCCGTTACTTCCTTACGTTAAACAGACACGGACTGTATTCCGTACTGATCGAAGCCGTAAATGAATACATGATGAAGAATATCTTCCCGCAGAAAAAACTACATATGTATGAGTTATACGCATATGCAGGTGCATTATTAAATTCATTCCTGAAATGGGAAGAGGACGGTAAACGGGAAAGCGCACACAATGTGGCATTGATGATCTACCGTCTGTTCAACCATACTGAAGAGTTATAAATCCGCTGTAACAGCGGATTTTATTCTTCAAAGAGGTTTTTAAGCATCTGATCCCGGTGATTGATAAACATCCTGGTAATCTGATAACTTTCGGTATCTTCATAAGCACATGGGTGAATCTTTCCGTCAAAACTCAGGATCTCTGCCCCGGGATAACCAAGCAGGATCGGAGAATGCGTAGCGATGATAAACTGTGCGTTTTCTTTTACACACCGGTCAATTTCCAGCAGGAGTGTAAGCTGACGCTGCGGAGATAATGCGGATTCCGGTTCATCCAGAAGATAGAACCCGTTCTCCCCGAAGTTCTCCTGGGCAACGGTCAGAAAACTTTCTCCGTGCGATCTTGCGTGTAAATGGAGCGGATGACCACCTTGTCCGCGGCTGTATTCCTCCTCCATGGTTGCGACATTGTAAAAACTCTCTGCCCGCAGGAAATAGCCATGTTTCGCCTTCCGCACACCACGGATCAACTGTATATGTTCAGAGAGTTCCGAGTGGGAATCATAAGTGGAAAAGCTGTAGTTCCTGGTACCACCCTCAGGGTTAAAGCCGTACGCGACAGCAATCGCTTCCAGCAATGTGGATTTACCGCTTCCGTTTTCACCGACAAAGAATGTCACCGGATGGGAAAAACTGATTTCATTTATCCGGGAGATCGCTTCAATCTCACGCAGATAACTAAATCCATCGATGCTATCCCAGTCTATGCGTATTCCTCTCAGCAGTAAATCGTTCATTGTTCAGCCTCTGTTGTCATTATTGTACAAGAAAAGCCGGGTATACGTATACCCGGCTGCTCTTATAAACAGAATCTTGTCTTAGATTGCAAAGTCGCCTTTATCGAAGATGACTACTTCTCTTCCGTCTTCTGTGGTACCGACGATATGCATGTCTTCTGTACCAATCATGAAGTCGATATGGATCACGGAATCATTGAAGGTATACTTCGGATCACTTGGCTGCTGTCCAAGTCCTCTTCCCAGAGCCAGATGGCAGGAAGCGTTCTCATCAATCAGTGTTGTGTAGTATACGATCTTACTCATGGAGATCGGTGAATGGTATTCAACCAGGGCTGCTTCACCAAGGTAACCGGCATTTTCATCCATGGCTACCAGAGCTTCCAGCATTTCCTTACCTTCATTGGCGATAACTTCTACAACTTTACCCTTTTCAAAACGGAAGCCGAAGTTTTCTACACTCTTACCACCAAGAACCAACGGTCTGGACGCGTAGACAACACCCTCTGTGCCGAATTTTTCCGGAGTGGTGCAGATCTCTTCAGAAGGAATATTCGCGGAGAACGGCACGTAATTCGCCGGTAATTTACGCTTGCCGAAGCCGAACTTGGAATCCGGTGTCAGCTTGACGATCAGGTCTGTACCATTTGAAGCGGTGTAATGGAACTGTGTGAAGTGATAAGAGTCAATGAGGTCACCCTTTTCTCTTCTCTTGGCTTTCAGTTCATCCCATGTCTTTACAACATCGTTGTCATCATCGATGTAGCAGAGCTTCAGGATCAGTTTCCAGAGTTCTTCCAGTCTGTTCTCTTCCGGTACATCTTTCAGAATATAATCTGCCCATTCCTGTGTAGGAATCATGGCGATCAGCCACTGGCAGTGTTTTTCACGGCTGGCACGACGCATGATGTTTCTGACAGCATCCTGATGCGCAAAAATCGCGTTTGCCTGGTCTTCCGGCACATCTTCCATCAGCGCAGGATTTACGCCTTCCAGACGAACGTAGCAGGCACCCTGATCCAGGTACTTCTGGCACTGTAATTCTTCCCAGTCTTCTACTTTACGGACATCTTCAGCGCTTCTGTACTTTGCGGCAACTTTCATATTCGGTTCATCCAGATAGTGAACAATAACGTTGGAAGCACCAAGTTTGTAACACTCTTCAGCGAAGATCGGTGTGAAAGACGCACCTTCGATGGCTGCTTCGACCAGGACCGGCTGTCCCTTCTGGACATTCAGACCAACTCTGGCAAGAGTGTAGGCGTATTTTTGTTTCATCTGTTCTAAATTCATAGTAAACCTCTTTTCTAATTTCTAATCATAGCACAGATTATTTCCGTGTTTCTATCTTTAATGTGCCGGCACCTGATATTCCATGGCATCTGTGATCTCAATGAAGGTTTCCTCATCCGTATGACCTGCCATGAACAAGCCGAAATTCCCTTTTTCAAACAGAATCAGCATATACGGTGTATCCGCGTTCAACAGATCTGTCTTCTTCAGAGAAATCCCCCGGTACTGTGTCATCCCCGGAGAAAGTGTCTTCTGGTCTGTTACACGGTAATCTTCTTCCGCTGACATAACTTCATCAAGAACTGCTTCAGCATAACTGTAGCCGATAAAGAAGCCCTGTCCCAGAATCCCCTGATCATTATAAATAAACAGTGACTGTTTCTCTTCATCGAAGTAACAATATACTCCCTGATCTTCCGGTGTATGTACAAGGATTGACGCATCATCCGAGAAATCAATAATGACGGTGGAATCATCCACGTATTCTTCGTCTTCGGTATCTACTTCTTCCACGGTGAAGTCTTCGGTCTCTTCATAAAGAGCTGCGTCTGTGAACTCTTCCGGGTTATATTCCGGGATTACTGCTGTATTGTATTCACTGAACTGTATATCCGTAGATACCGTTCCCTGCAGTTCACTATCTTCCAGAGTACCGCCGAAGGTCAGACGTACAACGTGATTGGATTTATCCAGAGTTACTCTGACGTCATCAAACGTGATATCGTTCAGGATATTTCCCACCGTGGATACCATGCCTGTAGTATCGTCAATCTCGGAAGCAGTTTCTGCCAGTTCTTCAAAGTATTCCTGCAGACCTTCCTTGTTTACGGTTACAGCAATCGTGGTCTCATCACCGTTTTCTTCTATGACTGAGTTGTCAATATCACTGAATACTTTACTGACGAAGTCTTCCGCGGATAACTCAGCGGTCTGTTCCGCAGGTTCATATGGTGTATACCGCTTGGTTTGCCCATCATCGACATACATCACATTGTCTTTGACCCACATCTGGTAGTTCTCTACCCCAAGCATCGGGATTGCTACAGATACATAAACTTCGTTATCACTTTGGTCTTTCTTGTCATGATTATCCAGAATCACGGTCATATCGATGGGAATCGTCAGAGCATCCTGTCCAAGAGTTACCGACAATTCCAAAGTACCGTCGGCTTTTACTGACTGAACATCCTGGCTTGCCTTATACGCGCTTAACATCAGTAATTTAGGTTTACTGATATTCATACTGCAGGCAGCCAGGAGAATACATAGTAAAGGCAGGATCAGTTTTCTGAACTTCATTCTGTTCTCCCCAGTCTTATCCCAGCTTCTCTGCCAATTCCTTGACCGGTGTATCATCGTTCAGAGAAGAACGGATCGTTACAACCGGTTCCACAAAGGTCAGTTCCTTGCAGGTGGATAAGAGATTCTGCATGGTCTTGGCAGCCATCGGAGCCCAGGTACCATTCTCAATGAAGGCAACCGTACGCTTCTGATAGTTCCGTTCCTTTAACAGTTCGATATACTGTTTCATCACCGGGAATACTTCTGTATTGTAAGTGACAGAAGCGAGTACCAGTTTACTGTAGCGGAAACCATTCTCTACACATTCGTAGATGTCTTCACGGGCAAGATCAGAAATCTTATACTCAATTCCCTTTTCTTCCAGGATCTTTGCCAGTTTTTCCGCAGCTTCCTTTGTATGTCCATAGATTGACGCATAGGCAATGAATACACCCTCATCTTCCGCTTCATAAGAAGACCAGGTATTGTACTTATCCACGTAGTACGCGATATTCTCAGTGAGTACCGGTCCATGCAGTGAACAGATGATCTG
>JAFWFE010000060.1 GCA_017512555.1 Solobacterium sp. | reverse complement strand
CATCGGAGCCCAGGTACCATTCTCAATGAAGGCAACCGTACGCTTCTGATAGTTCCGTTCCTTTAACAGTTCGATATACTGTTTCATCACCGGGAATACTTCTGTATTGTAAGTGACGGAAGCGAGTACCAGTTTACTATAGCGGAAACCATTCTCTACACATTCGTAGATGTCTTCACGGGCAAGATCAGCGATCTTATACTCGATTCCCTTTTCTTCCAGAATCTCTGCCAGTTTTTCCGCAGCTTCTTTTGTATGTCCGTAGATTGACGCATAAGCGATGAATACACCTTCATCTTCCGGTTCATAAGAAGACCAGGTATTGTACTTATCCACGTAGTACGCGATATTCTCAGTGAGTACCGGTCCATGCAGTGAACAGATGATCTGGATATCCAGAGCCTGTGCTTTCTTCAGTACTGCCTGTACCTGCGGTCCGTATTTGCCTACGATACCGAAGTAATATCTTCTGGCTTCACAATCCCATCCCTCAGGATCTTCCACATCGTTGGCACCGAATTTACCAAACGCGTCTGCCGAGAATAACACCTTGTCCTGAGAATCATAACTCATCATAACTTCCGGCCAGTGTACCATCGGCGCAAAGACGAATGTCAGTGTATGTGTTCCGAGTTCAAGAGTACCATTGTTTGTCACAATCTGTCTCTTTGTGTTCTGCAGACCCGGATAGAACTGATCCATGAACTTGAATGTCTGCGCGTTTCCGACGAGTACTGTCTCCGGATATACCTCCGTAAAGGCCTGAATACTTGCGGAATGGTCCGGTTCCATATGATGGATCACCAGATAATCCGGTGTCTTGTCTCCGAGAATTTCCTTCAGGTTATTCAGCCATACCTGGGTAAACTTTCCGTCTACCGTATCCATAACGGCTGTCTTCTCATCAAGGATCACATAGGAGTTGTAAGCCATTCCCAGAGGAACCGTAAACTGTCCCTCAAACAGATCTACCTGATGATCATCCACACCTGCGTAAATAATATCTTTTGTAATAACCATATCTTTATCCTCCTGCATACATATGTATGTTACGGTCACAGAGATATTATACATTGTATTGTGTCAGATTCTCTATTTTTCCGCAGGTGTTTCTCCTGGTATATTCTTTGTCAACAAAATATACTAATATACAGTTATGGAAGAAAAGAATAACCTACGTTCGCTTACAGGGATGACCCTGGCCATGTTGATCTTTGGCAGTATCGGCATCTTCCGCAGATATCTTCCTGTTTCTTCGGAATTGCTGGCTTTTCTGCGTGGTGTTATCGGTTCGGCATTTCTTTATCTCATGATTCTTCTGCGCAGGAAGAACGCGTTGTCCGGGTTCCCGCGGCGCGAGGTCCTGCGCTATATTCTGTGCGGGGCTATGAACGGAATCAACTGGATCCTCTTGTTTGAAGCGTATCGCTATACGACTGTGGGCATTGCGACATTGTGCTATTATATGCAGCCGACGATTGTCATTCTCCTGTCCCCGATATTCTTACGGGAGAAACTAACTGGCAAAAAAGTGATCTGTGCCGCTGTATCTATTCTTGGCATGGTTCTGGTGACCGGGCTGACCGGAGCAGAGACAGTCAATATTACCGGTGTGCTGTATGGTCTTTCGGCAGCAGTACTATACGCCATCGTTGTCATCATCAATAAGAAAGCCCCGGATTATGATTCCTACGGGAAGACACTGATCCAGATCTTCTCTTCGGCAGTGATCCTGTTTCCGTATCTGATCATGACCGGGAGTTTCCGGTTTACCTCTTTCAGTATTCAGACGATCATGTTACTGCTGATTGTGGGTGTGTTTCATACCGGAGTTGCCTATGTATTGTATTTTGACAGTCTGAAGGGAATCAAGGCACAGACTGCAGCCGTACTTGGTTATATTGACCCGGTCTTTGCGCTGATCCTCTCTGCTGTTTTTCTCAACGAATCACTCTCTGCTGCAGGTTGTGCAGGTGCCGTGATGATTCTTCTTTCATCGCTGATCAGCGAACGCGGATCATAATAACTTGTGAAGGATAACCATGAAAAAGAAAGATACTGATCTTCTGGATGAAGAAATAGACTGGGAAGGCTTTCCTTTTGGGTCCTATGACGAAGATACCGATAATGAGGAAGACTGGGAAGTTCCTTCTTTTGATGATGACCAAGAGGATGAATATCCCGCTGGCAAAGACAATGAAGACAGTATCGAAGATATCCGGATGTTTACCGATGATGATCTGAGCGCTGGCAGAAAGTCATTGTTATTCCCGGACGTGACGATTTCTGAGGGTCCGGAATTGAAAGCGATCGGATACAGCCGGAAGAATCTCCTTTACGACTCCGTAACGAATTATTACGACCGGGATCATCATAGTATCGGATACAGCCGCAGGAGTCCCCTGGCGGATGATCTTACTGTCTACTATGACGCTGACGGAAAACGCATCGGATACAGCCGGAAAAGCCTGATCGATGACGGTATAACCAGATACTACGATAAAAAAGGAAAGTATCTGGGTAAAGCCAGAAAATCTTTCCTTTATGATAATATCGATCAGTTCTTCAAGAAGAAATAAGCTTATGCGTTCTTTTTCTGTCTGGATTTCAGGATCAGATCCGTATATCTCACAGCAGCTCTATACAGATAAATCAGTGAGAATCCCAGCAGTAAGCCTCCGATAATATCCGTAAACCAGTGAACTCCTGAGATCAGTCTTCCGGCCACGGTAACTACCATGATCAGGAAACAGACCGAGATCAGGATGTTTTTTATCATCTTGTTTCTGATTCTGCGCTTGCATTGATAGATTGCGGAACCCATGATAAACAAGGTAACCATGGTATGTGAAGATGGGAATGAAGCTTCCAGTTCCGTTTCCAGAATCACCGGGCGGTAATTTACCACAAAGATTTCAAAGAATATATAGAACAGGATCACCAGGCCATAGAAACCTCCAAGGAGAAGGATATCCAGGTCTACCTTCCGGATATCTTTACGTTTGATCCACTGATATAAACCAAGACAGGCAAAACCGAAAGCGGTCAGAAGCGCGATCTTCCCAAGAATATCCGTAATGTTATACCAGACCAGATGATCTCCAAGCACATGATGAACAGCCCAGTTGAGCGTAGCCAGTCCGACTTCGGAATTCTGCGGTCCAAGCGGTTCTACATCTACGGTCTTCAGCAGGATAATCAACACAATAAACAATACAAACAGTACCAGGGATGCCTGCAGGTCTTTCTTTACTCTGCGATTCTTCATCTTATACTCACCTCTCTTGTATGTTAACCGGTTTTCTGTGTATTCAGAAACTGCCGGAGGATCTGCGCAATCTTCTCTGAGTGCACGATATAACTTCCGTGTCCTTCCCCGTTCAGAATACGCAGCTCTGCCCCGGGTATACCTTCCGCAATCTGTCTGGTTTCTGTTTCCCTGACCAGGTCTTTAGACCCTGCCAGCACCAGTGTACGTGCTCTGATCATGGACAGATCTTCACTGGTAATCTGCGGTTCTTCCAGCATCAGACGTATCTTGGGATCTTTTTTCAGTTTATACATCACCCACATGATTATCCGCAGGAATAACTTCACTCCCTTTGGGGTAAGATTGGCTCCGCTTACTACCAGATCCGTGATGCGGTCTGTACGCATGGACGCCAGCAAGCCTACGATACCGCCGTCACTGAAGCCGTACAGGCATACATCCCGCAGGTCAAGTATCTCCATCATCTTCACAACATCATCGGCCATGTCCGCGTAATGCAGTACTGCACAGGGATCGCTTTTCCCATGACCACGTGTATCCGGAAGAACACAGGTATACTCCTGTTTCAACACTTCTGCGGCTTTATCAAAGATCGTATGATCTTCACCGTTACCGTGTAACAGGATCAGCGGTCTGCCCTCTCCGCAGATCTCCACCCAGATCTTTCTGTCATTAACTTCAATATACATACGATTCTCAGAAACTATGTCCGCCTCCGCCGCCGGAAGAGCCTCCGCCGCCACCGGAGAAACCGCCGCCCGAAGATCCGCCTCCAGAATAACCTCCGCCGGAAGATCCGCCACTTGAACTGCTTTCATAGTGTTTACGCTTACGCTGGGATAACATCTTTTCCGATAAGATCTTAACACCTATCGCGGTAGACATAGCCTTGACCGCCTCTTTGACATCCGGTTTCTCTTTCTTTCTCTCGGAAGTCAGGAAGAGGAAGTTGATCAGCAAGGCACTGACAAGCGCAATCAGGATGTTGGAGATATACTTCATCGGCTGGGCAATACGTCCGCCTTCCAGCAAGGTAAGAGCTTGTTCAAAGACATGGTCGGCACAAGCGTAATACTCTTCTCTTGACGCATAACGGTATACATTGTCGGTAATGGTATTGGCATATGCCTTGTTGATCACACGGTAGACCGCGCCGTCTGAGAAGATCCAGATCTTGCGTCTGCCCATATCAATCAGGAATAACATCCCGCTGTCTGTGCCAAAGTATTCACGATAGACTCTCTTGGCATAGGTACCGACATCTTCAAATTGCCGCACAGTCACAAATGCCGCATTCCCGTAGGCTGTCATCTGATCCATACGAATCCTCAGCATATTCTCTTCCTGGTCGGTAAGCAGATCTTCCTGGTCATTGATGATCACTCTGTAGTTATTTGCGGCCTGAACACGGGATACCGGCAGGAAACACGCTGTAATCATCATTACCAGCAGGAATAACCACTTCAATCTACGCATGATCATTCCCTCCTTTCCTGGAATAGAAGGAAGGTAACGGTCTTGTGGAAGTTTCGTTATACCTTCGGATAATATCTGTACACATCACAGATGTGGCAGCCAGACTGATCAGACTTCCGAGATAATACCACCAGTCTTGTACCGGCTGCGCAGCCGCGATCGTAAAGCTGTAAACCACAGCACCCAAAGTCAGTAATGCTGTAAATATCCCACTCTTATTCCGGAGATATCTCGCGGTATTGACCGTCTTCAGGAACAAGATGATTTCCGGAATCAGGATGATAAACGTCATTGCCAATGCACCGTCTTCCGTCACCAGTTCATCATACAGGCCGCCGAACAACGCAAATATAAACAGGAATCCCAGTATACCGCCGATGATTCTCAGAATACCGCTGCCGGATGAAGTTCCTTTTTTTCTGAACTTTGCGCGCTTCTTCTCCGACATCACCAGATCATCTTCATCACTTAACAGATAGCCCTTGTCAAAAACATGGTTCTCACGATCCCGGATCTCTCTGAGTTCACTCAGATATCTCCTGCCGGTCATATATGCCAGGAGTACTGAGAACCAGATCACAAACCGGGAAGTCACGGTCACAAACATTGTCAGTAAGGCAAACAATACCGCTGCCCCAAGTACTGTCATGAACATGAATAAACGCATATCCGCCGGAAGATCAATGTGGATCTTACCGGTCTGCCCGTTGACTACCGCATATGCGACACGATCATCCTTTCTCCAGGTCAGGAACCACACCGGAAGAAATACCGCGTCTACCCCGGTATAATGTGTTTCCAGGAATTCCTGCTGGTCCTTCTTCTTCGGCCAGTGCAGAGTGATATCACGGAAATCCTTGTCGATGTCAGCGATTGCCGCATCTGTCGCTCTTTCCAGTACTTCTTCTTCATACAGATCAGCGTCAACATTCGGCTTATCCGCATACATTCCCGCCAGATATCCCGGGGCGAAGTTTACCAGAAGTTTCCGCTGAAACGGAGCGATGTTTTCCGCAATCCCGTCATCAAAGTTTCTTGACGCATCATAGGGAATCCCATACATTCCCTGGTAACGTATCGCAGCTGTCACATCATATTCTTCATAAAAGTCATATCCGCGGCTGTAGTAAGAACGTGAACCCTTCAAGGAGAAAGGTTCCTTACGGAACTGTACCTGATACATCCAGTAAGGAATATAGAAAGGCCGGAATTTCTCGATGAACTCAGGATCCTTGAATTCTTTCGGGACATACCATTTTCCCTTCATCTCCTTCATGTAGATATCCTTACACTGTTTCTTATTAATTCTGAAAGGGAGAATCTTCTTCGGATAACGCATACCGGAGATCTCACTCTGCAGGACCGCTTCTGACCCGCAGTAACTGCAGTAAGTTACCGCTTCATCATTCATACTGATCAGTTCTGCGCCGCAGTTTTTACAGATATACAGTTTCTCTCCTTCAAATACCCCTTCCTGCGCGTCATTATTCCCGCTGTATTCAGACACATTAAATTCCGCAGAACAGTGTTCACACACCAGTTTCTGCTTATCGATATCAAAATACAGTGTGCCGCTGCAGTTTGGACATTTCATGCGGATCACCTCCCGAATGTCATACAAAGATCTTTATAAATCAATCTTACCGTACTTTATATAAGAAAAAAACACAGGGATACAATTATTCCTGTGCAGGCATTTCTGCCCGGACCGCATCCTTCGTATAGTTCTCCAGGTAATAGAAGTTCAGATGAAGATTCTCTGCCAGGTAGAAATAATCATGGAAACCACGGATATGATCCACATCCTCTTCAGAATCAATATTTGCGGAATGTATGGACTTGCGGGGATACGCAAGCAGCCATGCCTCACCGGCATCCGGTCTCTTCTGGTAATACCCGATCTGTGCCTGACGTACGATATTCACTTCATGAACCAGAGAATAGATCTTATACCAGTACACTCCCGAAGCCAGAATTCCTGCCGCAAGACATAGACAAAGTCCCCGAAGATACTTCGCGCTGATCTCAATGTGTGAGAAGAACAAAACACTTAACGCCGTCAGGCAGAACTGCGCGTATACTGTTGTCCGTTCCGGAAAACTCGGAGACAGAACCATGATCCCGTTACTGACAAGCACGCCCAGCACAAGAAAGATCATCATTTCACGCTCACCTGGTTCCTGGTGATAACAGACATATAACAAAGCCGCAAACCACAGGATCATCCATAATGTATCGATCACAAGGTTATGAAAGCCGCCGATCCACGTCAGCACGATCTGCAGGGCGAAAATTCCGGTCAGAATCGTATTCTGTGTGCTCCTTTTCCTCAGAAGCGTGCAGATTACCAATCCGTTCAGGATGGTATTCACATTATCCGCGTAATACATCGTCTGGGACACAAACGGTGTCCAGTTGGATGCGATCCGCCCAAGATCCAGTGTCGTTTCTTCCGAGAATTCAGCGCTGAGACGCAATGTCGTCCCGGGAGAGAAAAACATGATCACACAGCTGATTCCGGCAATTCCCAGTAATAACAGAGGCAGCTTCATCGGCAGTTTTCTCACCCACGCATACACAAATACCGCAAAGTTGGTGAAAGCCATGAGTACCGAAAGATTCTCCATGTGCAGCGGAATCACAAAACTGAATACCGACATCAGGATGACACGCAGTATGGATATCTTATCCTCAAATAGCCATTGTTTTACCAGTAACAGGTGCAGGAAATACAGGGGAATCGGAATAAAATACGCCGCAAATCCTACCGGGAAAGTCATCGTCTGGGTACGGATAAACATGGGCATGGTCAGGATCATAAAGATTACCAGCAGAAGATCTGCGGTAGTATGTTTTCTGCGGAGCCGGACAATTGCGGATACCGTCAGTACCATCAAAGCCGGACCACTGAGATCATAGAGAATCTTGCGGGATGTATACGCAAAACCCCAGAACTCGCTTAAAACTCTTCCTGACCACGTCTTATATGCGTAGATCGTCTGATCCAGAACGGTCGAATATCGCACTTCACTGGCATAAATCCAGTCATCTCCGGCCAGAGGTGACCAGTGGAACACCAGCAGAAGAAACAGAAAAAAGACCATGAGTATGATCCATTGTACGGTTTTTTCCGTGCTGAATTTACGCATGTCTCTTCCTCCGTTATCCTCAGGATTCTTCATCCTGATTCTTTTTTGGCTCAATCACCTTTTCAATTACATACAGAGGACGATTTCTGGATTCATCCAGGTTCCTCCACATATATTCACCGATAATCCCCAGCATGACCATCTGAAATCCGGAAAGCAGTAAGATCACCACCATCAGGGAAGTCCATCCGGGCATCACATGATGCGTTAACTTATCAATAATATAGTAAATCGACATGATCAGACCGATAAAACTGACCAGAAAACCCGTAAAGGTAATAAAACGGATCGGTTTGTAAGAGAATACCACAAATGTGTCCACAAACAAATCAAAACGTTTGCGGAAAGACCACATGGATTTCCCCTTCTCTCGTTCTCTTCTGGTATATTCGATGGTCTTCGGCTGATATCCCAGCCAGATCAGCTGTAGGTATATACTGGAGTTCTTTTCCTGCATTTCCACGAGTTTTTGTGCAACATCACGGTCAATCAGGAAGAAGTCAAATCCACGCTTGGGATAATTCGGTTCCACCCAGCGTCTGACCAGCCGGTAGTAGGTATCCGCGAACCAGTTCTTCAGGGCAGATTCTTCCCTGCCGCCTCTGACCGCAAGATTTACCGCATTGCCGTTTTCCCACGAAGAAATCAGTTCAGGAATCAGTTCCGGGGGATCCTGCAGATCAGCGCTGATTACAGCGATTGCATCCCCTTTTGCCACACTTAATCCGGCTACGATTGCCCGGAATTCACCAAAATTTCTGGATAATTTGACGATCCTGATCCGGTCATCTTTCTGCTGGAGCTGATAAGCCTGAAAGAATGTATCATCTCCGGATCCGTCATCCACAAGTACCCACTCAAATTCAAGATCTTTTCTTTTTTCAAAAACATCACGTTTTACAACCTCATAGGTTTCCGGCAGGTTCATACCGTTGTAATAACATGGTGTTACGATCGATATCTTTGTCATAGTATCCTCACAGACTTGTTACTAATAATCTTATCATATTCTGTAAACGTACAAAATATACAGTATATTCACAGCAGGGTATCTTTTTTTTCTTTATCGGGATACAATAGGATAGGTTTTAAAACTATCGTAAAGGGACAAAACTATGAGAAAACGTGTATTAGTTACAGGAGGAGCCGGATTTATCGGTTCTCATTTATGTAAAAGATTGTTGGAAGAAGGATACGAAGTCATCTGCCTGGATAACATGTTTACAGGGCAAAAAGAAAATGTTCTTCCTTTAATGAAGGATCCTCACTTTGAATTTCTTCGCAAAGATGTTCTAGAAGATATCCATGTTGAATGTGACCAGATTTATAACCTCGCCTGCCCCGCTTCACCGATCCACTATCAATACGATCCAATCAAAACGATCAAGACATCCTTTATTGGTTCCTTACATGCCCTAGGCCTGGCAAAGCGTTGTCATGCCCGGATCTTACAGGCAAGCACATCCGAAGTCTATGGTGACCCGGAAATCCATCCGCAGCCGGAATCCTACTGGGGACATGTGAATACCATCGGTATCCGTTCTTGTTACGATGAGGGCAAGAGAGCCGCAGAGACGTTATTCTTCGACTATAACCGCCAGCACAATGTGGATATCAAAGTCGTACGTATCTTCAACACCTACGGCCCGAATATGCGCGGAGATGACGGCAGAGTCGTATCCAACTTTATCGTTCAGGCACTGAAAGGTGAAGACATCACGATCTATGGAGATGGTTCCCAGACAAGATCCTTCTGTTATGTGGATGATCTTGTGGAAGGCCTGATCCGGATGATGAATTCCCGGGATGGTTTTACCGGTCCGGTAAACCTGGGCAATCCTTCCGAATTCACCATGCTGGAACTGGCGCAGAAAGTCATTGAACTTACCGGCACAAATTCCAAAATCGTCTACCTGCCGTTACCTCAGGACGATCCCACACAAAGAAAACCTGTCATTGATCTGGCAGAAAAGGAATTGAACTGGAAACCGACAATTCCTCTGGAAGAAGGTTTACTGAAAACCATTGACTATTTCCGTTCCACTCTGGAACTGTAGACATACCCAAACGAAAAATACCCTCTTTATCCGGGACATCTGTCTCAGACAAAGAGGGTTATTTTGTTATTCCTGAATACTTATTTACGTTTGACGATCAGCTCTTCCACCTTGCGTTTTCTTACGTGTGTAACATTGTTTTCATCACGTACGATCAGGGCTTCTCCATCTTCCAGATCTTCCAGAACACTGGTTTCCAGTGGTTTTCCTATCGCCAGTACCAGCAGGATCTTCAGATTATCCGCCAACTTGGTCACTTCCCGCAGAGGCTCTCTGTCAAAGCTTCCGATCATCAGACCGCCAAGTCCTTTTTCTGCTGCGCCCAACATGATCGTCTGCGCCGCAATACCGGCATCTCTCCACCAGGACCATGCGCGGTCATCAATATCCGTATCCTGCAGGATCACAATAAAACCGCTGGGATTGATTCCGGGATAGGGTCTGTCCTTCCCCCAGTGCGTACACTTTGCGATTTCATTTACTTCATCTCTTTCCCAGCTGATATAGAATTTCAGGGCCTGCTGATTTCCCGCCGTCGGGCAGAAACGCGCAAGTTCAATAAATTCCCGCATATCTTCTTCTGTCATTGTATAAGACTCGTCGTAAGCACGGATACTCCGGCTTTTCATCACCAGTTCTTTCAGTGTCATTCTGCTGTCTCCTCTTGTATACAAATTCATTATAACGAATGACAAATCCTCCGGAAACTAAGATCTCTGTTATGATACATATAGACAGGAAATTATTTCTGATTCTCTCCGGAGGTTTCTATGACGGTTACTGGTTATCTATTGTGGTTCCTCTCCCTGATCCCGGGGTTTCTCCTTACTGCGTGTCTGCGCAGACTCACGGATCAGATTCATTATCGTCTGGTTAAACTGATACTCTTTGTGCTGAAAGCCTGTCTGGCTATCTGGCTGGCCTATCTGGTGATTGCGACGGCCAGTCCTTTTCTCTGGAAGTATAATTATCTACTGAGCGGGTTATATATCGCCCTCCTGGCAGATTGCCTGTGTGATCTTGTCCTGGCAGTTTTATCCTTCACCCGCTATAAAGAGATCAGGAATCTGGGAATGATCCTCTTGTGTATACTGACTGCTGTACTCTTTCTTCAGGGAACGATCAATTCACAGCTGATCCTCTCTAATCATCTGCGGTATTCCTCAGAAAAACTTACAACCAAGCACAGATTTGTCTTTCTTTCTGATCTGCATTACGGGTCTTCTCAGACACAGGAAACAGTAAAGAACGCGCTGACTGAGATCGAACTGTTACATCCGGAGTTTGTTCTGCTGGGTGGAGATATCACCGATGAACATACAGAGAAGGAAGAGATGGAGTGGATCTTCGAACAGTTAGGTTCACTACATACACCGGTATATTATATCTACGGTAATCATGACCGCCAGGATAGAGGGAGTTATATCGGCGGAAAGAAGTTTACGGAAGAAGAACTGAAGTCCGCAATTGAAGACAACGGGCTGATCATCCTGCAGGATGAATATGTTCAGGTCAGTAACGATCTGGTTATCCTCGGCAGAGAAGACGTGACCAGGCTGACCAGGAAACCGGTGAAAGACCTTCCCCCGTTCCCGGAGAATACCTATCTCCTGTGTGTGGATCACAGTCCTTACCAGAACGAGGATATCCTTGAGACCGGCGCGGATCTGCAGCTCTCCGGGCATACACACGCAGGACAGTATTTCCCTCTGCAGTTTGTGTATACACTGGCTGGTCTGAACGTCCTGGGCAATTATAAAATCGGGAATACAGATGTTTACGTCAGTTCCGGGATCGGCGGATGGTATATGCCTTTCCGCAATGAATCGCATTGCTACTACGAGGTAATTGAACTCTCTCCGCAGTAAAAAAGCCATATCTCCGTAGACATGACTTCTGTCAGATACGAATTGTCAGTACGTTTAATCCCAGCAGATTCTGGTAACGGATATCCTGTGCCATCCGGTAGATCATCCGGATACCGATATTCTTAACGGGGTCGTTTCCTTCCGTGATCACTCGTCTTTCTTCAGGGTTGAAGGGAACACAGTCATCCCGGATCCGCAGAAGCACATGATCGTCTTTATACACCACACGGACATCAATCGTGTGGTTTTTCTTATCTTTTGTGAAACCGTGATCCACCACATTTCCTGCCATCTCTTCCATGGAAAGACCGGCCAGGTATGCCCTTTTGGTATCGATTCCCTTCTCTTCACAGAAATTCTGGATCCGCTGTGACAGCGTCACAACTTCTTCCATGGTATGAATACTGATATCGATCCTGTCTTCTTCCGGAACACCGAAATTCTCCGGAATAACCATCAGATCATCCATGTTCCGGGGCATGTGCTTCTTCTTGAACCATGCGTAGAAAATGATATACAGGGTTGTCACGATACCGTTGAGTACGTTCGCCGTATAGACACCGTTGATTCCCATGACACCAATCAGCAGATAAGAGAATCCTACAACACACAATACACCGTCAAGGAAGGATAACGTATGTACATACACTTGTTTACCGGAAGCTTGTCCATAACAGGCAAAGTGCATCTCAATTATACTGAGCGGCATGCACAGAGGTAAAATACGCAGACCATCTGCCATCATCCGGAATACAGGAACCTCCGGATCGTGGAAAAAGAGACTTGTCAACGGCTCAGCACAGACGATAATGTACAAGTCAACCGCAAACATCAGAGGAAGATAACGCCGGAACATCACCCTCATGATATCCGCCAGAGTACGCTGGTCTTCTTCACCGATACTGATACCGATCAGTAACCGCGATACTGCCAGCATGCCCGCCGGTACAGCCCAGAAGATACCCAGAAGATTATTCGCGGCAGAGAATGCGGACAGCCCCATACTTCCTACGTGGATTTCCAGCATCTTGTTTACCAGAAGTCCCCGCAAGGTTTGAAACAGATAACTTGCGGCACCGGGAAAACCTACCGCAATGATCCTGAACAATTCTCCCGTGGAAATATGCCCGAAAGAGATCTTTAACAATGATTTATCGGAGAAGAAATACTGTGCTTGTACAGCCATGAAGATCCACGCTCCAAGAGAAGATGCCATGGCCAGACCGAATTCCTGCCACCGCAGGACCTGGATAAACACATAGTCCAGAATCAGATTCACAATGATAAATACAACACTGGCCTGCACGGTACGTTTTCCCTGATTCTCCATGGCAAGAAACGCAGGAAGCTGATTCGCGATCATCATCGGCAGGATACCGATGGCCTGACCAAGGATATACCGGTTGAAGATCGGGCGTAATACTTCATTGGTGGTAAAGAAACCGGTCAAATTCAGCGATCCTGCACATACCAGAAGAACAGTAAAGCATACGGCGCAGAGAGAGGTTATCCCCAGATCAAGCATGAATACATCCTGTAATTTCCCGTGATCATTCTGTCCGAGATATTGTCCGCAGATAATTGCGCATCCTCCGGCAAATATCGTGCCGGTTGCCCCGATCAGCATATTTACCGGGCTGTATAAACCAACAGCGCTCATGGCATCAATACCGATATAATTACTCGCAAAGAAACTGGTTACGATACCGTTTACCGCGCCAACTGCTGCCAGCAGCACCTGTATCGGCAATAACCGGAACATCAGTTTTTTAATGATCTGGAGATGATTTCCTGTCATACTTGTAATCCTTAACAATTCTTACTGTAACACGTTTCCCTGTGTATTTCATTCTTATATGAAAACAGGCATACTTCTCATGCCTGTCTTATAATCTGTTTCCTTCGGAATCAAAGAGATGTAAGTACCTGCTGTCCGCTTTGACATATACCTGTGCTCCGCGGTTCATCTGCAGTTCTTCACCATTGTATCTCTCCACCGCCGTCAGTTCTTTTTCTTCATACAACAGATGTGTGATTTTATCCGCCCCGATGATCTCCGTATAGTCTATGACTGCCGGAACACCTTCCGTACCAAGCAGGAGATTTGTCCCGCGCAATCCTGCTGTAACGCTTTTCTGTCTTTTCAGCCGTTTCTTCTGTCTGTGGTCCAGGGAATACTCTGCCCCAAGCAGGAAGATCTTCCCCTGTTCATCCACCGGCACATCCTCAAAGATCATCATCGGCGGTGTTCCCACAAATTCCGCGCAGAAACGGTTCACCGGATAGTTGTATACTTCCGCCGCACTGTCATTCATCTGTATGATCCCGTCCCTGAGAATGATGATCCTGTCCGCCAAAGCCAGCGCATCATTCTGATCATGCGTCACATAGACAATCGTTGTCCCGTAGACTTCGTGAATCTTCTTCAGTTCAGCTTTCAGCCGGTTTCTGATTAGTATATCCAGGTTGGAGAAAGGTTCATCAAGAAGTAATATTCCCGGACGTCTTACCATGGCACGTGCCAATGCCACTCTCTGCCGTTCACCTCCGGAGAGATCCTGGGGAAGTTTCTTCAGTTTCTTCTCCAGTTTAAGCAGTTCACTGATCTGCTGTACTTCTTTTTCAATTTCTTCTCTCGGGATATGCTTAACTTCAAGAGGAAAAGCGATATTACTGTAAACGGTCTGATTCGGGTACAGGGAATAGTTCTGGAATACCATGGAGATATCCCTGTCTTCCGCGCGTACTTCCGCCATGTCCTGACCGTCAATCGTAATCTTGCCCAAAGCTGGTTCTTCCAGTCCGGCAATGAGTCTCAGTAATGTACTCTTGCCTGATCCGGAAGGCCCGATAATTACCGCGAATTCACCATCGTGGATAACCAGATCACAGTGCTGCAGGGCGATTACTCCCTCGTTTGAGGTATACGGCATTTCTTTCTGTGCTTTCAGGATCTTTTCCTTCTCTTTCCGTCCGAAAATTCCTGTCACTTTCTGAAAGGGATAGATCTTTGTCACATCTTCAAATACGATTTCAGGCATTATCGTTTACCCTTTCTCTTCTCGGACAATTGTCTGTCAAGATCAACAGCAGAGACTTCTTCCTCCCCGGTTTCCTCTTCGGATTCTTCTTCTGTAGTATTGGTTCCCAGGCCTTGTTCAGCGATGAAGTTATTCATATCTCTCTCCAGATACGGGCGGAGCAGATCTGTAAATAACGCAGGAACGATGACAATCGCAAGAGGCACAAGATCACACATCCAGACCAGTGCCGCAAACAATACTGCAAACAAGATACTGCGGAACGGATGACGAAGACCGAAATATGCCGAAATCCTCAGTATGGACAATACCGGCGCGTCAAATCTGGATAATACCGGCGGCACATGGATCCACGTGCATATGAACGCAAAGGTGATCACGATTCCCAGAATCATATACAACATACCGGGAATCCCCAGACGCCAGATCTGATATCCTGTCCAGAGACCTTCCGCAATGATCAGAACTGCCAGTACAGTGATCATCGAAAGGATCACACCACTTCTGAGATTATCGCGGAATGAAGAAAAGAAGTCTTTGACTACACCAATCCCCCTGCCCTCGCCGAAGATAATGTGAACTGAGGTATGATATAACGCTGCCGAAGCCGGTATGACCGTGATCACCGGCACGGAAAAAAGAAGCCAGAGCATACTGACAATGATCATATTGGCTGTGGTTTCCAGCATTTTTATCACAGGGTTGTTATAGTTCATATATTACAAAGGTGTATCTTCAATTTCCGTACAGGTTCCTGCTTTCAGACATACAGCTCTACCGAATGCCGGTTTCATCCAGAGATCCATAGCGGAAGGATTGCGGATAAGCGAACCATCTACACTATATTCCAGACGGCTGAATGCTTCAAGATAGTCCAGAATTTCTCCGTTGGACGCGAACCAGATTTCTTCTCTGCCCTGCTGCAGATACTGCAGCAGGTCTTCCATGATCTGCCAGTTATCATCTCCGTCAAACTCATATCCATGACCCCAGACATAGAATAATTCCGGTTTAAACGCAGGTTCATGGATGAACTTATCTGCCAGATCCATCAGCCGTTCATCTTTATGATGACAGGTTGGATTCCATTCAAAAGGATCTTCCGGTAGTTCAAAAGAATACATGGACTTTACGGTACGAGCTCCTCTATAACCGGCGGTCTTTAACATATCCTTTACTTCTTCGTTAAAGAAACCGAAAGGATAGGCAAACATCTTCAAAGGTCTTTGAACCAGTTTCTCCAATTGTTTCTTATCTTCCAGAATCTCATACATGGCGTAGGGAGAACCTAAAGCTGTAAGATCGGAATGATATAAACTGTGTCCCCCGACTTCCTGGTTCTTGTATAGTTCCTGTACTTCTTCCGGTTCCACCTTGGAAATATCTGTCCTGCGTTTCCCCGGCACATCCACGACCTGCTTATACCCAAGTACACCGTAACCCAGGTTAAACGTGCATTTCACCTGATAGCGGTTATATATCTCCACAAGTCTTCTGTCCTGGACTACGCCGTCATCATAACTGAGAGAGAATGCCTTGGCTTTCCCTTCCGGGAATAACATGATATCAAAACGTTTGCCCATACTTCTCCTTTCTGAAAAACGATCCACGGAATGTGGACCGTTATTCTTTCTTACTGTACTTCTGCCTTAATCGGCTCTTTATCGCCGAACTTCCAGGCAGAATTATTATCTGCGTCAATTGTAATCTGATTTCCGTCAAAGGTCAGTGTATAGGTATCCTGGATACAGGTTTCCACCCACCTTCCGTGCATCACCAGAACGTTATCTTCTTTCCAGTACGCATCGCCGAGATACAGTTGTGTGAGATCTTCCGGCTTGCCTAACAGGTTGGTAAAGCGTGTTCCCGAAGTGGAGAAACGAATACTTTCCTGTCTGCCGCCATCTGTTTCAAACTTCCACACAAGCCCGTAATCATCGAAATTCAGAAAGAATGTACGGATACCATCCGCCTTCAGACCGGTCATGAAGTTTCCTCCGAACGGTGTCACTGTACCGCTGCTGACATGGTACGTCTTACCGCTGATCTTTTCTGTGAGAGGGCTGAACGGCTGACATTCCGGATTCCCGATATTTAATGTTCTAAGCTTGCGGCAAAGCTTGTCATACGCTTCCGGATCTTCCGGCAGCGCTTCATCACCCTTGATCTTCTCAACGAAATCCCAGGTGATATTCAGTGTACTCTGTGCCCAGTGTGCGCCAACCGCAGTTTCCGTAATGGCAATCTCCAGATCCTGATCCGGGAGAATGATCGTAAACTGACCCATGGCTCCGTCTGCACGGTAAGAATGCGCAGGCTTGCACATCCAGATCTGGAAGCCATAGCCCAGAAAGTTATCGGAAGCCTCCGGATTATTGATGGACTCTGTCGCGGAGTCATTCTGGTTGGTTGTTGCCAGACGGACATAATCTTCCGCCAGAATTCTCTCACCTTCCCAGACACCGCCGTCCGCATACAGTTTCATCAGACGGAAGTTATCTTCTGTTGTGGCATACAAACCGCCTCCGCCGACTTCCATACCGTCCGCCATGCACATCCAGCGCAGATTATCCGGGTTGATTCCGATCTTGTTGAAGAGTCTCGGTGTCAGGTAGTCATGCAGTCCCAGCCCGGTCTTTTTGCGTACGATCGCACCCAGCATTGTTGAGCCGGTGGAGTTGTACATGTAGGTCGTACCAGGCTTGTGGTTGACCGGTGTATGCATGAAGTCACGAATCCAGTGTTCTGAGTTCCACGGCATGGTATCCATACCGCAGCCCATGCACAGAACATCACGAATCGTCAGAAGCTTGAGATTTTCACTTGGTTCTTCCGGAGATTCCTCAGGGAAGATATCAATCAATCTCTCATCGAGTTTTAATAAGCCTTCAGTATAGGCGATTCCTACAGCTGTAGCCGCGTAAGTCTTGGTATGACTCTGCAGTCCATGGCGGATATTCGGTCCATAAGGTGTCCACCATCCTTCGGTGATCATCTTGTTGTGACGCATGATCATCAGACCATGCATCTCTGTCTGGCTCTTTTCCAGGTTTTCAATATATTCCAGGATAAGTTTGCTGGGGACTCCGACCTCTTCCGGACGGGCTGTTTCAAACGGTTTACGTGTATCCATACATCTTTATCCTTTCACGCCGCCGATAACCATACCCTTGATCAGTTCCTTCTGTACGAACGGATAAACTGCCAGGATCGGGATCAGCGCGATGATTGCGACTGCCATACGCGCAGACTCTGTAGGAAGATTACGCTGCGCAAGCAGTACTGCTTCGTTGGACAGGTCTGTCGTCTTGAGGAACTGGATACTGTCCATCAGTTTCTTCAGGTAAACCTGAATTGTATATAACTTCGGGTTATTAATATAGTAGATACCGGCGGTCCAGTTGTTCCAGTAACCTAATGCGGAGAACAGACCAATCGTTGTCATGATCGGCTTGGAGAGCGGAACCATGATCTTGGAATAGATCGTCCAGTCTTTCGCACCGTCCAGACGAGCCGCTTCAATAATGGAGTAAGGAATGTTTGCGTTGAAGTAATTACGTACAAGCAGGACATTCATACCACCCATAAGTGATCCCGGCAGCAGGTATGCCCAGAGTGTATCCTTCACGTGGAAGATTCTTGTCCAGACCATGTAGGACGCAACCATACCACCATTGAACAACATCGTGAAGAACAGGATGAATGCGAATACGTTTCTGAGTTTGAAGTCTTTTCTGGACAGCGGATAGGCAAACAGCGAAGTCATCACAAGACTTGCGGCTGTACCGACAACCGTGACCAGGATCGTCAGACCGTAAGCACGGAAGATCGTAGCCCTCTTTGCCCACATGAACATGTACGCATCAAAAGACCATTCCTCAGGGATGAAACGGTAGCCATACACCAGAGACGTTTCGGAGGATAAAGATACGGTGAACATCAGGATCAGAGGAACGACACAGAAGATCATCATGAGAGTCATGATCACCAGTGCTGTATAGTGGAAGCCGCGCTCCCCTCTCATCATTTGGATCTTGTTTTTCTTTGCCATGTTTACCTCCTAGAACAGTGAGTTCTCCGGATTGATCTTACGGACAAGCGCATTGGACATCATAACCAGAGCAAAGCCGATAATTGCCTGGAAGACACTGGCTGCCGAAGATTGACCAACGTTGTTGGAGAGAATCAGCGCACGGTATACAAAGGTATCGATCGTCTGTGTGGTTTCATACAACATACCATTGCCTAACGGTACCTGATAGAAAAGACCGAAGTCAGAGTTGAAGATACGTCCGATGGATAACAGAAGCATCATCGTGATCATCGGTTTCAGTAACGGTAATGTGATATACCGGATCTGTTCCAACTTGGTGGCGCCGTCAATACGTGCAGATTCATACAGACCTTTGTCAATACCGCCGATCGATGCCATGTAGATAACTGAACTTTGTCCCGCGCCTTGCCAGATATGTACGATCGTCAGGATAAACGGCCAGTAAGCGGCTGTTGTATACCATTCTTTCGGACTGTCACTGAAGACTGTCGTATTCAGGTAACCATAGCTCTGGCTCAGGAAGGCATAAACCAGGAAAGACAGAATAACCGCGGAAACCATGGACGGGAAACAGATGATCGGCTGGATGACTTTGGCAATCTTCCGCTGCGCGATCTCGTTCATGCACAGAGCAATAAATACTGCTATGCAAAGGTCCATGATGATCCAGAAACCGTTATAAGCCAGAGTATTCCGGATCATGATGAAGGCATCCTTGGTCTTGAACAGGTATTCAAAGTTATCTAAGCCACACCAGGGACTCTTAAGGATACCAATCGAATAATTAATACGCTTGAATGCAAGCAGAATACCAAACATCGGCAGGTAGTTGTTGCATACAAGGTAGATCATTCCCGGAAGCATCATCAGATACAGCGGGAAATCATTCTTGAAGCGTTCTTTTCGTTTGAGTTTTTCCTGTTGTTTCAGGACGTCATCAAACTCCGAACCAGATTTCTTTTTTTCGGACATAGTACACTCCTTACCTGTAGATTAATCCATAATTTCATGGTACAAAACAAGCAGGTCTCATTCATTAAAAAAAGTACACTGCATTTGTCATTTTCTCTCCCGCAGGATCTCCGTAAGAAAGTCTATCGCTTCCTGCAGCCTGTCTGCCTGTGCCGCCACTCCCATCACAACATCATTGTGGTAATATCCTGCTTCATGAAGCGGGGATCCCTGGTGGAGGATGATGCCGGCGAGGATCTCGGACCCGTCTTCCCGCGTACACCAGAACAGATCTTCCGGCGTATTCTCCCACAGACTGCGGTCTGTTAACAAAGAGAGATCCGCAAAGGCTCCTTGTTCCGCAAAAGACCGGAAATACTCTTCATCGGCGATGTAAAGATCCACATCACTGACCATAAACAATGCGCTGAGAACCTGGAGAGTATCTGCGTCCGTGGTTTCTCCCCTGCCCAGGGAAAGATCTGTACGGACGTCCACACGGCTATGTGACATATCATATCCTGCCTGTGTCATGAGGTTACTGAACACAGATTCATCATATTGGGTAACCAGACAGTCGTTGTTCAGAAGCACCGCGTGGAACTTTACCCGGCTTCTTCCTATCCCGGACACAATACTCGTCACGATCAGGATCACCGTGATCAGGATCACCAGGATGGGAATCTTGTAATAATCATAGAGAAACGTGAGTTTACTGTTGGTATCCGGCAGGGTATGCCAGCGCTGACGGTCAGCTTTCAGTTGCTCAGTCCACCTCATCAGAGATATCCCCTTTCTTGTTCCGCCAGTCAAACGGACTGACACCGACAAGTTTATGGAAAACTGTCGAGAAGTAGGAAATGTTGTAGTAACCAACGTAAGAAGCGATCTCCGATACTGACATGGATGTGGACAGGAGTAATCTCTTGGCTTCTTCCACACGAAGCTGGTTGATATACTCCCGGAGATTCATATTCATACTGTTCTTGAATAGTTTTGACAGATAGTTCGGTGTCACGAAGGTCACTGCCGCAACGTTATTCCGGTCAATATTCTCCCGGTAATTCTCATCGATATACTTGCGTGCTCTGGCGATGATGTCTTCGGAATCCACGGCTTCACGGAGTTTTGCCTGCTGAATACGGAATAATCCTTCCGCGTACTCCATCAGTGCTTTCTTCCCGGTAAGGGCTTTTTCATCCAGGAGAATGATCTTCGGATCCATGAAGATGATGTTGGAACTCATTCCGTTATCCCGGAAATGCGTCACAAAGATATTCACCAGTTCCTTGCGGAAACGGTCCAGGTCTTCAGTATTGTTCAGATTTTCGATTCGGTCACGGATGTATTCCGTGTACCCGGCCTCATCTCTCTTCTTGAGATACCACAGGATCTGGTTTTCACTCAGACGGATGGGGTTCTCATCATATTCGATTTTCTGGTTGCGGAAGAAGATCTTACCGGAGAAGTAACGAATCCGGCGTATTTCTTCATATAGCTTAGGGATGATATTCCCGGTTTCATAGAACGGAAACGGTTCACTGATTAAAACAACCGGATTCAGAGAGATGTGCTGCTTGGCAAAACTGATTAGTTTTTCACAGCGTTCTTTCAGGATATCATCTTCCGGAGCTCCGTTGACAAAGCAAAAGCACCAGACAAAGCGGTCATCGGAATTCACCACAGTATGCGCTGATCCCACGTAATCCAGCAAAGCTTCATCATGAAGGCGGGATAAAGTAAACAACAGGAGATCCTTATTCCAGGTCTTACGGATTGCATCGGTCATATCCGAACAGGTAAATACGATCTTCCACAAACTATCTGCAGAGAACTCAATGCCGTTGGACCGAAGCCCGGCTTCCACAATATCCCGGCTGGTGCCGAGAATACCGTAACTGGCCTGACGGAAGATTGAAGACATCAGAGAGTCATATTGGCTCTGAGGCTTGGCGGATGCGGAAAGTCTCTTCTTCTGCACGTTGGCAACCATCTTCTGTATACATACCTTGACTTCTTCCAGATCAAATGGTTTTGTCAGATAGCTGGTCACTCCGTACTGGATCGCAATCTGCGCATATTCAAACGTTTCATAACAAGTCAGAAAAGAAAATTCCACGTCGCTGTCTTTCTCATAGACGTATTTCAGCACCTCAATTCCGGTACTCAATGGCATATCAATGTCGCAGAGAATCAGGTCGGGATGTTCACGGTCGATGATCTCCATGGCCATCTTGCCGTTATATGCGCGCAAAATGGTGGATATCCCCAGTTCTCTGCAGTCCAGCTGACTCTGGATCACATCGATTGTCGAAATATCATCATCACATACCAGCAGTTTCATCTTCAACCTCCTCTTCCGGGATCAGCAATTCAATACGGGCTCCGCCCTCAGGTTTATTCATCAATCTCAGTAAATCATTGCGGTGATAGATCAGGTTCATACTGTAGTGAACGTTTGTTAAACCAAGATGTTCCTTGGTGTACAGATCATCCAAATCCGCGAGTTTCTCCAGTGCTTCCGGACTGAATCCCGGTCCGTTGTCTTCTTCGATAAGACGGATACCCTTGAAGCCTTCTTCTTCGTATGGTTCTCCGGTAATTTCCACATACATCGTATCCACCAAAGTCATCGCATGCTTGAAGGAATTCTCCACCAGAGAGAACAATGTCAGATACGGGATCTTCTCCTCAAGAACTTCCGGGGAACAGTTATAGGTGATCTCTATACTGTTCGGGAAACGGATCTTCTGCATATTCACGTAGTTATCGATATGCCTGAGTTCATCTTTGACCGTAGTCCAGTCTCCGGCATTATGTAACATATATCTCGTAAAAGACGCAAACGACGAGATATACTTTCTTATCTCCTCAGGTTTGGAGGTATAGGTCATGTTGGATATCGTTGTAATTCCGTTGAGGAACGTATGGGGACGCATCTGTGCTCTCAGCATCTTCAGACGATTCTGTTCCCTCTTGATTTTCAGGTCATAGGATTCAATCGTCAGTTTTTCGATCTTGCCTGACATATCGTTGAAGCTGTGAAACAGTTCTTCAAATTCCGTGCTTCCGGATTCATCGGGATCGAGTTGGTAATCAAAGTTACCCTTCGCTACTTCCTGGTTGGCATCCACGAGTTTCCGGATAGGTTTACGTACTTTCTGGTTCAGGTAATACATCAGTACAAAGACCAGGATCACGCAGATGGCGGAGTCCAGGATCATGAAGATCGATGCGATCCGCAGCGGCATTCCCGCTCCCTTCGGCCTGGAAATCAGAATCGCTGACGCTTTGGCTGAATTCTGCCAGTCTGCCGTTATCGCATATCCGTCTTGAAAACTGCTGCCTTCAGCAACCGCATCCGCATAATCTTTCTGTCCGGGGTCTCCCTGGCACAGTATCGTGGAAGAATCATTGCGGATAAACAGTGATATCTGTTCATCATCATCGATCCAGGTGGGATCCATAGAATAATTACGGCAGTCACTGACCGCTCCGACAATGTATTTACCCATGGATAGGGCTTTATAGTAGTACCCGTGCTCCAGGATCTCCAGGACATCCCAGGTCTTGTTGTTCAGTGAAGAATGATGTTCAAGACAGTGCTGTTTCATAAACAACTTGAGGTTGTAGTTCACGGACTGTACAAGTGCGCTGTTATGATAATACAGATACAGATCACTCTCGGTATCCAGCAGAAATAACACTGTCGTATCCTGTGACGCGAGCACCTTGTGGTTCATCGCATCCTGCAGTTCGATCTTAATCGTATAATCCATCTCCGGCGAACCGGGACGCACTTCTGTTTTCTGGTACAGGGTAGCCGCAAGATCATATAGATGTTCGTAGATATTGTCCAGGCGCCGGTCTATATCGGAAGTCCAGCGGGCTGAAAGATTCTCATTGGCATTGAGGATCGTCTGCACATAAAACGAATTATAGGTCAGAGTAGTCACAACAAAAAACAGGATCGAAGTAATGAGGATACTTACAGTAAGAATAATTGCCTTCCTGATCAGTGATTGTTTCATGTTAATTCTAATTATACCCGGTATTCTGTCTCAAAGAAAACGGATAAGTCATTATCCGTCTTCTTTGATTGAATTGTTTATTTAAAGCCTAGCTGTTTGCTTTGTACCACTCATCGGCCTGTGCCTGGAAGTCCTGTACGATCTTGTCTATACCGGCATCCTTCAGTGCCTGGAGGAATTCAGGATACTTGGCTTCCGGATCAACGTCACCGTACATCAGTACGTCAGAGTACTGTTCTACAACGTTGGAGACCGCTGTAATTTCGTTCATGACATTTACAGTTGTCGGTGTAAAGCCGTACAGAGGCGGGCACCATGCATTTTCCATCAACTTCTTACCGTAGACACGGTCAGATCCGCTTTCGTCATCGGTTTCATATTCCAGACCCTGGAAACCGTTACCGATCATACCGCAGGAGTAAATGCAGTTATACGGTACAGAGTTGAAGTCCAGTCCTTCCGGATACTTAACCTTTGTATGATCTGCGTTCCAGACATAGTCCTGACCTTCCGCACCATAGATCAATGTATCCCATACGAATTCATCCGTATAGAGCAGGTTGATGAAACGTGCAGCCGCAGCCGGATCCTTGCAGGAATGAGAGATACCGATACCTAATGTATCTGTAGCGAGGTCATCAATACCGATGTTTACAGCACCGAATGTAGCACCATAAGTATTGGTTCTTGTGAACATGCTGGCAATACCTTCTGTATCCGCAGAGTGACCCATGATGACACCCTTGGAGGAACCACCCATGACAACTGCGTCATGGCTCAGAGTATTGGCAGAACCTTCCGGATCCGCATAACCCTTCTGACGGAATTCGTATGCTTTATAAATCGCATTCTTGAACGCATCAGTTTCATAGTAGTTATATAACTTGGTGTCGGTACCGACAGTTGCCGCATATGTTCCTACCTGGGAAGTATGTGTCTTCAGGTTATACAGACGGTTGAACTGATCGCAGTATACCAGGAAGTGTTCATTCGGATAAACTTCCTTGAGTTCCGCAAGAACATCACCTAAGGAATCAATATCCTTAGCCTTGGTTACATCAACACCAGACGCATCTACCAGTTCCTTGTTATAGATGAATTTCCAGTCAAGAACGGTACCGAAGTAACGAGGAATCATATAGGTATGACCGGACATCTTGCCGGAACCGATGATATTTCCGATCAGATCTACTGTCGGTTTCAGTTCATTGTCGAGATAATCATCCAGAGGAATGATGTAGCCCTGGTTCACCCAGTCCGCCATGGAGAAGACCTGTACGAGGTCAGGGGATTCATCACCGCCGCTGGCCAGTTCCATCGGAATCTTCTGGAAGTAGTCACCGATCGCTGTAATTACCAGATGGATCTTGTAACCTTCTTCATGCAGAGTATTCTTGAGGTAGTCGTTGATAACATCTTCGACCTTCTGCGTAGCCTCCAGAGACGGTACGATGAAGAGCGTAGACATATCCAGTGTGATAACAGATGGTTCGTTGGCTTCTTCTTTCGGTTTGCTTCCGCAGCCTACCATGGAAACTGCCAGAAGAAGAGACAACAGTATGGCATTAAACTTTTTCATTAGGAGCCTCCCTTGTTAGTTAAACACATTTAAACATATCCCCTTGTTGATTTCTTTCAAAAAAAATCACTGCGATTTCAAAATTAAATTCACACGTTATTCACAAAGGGCAGAAATCATTAAAGTCAAAAATGGATGACACTTTTTTGATATTCCCGGATGATTTCTTTATCTAAAATTGTAGTAAATAAAGGAGAGTTTTATCATGTCTGTACTTCATGTACGTTTCCGTTCCGAAGCTCTGGCTGGCAACGGAGAGTTTTATCTTCATCTACCGGATAAGGAGATTCCCTTCTTTCTCAAGGGTAATCCTTACTATGAACGCCCGGTGAAGACGCTCATTCTTCTTCACGGGTACAGCGGTGATGCCACAGACTGGCTGTATAATTCAGCCGCCGCGGATTTTGCGATGAAATACAATCTTGCGGTAGTCATGCCCAGCGGGACGAACGGCTTTTATGTGGATAAGAAAGCGACCGGTCATCATTATGCCCAGTTTATCGGCAGAGATCTGATCAAGTATCTGCAGGACACATTCCATCTGGCAATGACAAAGGAAGATACTCTGATCGGAGGGTTATCCATGGGTGGTTTCGGAGCCCTGCATACAGGTCTCTTGTTCCCGGAAACATTCGGAGGGATCATGGCTTTGTCTTCCGCTTTGATCATCTATCAGCTGAAAGATATGAAACCGAAAATGACGGATCCGGTCATGGCGAACTACGAATACTACGTGGATACGTTCGGCGACCTGTCCAAAGCAGAAAAGAGCGATCACAACCCGGAAGTGCTCTTCCGCCGGAACAAGCGTAAGGGAATCCAGAATCCGCCAATATACATGGCCTGCGGAAGTGAGGATTTCCTGCTTGACGTCAATCACCGGATGAGAGATTTCCTGAAAAAACAGAAAGCGGTATTTACCTATTCCGAAGGTCCCGGCATTCATGACTGGAACTTCTGGACACCGCATGCGTACGAAGGTATTGAATACTTATTGAATCAATAATGGAGGAATAGATTATGACAGATTTCGAACAGGCAAAAGTACAGGTCAAACAAGGCTGGCTTCAGGGCTATACTGAAGAAGGTGTAAAGATTTTTAAGGGTATCCCCTATGCGGCACCTCCGGTAGGCGCATTACGTTTCCGTCATCCGCAGGACCCGGAACGCTGGAGAGGTGTGCGTAAGGCAACACAGTACAGTGCCGCGGCGATCCAGCACGTAATGGAGATGGCGGATATGCCTGCCAATGTACACGGTGTACCGCAGTTCCTGGCGCCTTCCCAGTATGAAGAAGATTGTCTTTATCTGAATGTCTGGACACCGGCTAAAACACCGGAAGATAAGCTCCCTGTATTTATCTGGATCCACGGCGGAGGTATGGTTGCGGGAAGCGGATGCGAGGTTGTATGCGATGGTATCGGCTTCGCTAAGCGCAAGGATATCGTAGTCGTGACGATCAACTATCGTCTGGGATTCTTCGGCTTCTTCGCCCATCCTGAACTGACTGCGGAAGCAGGCGGCACAAGCGGGAATTACGCGCTCTACGATATGCGTAAGGCATGTCTGTGGGTCAAGGAGAACATTGCAAAATTCGGCGGTGATCCGGATCGTATTACCGTTGCCGGACAGTCCGGAGGCGCAGCCGGTACAGGTGCCCTGCACGCTTCTCCTTTGATGAAAGGTGTGATTCAGAGAGTATCCATCGAAAGCGGACCGATCTACTGGGGATTCATGCAGCCGGGACCGCGCAAGAGAATGGAAGACCTCGGTGTGGAATATATGAACTTCATCGGATGTAAATCTCTTGAGGAACTGCGCCGCAAAGACGCATGGGAACTCTTTGACCAGTATGAAGCGTTCCAGAAATCCAAGGGAATCGGTCCGATGGGCTTTGGTTTCTCCTTCTGTATTGACGGAGAGTTCCTGCCGAAACCTTATTCTGAAATCATGGATAACGGTGAATTCAACGACTTTGATGTACTGATGGGTTCCTGCGCGCAGGAATTCCCGGCAGTCAGAGCCAGTGAATACTCCGTGGAGAAATTCCATGAATATCTGGAAGAAGCCTTCCCGGACAACGTGGAAAACATGAAACGCTGGTATCCGGCAGAAAACGGTATTGAGGCAGCGAAACAGGTATCCACGATTGCCAGTGATATCATGCTGCTGGGAAGCGCCAAGCTTGGTGAACTCTGCCACGCGAACGGAAAGAATGCCTATATCTGGCTGATGTCCAAGGAGAATGAAACCGAAAGAGGTCATAACGATGGTTCTCCGCACTGCGCGGAAATGCCGTATGTCTTCGGCAGAGTGGATCACGGTGAACGTAATCCATTCTTCCCGTATCACTGGGTAGGCGCGGACTATGACTTCATGGAGCTCATCCAGGGCTACTGGTATAACTTTGCGGCAACCGGTGATCCCAAAGGAGAAAACCGTCCTTACTGGAAGAAATACGAAGACAAGTTCGATATCATCAACCTGAACAATCATTCGGATATGATGCCGGAAGCACAGCAGGAGAAGTACCATTACTTCTACGAGAAACTCCAGAATAATAACTTTGTTGTATCCCTCTTCGGTCCCGCAAAATTCACACCGAAGAAAGAAGACTGATATGAAGGATAAACCTGTCCTGGAAATCCGTGTCGATATTGACAAACCTGGTCTGCGCATGGAAACCGAACGCGGAGAAGTAACCATGATCCCCTTCTCCGGAGCAGCAGACTCAGATCTCTTTCACGGGATCGTTGAACCATGGGGTGTGGATACGCAGATATTAAATCATGCAGGTGTACGTCATATGTCCGCACGGTATGTACTTACCGGGAAAGATAAAGACGGGCAGGACTGCCACATCTACATTGAAAACAACGGATACCTGCCGAATGTCCCTTCCAAAGTCTTCAAGACTGTCCCGACATTCTATACCGACAGTAAGTTGCTGGCTCCGTATCTGCACTATGACCACTTCTACGGAATCGGCAGTGTGGAAGATGGACAGCTTTGGATACGCTTCTACGAAATCTGACGAAATTACAATAATAAAAGACCAGATCCTCCCAGTGTGTCATCTGGTCTTTGTTTGAGAATACAAGTAAAGGAGATACAACTATGACGATTCAAGAAATACTTAACAAGATCCTGGCATATCATCCGGATCTCGGAGACAGCCGCACCTGCGATGTTGTTGTAGGCGCAGATCCAAACCGGGAATGCACAGGTATCCTGATTTCCATCGCCCCGACAGTTCCGGTCATACGGAAAGCCATCGAAACCGGCACAAACTTCATCTTTGTGCATGAGCCAACGTTCTGGAGCGGCTACGACGACGAGTGTGAATGGTTGGAAGGAAATGATGTATATGAAGAAAAACTGAATCTGCTCTTAAGTAACGGGATCACCGTTTACCGCGATCATGACCACATGCATGCGCACAGGCCGGATGGGATCTTCCACTACATGTTAAAGCACCTGGGCTGGCTGGAATACGTGAAGCCGGAAGCCAGAGGTTTTGAGATCGTCCTGCCGCCTACACGTCTGGGCGACCTCATTGCTCACGTGAAGGAACGCATGGGTCTTGAATATATCCGCTATATCGGTGATCCGGACGCTGTTGTATCAACCATCGGATTCTGCGGGCATCTCCTGCCTGGACCGGACAGCAACTGGTCCAATAACGCCCAGGTAGCAGCCAGCTGGAAATACGACGTTGTCATTCCGGGAGAAACCGTTGACTGGACCTTACCGCTCTACATCCGTGACGCGGCGGATCTAGGAAGAGCCAAAGCCATGATCGTACCAGGTCACTTCGTCTCTGAAGAAGCCGGTATGCGTCTGGCTGAGGAATGGCTTAGACCTGTGATAGGAGATGACGATCTGCCAATCACCTTCTTCGCGGCAGGTGATATGTGGAAGTACGCCTGATCTCTTCAGTAAAGCCAGGACAGACTAATCTTACGTCTGTCCTTTTCTTTATCAGGATTCATTTTTATAAATCTTCTGCTTCTATTCAAATGAAATGATTCCTGTCCTTCCCTACAATAGAATTAAAGAAGTGAAAAGGAGAATACTATGTCTGCAATCAGAACTGTTAATACCACAGAAACCAAGACCGGCGGTTATCTCACCTCTCTCATGATTGATCAAAATGAAGTCCTGGTGTACCAGCCGAAGGATCTCATGGAGTCTGATATCATCAATCACGGATATTCCGCACCCTTATTATTAGTTTTCGGTGAAGGACAATTCACCGGACAGGATGCGGTCAGTTATGCTGAAGAGACAAGACTTGCGCAAATCGCACAGGAGAATGGTGGAACCGTGATCTTTGTCAATCCCAAAGATACCTGGAAGACCGAAGAAGAAGGTGTCTATGAGCGTGTATTATCCAAAGTGAGAGTAAGCCAGTGGGGATTCTCCCACGGGATCCTCTACGATGAAAAGATCCCTCACAATCGTTTTGAGGAAATGGCGATGAAACGTCCGGGATTTGATCCGGTTCCGGAGTATTTCATCTTTGGTTCTCCGGTTGCGACCTATGTGTATGCCAAAGGTGCCGGGGCAGATTACTTTGCACGTAATTATCTGAAGGAGATCAAAGGACAGAATGCCATGGGTGACCTGGGCTTTGCGGATATTACCATGACAGCGGTCACTCTGGAGAATCTCTCTGTGATACCGGAAGTCACCTGTAAGGATGTGTCCATCGTTTCTGTGAATAACAGCGAAGAAATCAACCAGGCGCTGCTCGCTTCGGATAATCGTACCGCGGTATGTGATACGTTGGATGTTGTGGCGCAATATGACGCGTATATCGGGGATTACAAGCGCTGGGCAGGAAAGATACGCAAGTCGGTGAATTACCGCAAGGAAGGCATCGTTATGCGTCCGCAGAGGATGTTTGTACAAACTTCAGCGGACAACGTGGCACCGAAAGTGACACGTCCGGAACATGAGGTTGGCTATGTGCTCTTCTACGGCAAAGATCTAAACCTGCATGATCCGGAACATCCGGTTCCCCTGTTGTTGTGCTTCCATGGCGGCGGAGATACAGCGATTGCGACAGCAATCATTGGACAGTGGCCGGAGATTGCCAGAGAAAACGGTTTTATCCTCTGTGCCGTGGAGATGCATCTGGAAGTTACAGCTACTGAAACTCTGGAAATCGTCCGCAAACTGGAATCCGAATACGCGATTGACAAGAGCCGTATCTATGCGACAGGTTTCTCCATGGGCGGAATCAAGTCCTGGGATTTCTACCAGGAATATCCGGAGATCGTTGCCGGTGTAGCCCCGATGGACGCAACCGTGGATGTCGGCGAAAACACACAGTTTACCAAGGCATGGAAAGTCAACCAGGATATTCTTGTGCCTGTTTTCTACAACGGCGGTGAAGAGTCACCACTGGCGGAAACCGCATACCAGGAAGAAAAGTGTCTGAATCGGTTCAAACATACATTCAAGGTCAACCAGGTTATAAAACCATATACATGTACTTTCGCGGACAAAGAACAGTGGGAAGATAAGTTCTACGGTGTATCCGGAGATACTGAAGTAATCCTGTATGATCCGGATTTCCCGCAGAGTGAGACACACGTACGCTATTACAGGAGTACAGACGGAAATATCTACACCGCTTTCTGTTCCATCAGTCACCATAAGCACGAGATCCGTCCGTATACATGTCGTCTGGCGTGGAACTTCATCAGTCATTTCCGCAGGAATGAACAGGGAGAAATTGAGATTATTGCATAGGACATTGTCATAGGAAAACGGAGAGGGATAGTCATCCTTCTCCGTTTTTTCATATGTCCTGTTTTGTTATGCCTGGGTTATGGTATAGGTTTCTTTTTCAAAGTCTACGTCCAGGGATACCGTTCCGTAAGCATTTCTCCAGGTGATCTTCATGTAGGTTTCAACACAGTGTACCGTGATCTCCGCATCTTCCGAGAATACCGGGCATGTGTTGCGGAAACGCAACAGTTCGAGCTGTTTCTTCACAATATCTTTTTCCAGAAGCTGTTCCGCTTCTTCAAGAGAGAGATTTGTCCGGTTGATCTCCTTATGACCTCCCGGGCCTGCTTTCCGCATGGCTTCATAGTCATTCTTTCCCGCAAAAAGATCCAGATACCAGATTTGCGGCTTACCCGGCATGAAGAGCTGGATTGCCCTGGCCAGCAGCATTCTCGCGTCACTTTCGCCCAGCGCGCTGTAATACGTCGCGTTGACCTGGTAATATACGTTCTTTGCGCCGTGCAGGTCCTTGACATAACCGCCGCGGCCAACCACGGTATCAATCAATGTCTGGATATCATTTTCCGGTAATAATCCCTTGAGATCCAGCAGAGGAATTCCGTCATGGCATCCCAGCATGTTTACGGTACGGATATGATTCTCAATGATCTCATCTGCCCAGGCTTTCAGGTATACACCGTTCTTGCGGATAAACGCGTCAATGATCAGTCCCGGAAGGAAGAAGTCATAGACCATATATCCTTTCTGTGCCAGTAACTGATACGTCTTTTCTCCGTAACTCGCATGAATCTCCGGCAGTAATGTCAGTCCGTATTCCGAAGCGATACTGTCAATCTTTCCCAGCAGATCCCAGGTTCCGGGATCATTCAGGAAATTTCTGGCACCCGGTTCTTTCGGCGCGTAGGCAAACGCATCCAGACGGACGATCGCCACACCGTAATCCGAGAGTTTCTTCAGTGTTTCTCTGTAGTATTCCCAGACCAGCGGAGACTTGATATTCAGATCCATCTGTCCCAGATAACTGCGCTTCGCTTCCAGTTTTTCTCTCAGTACAGGCGCATACTTCCCGTATGGTCCGAATCCGATCTCTGCCGGTGTCTTCTTCTGCTTCAGCGCTTCATTGACGATCCTGCAGACTTCTGTGGCTGTTCCGTACTGCATACCGAGATCTCTGACCAGTTCCAGAGGATCCAGAGGATTATATATGACTTCCTGGTAGAACGTATTCCAATACGGGACATCTCTCCCATCCGGGAAACGCACCATCAGGATCGGTAATCCGGCTTTGCGGAAGAACATATCCTTGATGATCTCCGGATCCGGCTGGATATATCCTCCTTCAGTCATCGTCCCATGGCCTTCCCAGAAACGGTTCCAGTCAATAAAGAAATCCCTGTACGGAGATTCTTCCCCGTTGCGGATAATATCCTGGAACTGGCGGGAAAGCACAGAAATATGATTGAGGATGAAATCCATCAGAAGATCGATTTTCAGTTCGTGAAGCTTTTCAATATCCTTCGGATCCGCCAGGGTCTCGGAGATCTCATAATCGATCAGGGAGAAGCCCCGGTCCAGATCGGTATTGAATACACTTGGCAGGATATAGAAAGAACGGAATACATCCTTGAATTCCTCTTTCTGCAGTAGAGAGACAATATCGGATAACCTTCCCCCGACACTGTCCGGGTAGGCGTTCAGCATCGTACCGATGCCCATTTTCTTCTGTTCCATAGTTCTCCTAAAAGTCTTCCGGTGACATGAATTCACCGCTCTTGGATAAGATGATCTTTGCGTATTTTGCCCGTTCTGTCAGTTCTTCCTGTTCAATTTCCAGAACCATTGTCGTAAAATCCGAGTCGGTCTTTCCGTCACGGGCACGTAATCTGCGGTGTGCTCTGGTTTCTTCCGGTGTGGAATTCAGCAGTACCGGGATATCGATCCCGTTGATGTTTACGTTTCCTCCGTGTGTCCATTCCAGGATCAGAACGTCGGTTTCCGTAAGATCTACGGAGTCATACCAGCGTGCTTCTTCACTGCGTCCCATACGCTTGAAGTATATTGAGTTCTTCCCATCCCTGAATGCCTGCAGGATCGCGTTGACTTCATCGTAATCCTGTTCAAGTCTGGTGCCGAGATAGCCTTTCAACGCTTTTCTTCCGGCTTCCTGGTAGGATTTCAGCCAGGGATACTCTTCGCTTAGCTTCGGATCCGGATCTTTTTCCGTTTCCCAGAGAGCAGAGAGTTCCTTCTGTACTTCTTCGTTATATTGTCCGGAAGAAATCAGTCCTTTGAGTCCGTTGGCGCGGAAGATGGAGAGACGTTCTGCGTCGTTGTACAGAGGGATGCGGAACGGATAGTTGTCTCCGGACATGACATAGGTTCCTATCCCGCATTCATTCAGGTAATACGCAAGCAAAGACGCGATCTCGCTCTTCCCTACGCCGGATCCTCCAAACACTGAAATAACAGCGCGTTCCGTACCCAGTGCTTTCAGTTCTTCAAGTAAGACCGGGAAGATCTTTTCTGCTTTACGCACATGGGTTTCATCAATGCGGATCTTATCTCCCGGCATATCTCCGTGCGGCAGGTTCTCCGTCGGTTCGGGGAATCCCCGGAATTCCAGATTTTCCAGTTTTTCCTTTAACATGTTCTACTCCTTCACCGTTTTGCGGATAAAGGCTGCCAGTTCTCTTCCCATACGTTCATGGGACTTTGCGGACGGGTGTCCGGCTGCCCCGAAGCCTTCCATCATCACGATCACCGGGATAAATTCGAAACAGAAGAGTTTCTCGTCTCCGGTTTCTTCCCTGAGTTCATTGACCACATCACGGATCCGGTGATAGAGATAATAATCGATCGAACCGAGGGAACAGATGATTACGGTATTTGGTCCGTTCAGTTCACGTACTTTCTTCACGAATTCCTTATAGCGGTCATGGAACCAGAGTTCCATCCCTTCAACTGTATTGAAATCCCGGTAGAAACGGATCGGATTGGCATCATTTGTCCCGAGATTCAAAACAACAACATCATTCTTGTGTGTATGAAAGTCCCACTTCGTAAGTTCCTTACCATGTTTTGTCTCATAGAGTTCATCCGTATATTCGTAGATATCCTCCATGGCATGCATAGGCCAGAGAGGGTGTTCCGGCTTCGCTGCGTTGATTCCGGATTCCGCGATTACAGACCATTCATATCCCAGTTCCCGGGCTGCCAGAGCTTCATAGGTGATCCATCCGTTTTCCTCCGATGTCTTGAACTCAAACGAATTATTCGGTGATTCATTGCCGAAGCCGCAGGTAATGGAATCTCCGACGATCTCCATCCGTACTTTCTTTTCTTCCGGAACAGGCAGGATCGTCCCGTCCGTTTCGATCTCGGCGATCCCGAGTTTCCCTCTGGCGTTCTCCGATACTTTCACGATCCTGAGATCGACCGTTTTCTCTTCTTCGCATTCATAGAGCGTCAGCCACTGTTCCTCTTCCAGGCATTCATGACGGTACACGAGGTCGTTCCCGAGCGCCGCTCCGATGACAGGCCAGTCGGCCGGAGGCTGCGGCATGCCCGGAATGCTCGGGACCAGGTCGGATTCCGCCAGGACCTTTACTTTCAAGGTCTTTCCCGTAAAGCGCAGGCTCAGACCTGAGCAGGTCCAGTTGCAGTATAACGCGTCTCTGTCTTCATCATAAACGGTCCTGCCGTGAATGTGTACGAGCGGCAGCAGTTCCCTGATCTTCATTCCTCATTCCTCCTGTTTTTTCCGTTTGGGACATCTGCAGTGCGTTCAGCTTATATTCAAGCTCCGCCACCCTGGCGGACAATTGATTGAACCTTTCCAGCACGGGGTCGGGCAGGTTGCCGTGCTCCAGGTCGAT
>JAFWFE010000059.1 GCA_017512555.1 Solobacterium sp. | reverse complement strand
GTACAGACGAGCCATATACTTCGGTGACAGATCGAGAGAACGTAATTCAACAAGCTTATCTACGATTGCTGCTGCAAGGTAGTCCACAGTCTCTTCCGTGGTTTCTACTTGTGCCGCTTTCTCCGGGTCATGGTTGAAGAAGCAGTCAACAGCTCTTACAAGATTTACCACTGCCAGTTCACCCATTCTGGTGATTTCACGGTGTGCCTGGTCAATAGCCAGCGCGGGAGGAATCTTATCAGTCTGTGTCAGATAAATCAGACGGTGTTCCGCAAGTCTCTGGCTCTCTTCTGCCGAGATCGGGATGACTTTCTCAGACAGCTGGACGATCTTCTCCGCAAACGGTAACAGGATCACCACCGCTGTAATCGCAAATATCGTATGTGTATTCGCAATCTGTCTTGCGACATTATCCGGAGACAGGTTCTGAATCATCGTCAGAATCTGCGGGAATACCGTAATCAGGAACAGGATCAGTAATGCCCGGATACTGTTGAACAGAAGATTCAGTACGGAACAACGTTTACCCTGGCGGTTGGCGGTAAGACCTGCAAGCAGATTTGGTGTAACCGAACCAACAGCCGCACCGATGATCAGATATACCGCTGTACGGTAATCGATGATATGCTGCATCGCAAAGGCCTGGAAGATAACGGTTGCGGAGGAAGAACTCTGCAGTAATGCCGTAAACAAGATGCCAAAGACTACCATAAGCACAGGATTGGACATCTGGGACACAAAGTTGATGAAACCCGGAGTTTCTGCCAGAGGCGCAATCGCTGACTTCATCATGGTAATTCCCTGGAATAACATACCGAAGCCAAGAATAACCGAGCCAACATAGCGAACTGTCTTATTCTTCACAAACAGATTCAGGATCGCTCCGGCAAACAGGATAAACGGCGCGTAGGCTCCGATATTGAACGCGGTGATCTGCGCGGTAATCGTTGTACCGATATTCGCACCCATGATGACACCGATTGCCTGAACCAGGGTCATCAATCCGGATGTAACAAATCCGATAACCATAACATCGGTTGCGGAGGAACTCTGGATGAATATCGTTACCAGGATACCTGCAATCACGGAGGTTATTTTATTCTTGGTAGCTTTTTCCAGCATATTCTTCAGGTTTTCACCGCATGCGTTACGCAGTCCTGAAGACATGGTCGTCATTCCGTAAAGGAATAATCCTACCCCTCCCAATAATATAAAGACATCATATACTGTCATAAAACATCTCCCCTTACAATAAGAATCATATCTTTTTTTATTAAATCAGTGTTCTTCCGGATGTAAAATCTTTGTAAACTTTACTTCGGGAATATTACCGTAAATACAGAGCCTTCTCCTACTTCACTGCTGACCTGGATTTCTGCATCATGGATCTTCGCACCATGTTTGACAATGGATAATCCCAGACCGGTACCGCCGACTTCTTTGGAACGGCTCTTATCTACACGATAGAATCGTTCAAAGATCCGGTCTAGTTCTTCCTTCGGGATACCTATACCATGGTCTGTAACGGATAATACTGCTTCTTTCTCCCGGTTTTCCACACGGATTCTTACATCATTTCCGGAATCACTGTACTTGACCGCGTTAAGACAGAGATTATAGACCATACTGTACAATACCTGGGGAATACCTTCGATAATCGTACTTTCTCCTTCTACTGATATATGTATCCGGTTCTGTTCGGCTTCTGCCTCAAGGCTCTCTGCCGCATTTTGGGCAATCCTGTACAAATCAGTATTCTCTCTGTTCATATCCTTGCCGCCGCTGTCCAGTTTGGATAAATCAATGATATCTTCTACGAGTTTGGTCATTCTCTGTGCTTCCGCACGGATCTTACCCGCAAAGGAAGGAATATCTTCTTCCTTGACCATTCCGTGTTCTAATAGTTCCGCATAGCCGGAAATGACATGTAACGGTGTCTTTAACTCATGCGAAGCGTTGGCAGTAAACTCCTGACGGATCAGAGATGCCTTTTCCAGTTCTTCCCGGTCTTTCTGGATTTGTTTATACTGCTCATCCAGACGCTTTAACAGAGGTCGTATTTCTTCGTATACCGGTGTTTTTCCGGCATCCATCGGTTCCTCCAGATTGATCTTATTCAAAGGCTCCACGATCTTCTTAGACAGCCGGAAAGCGATACTTCTGGACAGCAACAATGCCAGTAAGATTGCAATGACCACAAACACGGAAAAACGCAGAAAGTATATCCAGATCGCTGCCTGGGTCATGGAGAGACGCAGTACAGTACCATCAGGCAATCTCTGTGCGGTATATAACTGTTTCTCCGATAACGTGGAAGAATACCGGCTGCTTTCTCCGTATCCATTCTCCAGCGCATCCTGGATCTCTTCCCGTTCCAGGTGATTCTCCATCGCCGTAGTATCTGCTTCGTTGTCGTACAGGATCTGTCCTTCCGGAGTGATCCAGGTGATCCGGAAATCCGTAGTATCCAGATTCTCAAAATATGACTCACGGTTCATGATCACACCCTGGGTAACCAGTTTAGTCTCATTGCGTAACTGTTCCAGTTGTTCACTTGTAAAATAATTGTACAAGATGACCATGAGAAAAGCGATGCAGGAGATCAGCACCGAAATTGTTACTAACCAGATAGAATAAAAGATCTTCTTATTCATACTACTCCATCCGGTACCCGACACCACGTACGGTCTGGATCATATCCCCGCTGCTTCCAAGTTTGGATCTCAGTGTGCCGATATGTACATCTACCGTACGGCTTTCACCGATAAAACTCTGATCCCATACAGCTTCCAGCAGACGCTCTCTGGTCAGTACAATACCGATATTTTCCATGAACAGTTTCAGGATGTCATATTCCTTCAGGGTAAATGTG
>JAFWFE010000058.1 GCA_017512555.1 Solobacterium sp. | reverse complement strand
TGATGTGATCTTTTCCTTTGAGTTCAATAACCAGATGATCCCGGTACATTATCCACAGGAAAACTGGCATTCAGGAAGGCATACAATCCTTCTGTATTATCCGATCGAGGATGTTGTGCCGAACTATACGAATATCGTCAATGTCTATATGCGGTGCGAAGGCGGCACGGCTGCGGTGGATACCGGGATGTGCATTGCTTCTATTTCCGGTCAGAGCATGGGGGCTTCTGCGGCATGGGATGGCAGGATTGATATTGAAGAGTATGTGGATCTGTTCAGAATCGGCAACGGTTCTCAGACTGACAGGCTGCAGGTGAAGGCATTTACCGAGAGTGATGTCTGGGAAATCAAGGAGACTGTGAAGCGGTTCTATTCAGATGTGAAGTCAGGAAGAACAAGCGTGGGTGGATTCGCTATGCCGGTGGATGTGCCGGGAAGTAACACTTAAGGAGGTTGCGATGAAGAGATATACAGGAAATCTGGTTATTGAGCTGGAAGACCAGAATACAGGAACGATTGAGACGGTATCGGAGACCAACATGGTCACCAATGCTGTCAATGACATTCTGGGAGTAAATCCGATGGGTGTCATGTATAAAGCCGGCGCACAATATGATGATTCCTTGACATGGAATCAGGAGTTGCTTCCGATCTGTCCGAATATGATCGGCGGCATCCTTCTTTTTCCAAGTTCCATTACGGAGCAGGCGGATAACCTTTATCTGCCGTCAACGAATCTGCCGGTGGCTTATGCCAGTAATGATGTCAATGCCACGGCAAATACGAAGAGGGGCAGCATGAACCTGACAGAGAGCATGAAGTTGTCGGATGGGTTCAAGTTTGTCTGGGAGTTTACGCCTTCTCAGGGAAACGGCACAATCGCAGCAGTTGGACTTACTTCAAAGCATGGCGGTGCTAATGCCTACGGATCTGAGGTAGCTGTGGACAGTACTCTGCTTCAGATCAAGAAGGTCAGCCTGGATGATGGGGACGGCTTCATCAATGACCTGTTCCGCTGTGTGACAGTTGATTTTGAGAATGCGAAACTGTATGCGCTTTGCTATGCGAGCAACACTGTGACAATCAAACGTTACAGGATCCCGGTATTCGATATCGGTCTGAATGAAAAGCTGGATGATTCCACGCTGACTTTAGAGGATACGACAGTTCTCCAGTGTAGCACCTTCCATTTCTACGGAAGCTATACGCCGTATGGAATCTTTATGGATGGTGGTGATGGGTACTGGTATGGTTTTGCCAATCAGGGCAATTCTTCCGGAAGCGCAACGGTTCTCTGGATCAAGATCAGGAAAAGTGATTATACATTTACGGAAGGTCAGTGGACGCTTTCCAATGCAACGCTGATGACGATGGGAAGCTTCAAGGAGGGATCCAGTTATCCCTCCGGGAACAGAAGCGCTGTGGTAAGGAACGGATATTTGTATGTGCCGTCTTATGACAAGACCGGCGTTTACAAGATTAATATCTCCAACAGTACTGACGTGACACTGATTAGCCTGGGATTCACATCAACCATGAAGTGCCTGGGTGAGACGGGAAGCTGCGATTGCTGCATGTCTAACATCAATGACATTATCGTGGCTTACGATTTTGAGATTGATGTGAATGATAATGTGATCGCTACGTTTGCCGGTGAGAGATGCGGGAATGTTTCCACACCGTTCTTCTGGT
>JAFWFE010000004.1 GCA_017512555.1 Solobacterium sp. | reverse complement strand
GATCCAAAATTCAATACTTTCATATTTCCTCCCTGAAAAAGGACGGCATAAAACCGTCCTTACCCTTTATCTCGTGCTTTCTACACGCTTGTACATCACACTCTGGCAGCGCGGGCATAATCCTTCCGCATCCGCCTGTTCGCTGTAATTCCAGCAGCGCGGGCACTTCACACCCGGAGCCTTCGTTACCACTGCCTGTACTTCTTCTCCTGCTTCCAGAACAACCTTGGATACGATCAGCCACTGTGCCGCCGCATCACCCATGGTCTTTTCCAGAAGTTCTTTCTGCGCTGCCGGTACGGTCAGGGTCACACAAGCTTCCTGCGCGCTGGCAATACGTTTCTCGCTTCTTTCTTCTTCCAGAGCTTTCAGTACGACATTGCGGATCTCCATCAGCTGTCCAAATGTATTCTTCACTTCTTCCGCATCCGCATAGTTCTGTACTTCCGGATAGTGGGTATAGTGTACAGAAGGTTCTTCATCATCGTTGAAATGATTCCAGATCTCTTCTGCGGTATAGACCAGGAACGGTGCCCACAGTTTTACCAGCACATCACAAGCTGTCCAGTACACGGTCTGTACCTGACGTCTGCGGTGATCCTCACGGTCATTACAGTAGAGGATATCCTTGGTAAAGTCACAATAATAAGAACTCAGTTCATTGACCATGAAGTTCATCAGAACCTTATTCGCATCCACATAGTCATACTTCAGGACATCTTCACGTACTTTCGCGTTCACTTCATCCAGCTGGACAAGAATATACTTATCCACAGGTTCCAGATCTTCGTAAGGAACCATATCCTTCTTCGGATCAAAGTCTTCCGGATTGATATTTCCCAACAGGAAACGGAAGGTATTGCGGATCTTACGGTACTGTTCGGAGACCTGCTTGATATTCGCATCACCCAGACGCAGATCCTGTTTATAGTCGGAAGTCATCGCCCAAAGACGCAGTACATCCGCGCCGTTGGTCTTGATGATATCTCTCGGGTCAACAACGTTACCCACAGACTTGGACATCTTCTCACCGTTGGAGTCACAGACATACCCATGGGACAGTACTTCCTTGTACGGTGCTATACCGGTAACTGCCGTAGCTACGATCATGGATGAGTTAAACCATCCGCGGTACTGGTCAGAACCCTCAAAATAGAGATCACACGGATAATTGTCACCACGCGCAATCAGTTCATTCCAGGAAGAACCGGAATCAAACCAGACATCCATAATATCGGATTCCTTGGTGAAGATACCGTTCGGAGACTTCTCGTTGGTATAACCTTCCGGAAGAAGATCTTTCGCTTCACGTTCAAACCATACGTTGGATCCATATTCGTCAAAGAGATCTGCGACATGGTCAAAGACTACTTTTTCCATGATCGGTGTACCATCTTCACAATAGAAGATCGGAATCGGAACACCCCATAATCTCTGTCTGGAGATACACCAGTCACCACGATCCTTGATCATGTTGTGCATACGGATCTGACCCCATTCGTTATGCCATGTGACATGATTGGAGATCTGGTCCAGAAGCTCTGCGCGGATCTTCTCGATGGAACAGAACCACTGCTTGGCAGCACGGAAGATGACCTTCTTCTTCAGACGATCATCGTGCGGATAACTGTGAACTACGGTTTCTACTGCCAGCAGACTGCCGTTTGCGTTGGTATCCGTAATGATCTGCTTGGAACAGTCCTCAAAAGTCAGTCCCTGATAATGTCCTGCGGCTTCATTCATATACCCGCGTTCATCTACGGTACAGATCGGACCAATACCGTATTCCATCAGCGCATAGTAGTCATCCAGGCCATGACCGCCGGCGATATGTACACAGCCTGTACCATCCACGTCAGAGACATAGTCCGCGTTGATGACAACACATTCTTTGTCTAATACGACATGGTGATAGGTCACATACTCTAATTCACTGCCCTTGAAGGTACGGAGTACACCCTGGTTCTCCAGCTGGAATTTGGCCAACAGGGAATCTACCAGGGAATCCACCATAATCAGTTTACCCTTCTCTGTCTGTACTTCCGCATAGGTAAGATCCTTGTTCAGTGCGACAGCCTGGTTTGCGGGAATCGTCCACGGTGTTGTTGTCCAGATGACGAAATAATCATCGGTATCCAGAATACCTTTACCGTCAATAACCTTGAACTTCAGATAGATCGTCGCATCCTTGACATCCTTATAAATGATTTCAGAGTCTGCGATTGCGGTTTCGTTATACGGTGACCAGTAGATTGGTTTTAATCCCTGGAAGATAAATCCATCCAGAGCCATCTTCTCAAACGCACGGATCTGTCTGGCCTCAAAATGTTTATCCAGTGTCACATACGGATGTTCATAGTCCGCAATCTGTCCCAGACGCTTCTCCGTAGCCATCTGCTGGGCAATCTGTTTTTTTGCGTATGCTTCACACTGGGAACGGAAGTCTGCCGGTGATAATTTCTTGCGGTCTACACCGAGTTTCTGGATTGCGTTCTCAATCGGTAAGCCGTGGGTATCCCATCCCGGAAAGAATGGTGTATAGTATCCGCTCATCGCATGTGTACGGATGATAAAGTCCTTGATGATACGGTTCATTGCCGTACCCGCATGAAGATCTCCGTTTGCGTACGGAGGGCCGTCATGAAGCGTATAGGCTTTCTCTCCCTCATGTCTTGCCAGGAACTGGTGGTAGTAATCATTCTTCTCCCACTGTTCAAGAATTCCCGGTTCTTTCTTTGCCAGATTACCTCTCATCTCAAAGTCAGTTCTCGGCATTTCCAGCGTATTCTTATAGTCCATATTCTTTCCTCCTTCATGGAAAAAGCGTCCATCTAAGGACGCTTTACACGCGGTACCACCTTAGTTCACGGGGTTAACCCCATGCCCTCAATATACTTTAACGCAGTAACTACGATTGCTCACAGGTGATATTCTTTCACGGTTCCGGTCCTGTTTGCACCACCCACAGGCTCTCTATACTTTTCCCGTTAAGACGTGTCCTGATCAACGCATTCTCTTCTCGGCTTCAATCAGCCATGACAGATCCGGCATCTTCGGAAGCTGGAATTCATCCAGTTCCCGGATCAGCGCCAGTAGTTTTTCTCTGGTGATTCCCTTCACCGAATCCGCATCGTTATATAATCTTGAAAGTTCTGTCAGTATCTCTCTTGCCGTAACCAGTGCCTGGTGTACGATCAGATCTGCATTCTGCTGGGCGGTAGAGATGATCTCGTTGGCTTCCCTGAGTGACAGCCTGGCGATATTCTCTGCCGCCTGCCTCTCCGCATCCGAAGTGCTCTCCAGTGATCTATATTGTACCTGCAGTTCCTGAAGCCTCTTCTCTGCCTCAGCCAGCTGATTCTGATACAAAAGAACTCTTCGTTCCAGTTCCTCTGTCTGAGCCGCGTACTTCTCTATGGCATCATCTACAGCGAACCGATCATAACCGTTTTTCATGACTCGAAATGTCGGTTTGGATGATGTCATGAGCTTCTCCCTTCTATACTGATTTCAGAAATTCCGCTACGATTCTGCCTTTTCTGGTCTCCCGGAGTACCTGCACATAGGTAAAACGCCCGGTTCCTCGGATAGAAATCGTACAGTTATTATTGCACACTTCATCCACATCGACAAGCGTGACATGGTTGAATTGTACAAGTCCCCTGCGGATCATCTCCTGCGCCTCACTGCGGCTTACATGAGCTAACGCGGCTGTTACCGCATCTGCGCGCAGACCCGCAATTACCAGTTCCAGTCGTTCATACTGAAACTCCTGTACAGGGTGTTCATCGGTAACCGCAAAGGACACATTCAGGTTGGCAATCCGGATCAGATGATCAATCAGGAATCTGGCCATGGCTTCCGAAGTATAGATATTGATCTTTCCGTCACGGATCCAGAGATCCCCGAAACTTCGGCGGTCGATTTGCAGGCTCATCAGGGAACCAAGTATATCCCGGTGTCCGATCTTACGGAATCTGTCATCTACTTCTGCCTGTATGCATACAATATCAGAAAAGTCATCTTCCTCATCTCTGAGAAAAATGACTTTCTTTTTTCTGGCTCCGGGATATCCGCCGTCATAGCGTATCCGGTCTCCTTCCGGGAATTCACGCATGACATATGCCTGTTCTTCTTCACTAAGAAAACCCGATTCGGTATGTCTGTACTGAATTTCCGATTGTCTCTGCAGATCCCGCAGATGTACTAGTAACTGTATATAATCCGGATGATTATTCGTCGCCGTTGTCAAGCGAGATTTCTCCGTCAACACCGATAGACTTTGGTGAACAAAGAATCACATTGTGTCCGATCTTCTGGATCTTGCCATCCAATGCGAATACCGCGCCTGTCAGGAAGTCCATCGTTCTCTGTGCATATTCTCTCTGCAGTCTGTGCAGGTTGACTACAACAGCCTGTCTCTGCTTGAGATGCGCAGCGATTTCTTCTGCTTCTTCCAAAGTACGCGGTTCAAACAATACCATCTTGGTATCCGCATTCACTGTATTGCGGACCTTGGCATTATTTGTTTCTTCGTACTTACTGAGCGGTTTTGTTTCACTGGGACGATATTCGATTTCTTCCGTGACTTCATCGTCTTCGTATTCATCGTCTGCCGGTGCAATAAAGTTCTTCATTTTATCCATTAAGCCCATCGTTAAATACCTCCGATATTTGATGTCATTATAGCATTGACCACATGGTTATTCAACGCAGGTGTACCAAAACTATGGGATTCTTGAGGGAAATCCCGAATCCGGAAAGCCTGCTTAATTCTGTTGATTCAGTGTGAAGAATTCCGGTGTATCCGTGATCCAGTGCATAGGATCATCTGACAAGGTATAGATACACTTCCACGGTGCGTGAATCGCCGCAGGATTGCTCACAGCTGCCTGATAGGAGGTTTCAACCAGATCTCCCATATCATCCGCCGCGTACAGACTGCATATATCATTTCTTGGATAACCGGTAAGTTCCAGATACGGATGACGGAATATCGGGGAGTCCTCTTCCAGAATGTAATATCCGGATTCCCCGGCAGAGAATGTCTTGAGCCGGCATACAGCAGTCTTCTCCTGTACCGGGAAGTTTCCTGACTGCACGACATCCTCATCGTATGTGTAGAGAACACACTCCTGTACCGGCATCTCTCCAAGTCCGAGAATCATTCCCTTTTCGCTTTCGAGATACCCTTTTTGCCAGCCCTGCCCGGCCAATTGATCCCGGAGATTCTCCAGCAGATATGCGTCACGGAGAAGATTCAGATCCAGAATTTCTTCCGGATATTCATTGTCTTTCAGTACTGCCAGGAAAGTATCACTGACATATACGTGTACGGTATTCCCCTGAAAGCGGAGATCGTAGTTCTGCGGATCCTGAAGGCAGGCACAGAGTTCTTCCAGACGTTGTCTTTCAACCTCGTTGTACAGCGGGTCAAAAGTCTGCGGATCATCTGCGTTCAGGATCTCCTTCCACTGTTCGAACAATGGTCCCGCAAACACAGAGTATTTCTGTGTATCGGATTTCTTCCAGGCATCCTGCAGAATCACAACGAGTTCTTCATCAACCTCCACATCTTCATTCAGATGATGATTCAGATATGCCAGATTATGATATCCTTCGTATTCCTTACTCTTGTCCAGCATCTTCCAGGCATGGTCAAGGGCAGTGGTATAGATTTCTTTCAACTCATTGATCTGTCGTTTGATCTGGTTGCTGTTTCCTTCAAAGGAATAATGCAGGTGGATACCGGTATCGAATAGTTCAACTTTCTTGTACTCACTGACCTCTACTTCGTGGTATCCGGGATCTTTATGCCCCAGTGAAGTAACACCGTACGCAAACGCGGAAACCGCAACGAAAAAAGCAAGAACGAAAAGTACCGTTCTCAGCTTTTTATTCTTTGTACTGATGACTATTTCTTCCCTTTCCATACCAGGGATCATTCACCAAAACGAATCTTCTTATATTTCTCGATCTCTGCGGAATTACCGGATACGAAGTGTCCGTTGCCGAGGTCAACCAGTTCCGGTTTTTCTACGGAGTAGTCATGCATGGTCTGCGGATCATAGATAAAGAGTTTCTTACTCTTTTCGATAATCGGATCCGGTACCGGAATTGCGGAAATCAGAGACTTTGTATAAGGGTGTAACGGATATGCGAACAGTTCTTCACTTTCCGCAATCTCCATGATCTTCCCCTTGTAGATAACAACAATACGGTCACTGATGAAACGTACGATGGAAAGATCATGCGCAATAAACAGATACGTCAGCCCGCGTTCAACCTGGAATTTCTTCAGCAGATTCAATACCTGCGCACGGATCGACACATCCAGCGCGGAGATTGGTTCATCCGCAACGATGAATTCCGGCTCCATGACGATAGATCTTGCCAGACCGACACGCTGTCTCTGTCCGCCGGAGAACTCATGGGGATAACGGGTAAGATGTTCCGGAAGTAAACCGACATCTTCTACGATTTTTTCGATTTTGGCGATACGGTCCTTCTCATCCTTGTACAGATGGAAGTTATATAAGCCTTCCGAGATGATATATTCGATCGTCGCTCTTTCATTCAGGGATGCGGCAGGATCCTGGAAGATCATCTGGATCTTACGGATCACTTCCCTATCTTCCTTGGCAGAGAGCTTACCGGAGATCTTCTTTCCATCGTAATAGATTGCGCCTGCGGAACAAGGGTTGATCCTGACGATGGCACGTCCGATCGTTGTCTTTCCGGAACCGGATTCTCCAACCAGGGACAATGTCTCTCCCTTGTAGATGTCAAAGCTGACATTATCTACCGCTTTGAATGCCTTCTTTCCACGGCCGAAAACAACATCCAGATTCTGTATGGAAAGCAGTACTTTCTTTTCACTTTCTGACATTCTCGGTCTCCTTTCTAGGCTTCAAAGTCAATATGGGTCTTCTTGATTTTCTCATGAAGGTTCCGGATATTCTCCGGTGCTTCTACTTTCGGCGCGTCCGGATCCAGCAGCCAGGTCTTGGCGAAGTGTGTTTCACTGACCTGGAACATCGGCGGTTCTTCTACCAGGTCGATCGCCATCGCGTACTGGTTTCTCGGCGCAAATGCGTCACCGACGATCTTGTTGTAGAGGGACGGCGGTGTTCCCGGGATGGAGAACAGGTCGGATCCCTTCGTGGATAACTGCGGCAGTGAGCTTAACAATGCCCAGGTATACGGATGACGAGGATCATAGAAGATCTCCTCTACCGTACCGATCTCCACGATCTGGCCGGCATATAATACAGCGACACGCTCTGCCACGTTTGCGACAACGCCGAGGTCATGCGTGATATATACAGTGGTAAATCCCAGTTCTTTCTGCAGGTCCTTGATCAGACGGATAATCTGTGCCTGGATGGTAACGTCCAGAGCGGTTGTCGGTTCATCACAGATCAAGATCTTCGGCTGACAGGACAAGGCAATCGCAATAACGATTCTCTGACGCATACCGCCGGAATATTCAAACGGATAATCATCAAAACGTGTTTCCGGATCAGGAATACCGACTTTGCGCATGATATCGATCGTACGCTCACGAGCTTCCGCGTCCGAGCACTTCTGATGCTTGAGAATAACCGTCTTGATCTGGTTGCCGATCGTGATAACCGGGTTCAGGGAAGTCATCGGATCCTGGAATACCGTAGCGATACGGCGTCCACGGATCTTCTGCCAGTCTTCCGCAAGCTTGATCTTTGCGCAGTCAATGATGGCATAGCCATGGATCGTCTGTGTGCTTTCGTCAAAGGAGCGGTATTCCACACGGAATGTACATACTTCAAAGATCTTGTTCAGAACATCCGGATCACTGAGATCTTCACCAAGACTCATCGCAAGTTCAAAAGCTTTATCCAGTTTACGCTTAAAGGAGAATTGCTGACGTAAAGGATATCTGCCGATGGAAAGAACGATCTCATACGCAATACGCTTGTTTCTTTCCAGGATCTCTTCAGGCAGACCGTTGGTATTCCCCGGAACTTCTTCGGCTTTGATCTTCTCTTCGCGGGTCTTCTTCAGTTCAGCCAGCAAAGATTCATTCTGCTGCAGTTTTTCGTGGTTGTTGTTATAGATTTCCACGCGCTGTTTCAGCAGTGCCTTCTTCTCTTCTTCAATACTGTCACGAACCTTTTCCAGTTCCTTGATCTGTGCTTCTACTGTCTTGATTTCTTCCGCATCGACCTTTTTGTCCAGTGTCTGCAGATAATTACGTTTATCAACAACGTCATCGGAAGCTTTCTTTGCACGTGCATTGAATTCGATTTCTTCATCCGGAGTCAGAGTCTTGGCATACTTGATCTCGTTATTGATTTCTGAGATTCTGCGGAATTCCTGAGCACCTCTTTCCAGAACGGAATGCTTATTCAACATGGTCAGAGCCCAGTCAAAGAGCTGCTTATTCTTACCATCTAATTTGATTTCTGTCTTGGAAATTTCATCATCAGAGAGGATGATACTTCCCTGAGGGATAAATCCGTTGGAATCCAGCATACCCGCAAAAGTCTTGGTCAATACAGACTTGCCGGAACCGGACTCACCGACGATCGCCAGAGATTCGTTCTCGTAGATATCCAGGGATACGTTCCGGATGGCTGTCAGGATACGTCCGCGGACATTGAATTTAACTTCTACATTTTTCAGTGACAGAAGGACTTTCTTTTCGTTATTTTCACTCATTGTACGCACCTCCTGTTACATATGTGTACGCGGATCAGATGCGTCCGCAAGATTCTGTCCAAGAACATACAGAATAATCGTGATTGCAGAAGCGATGAATACAGGCGGCCAGAATTCCCAAGGATAGGTCAGGAATGCTGTCTGTGCCTGCTGGATCATTCTTCCCAGAGAAGGAATCGTAGCACTTAAACCGACACCGATATAGGAAAGGAATACTTCCGTGGAGATATAGGTAGGTAATTCCGTAGCCAGTAAGGTAACGATGACTGATGTTAAGAACGGCAGGATATTCTTGGAGATCACACGGTTTATCGGTGTACCAAGACATCTTGACGCAAGTGAGTACTCACGGTCACGGATGATCATGACCTGGGTACGGAAGAAGTACGCGATACCCAGCCATCCGGTAACGGTCAGGGCGAAGATGAAGCTCCAGAAACCAGACCCGATGATATATACGAGCACCGAAATCAGCAGGATATACGGAACGTTGGCGATAATGTTATAGATAACCAGCATCACGGAGTCAAAACGTTTGGAATAACCCCAGATCGCGCCGATGATGATACCCAGAGTCATATTGATTGCGGCACAGATAATTGCCAGCAGAAGACTTGTACGTGCAGAAGAGACAATACCATACAGGATGGAATTTCCGTAAGAACCTGTACCAAGGAGCCACTTGACCGAGAATCCCCCGAAATATGCCTGCGCAGCTTTCGGAGATAAGTTATAGGTCGCCGCTTTGGATACGTTCTCCATCAGGTTATACGGCCAGAAATACGGCATGATAAAGGAAATCAGCAGAATCAACGTAAGTACGACCAGACAGAAAATGTTGATCTTCTTACGGAAGAATACACGGAATACACTTCTCCAGTAGGAATACCGCGGAGCCACGATCTTCTCAGAAGAGATCGCGTCGTTACTGATGAAGGTGAATAATGCCTTACGTTCTTCAGGAGTCATATTCTTCAGTTCAGACATTACCGGCCACCTCCTTTATCTTCAGACAGTGAAATACGAGGATCGTACTTTGTCAGCAGTAAGTCACCAAGGATCAAAGCTATGATCGATAAAGAAGTATAGAATACCGTACAAGCAACGATAATACCGTTGTCATGCGAGTTGATTGCCAGAGTAAGCAGGTTACCTACACCAGGCACGGAATATACACGTTCCGTAATGATCGCGCCGGTCAGACACCCAAGGATACTTGCCGGAATACCATGAACCAGATAGATCATCGCGTTCTTGGAAATATGAATATTGAAGATTTCTTTCTCGGATAAACCTTCAGCTCTCGCAAACTTGACGTAGTCCGAATTCATCTGGTCGATCATGTATCTGCGCATCCACTTCATCAGACTTCCGATGGAAGGTAGCGACAGAGAGATCGTCGGTAAGATATATGCGAGAATCGGCACCTCCGCATTCGCAAACTTATACGGAAGTTTGAACAAGGTAGTACCTAACGCCGCAAACATGAAGATATACGCAAGACTCGGAACTGCCATGATAAAGATGATATACGCGTTACCGAGTTTGTCACCCAGACCATCCTTATGTCTGGCCATGGTCATACCAAGCGGAAGACCCAGAGCATACGCAATCAATGTCGCGATAATACCGATCACGAAGGAATTCTCCAACATGGACAATCCTGTACGTCTGTAGGAATATACCGTGTATTTGTCATTAAACTGTCTCTTCTCCACATCACTGACGATACCGGAGTTGTAAGTCAGCGTATGGAAATCAACTGCCACATTGACATACTCATCAGTTCCCAGCATAGCGGGATACTGTTGTCTCTTCGGCTTCAGATCACCGGTAGGACTATTGATAACATCCGTAATCTCCTGTCCGCGGAAACGGGTATAGGAAGTTCCCAGATTGAGATGGAGCCAGTTCTGATGAATGAACGGGAAACGGCTGTCAAAATACAGCAGGTACTTGTGCTGTGTACCGGAACCAACAACCGCAAACAAGCCTGAATACGGATCTTTTTCCACCCGGATATACCGTTCTGTCAGTTCCGGATCTTTAATATCGTTGGTTGTTTCCACGGTGATAAACCCTAGGATATAATTCCACAGACGATTGACTACACTCTTCTCCGTAATTGCGAGAAGTGAGCCGTTACCGCCCGGTTTTGTGCCTCCGTTACGATATTTCAACGGTTCAAGATAACGGATCGTATATCCTTTACTCTCATACATGGAGATAAACTCCTGTACCGAAGCGTTCTTCAGATATGCCTTGGCATCCTGAATTACAGCTTTATCATCCAGATAATCCTGTTTTTCCGTATAGGTATTCGCATCATACTTTTCAATGTACTTATCACGTAAATAGCTCGTGTAATCCACGTATGTCAAATACCCGTATTTCTGGTACTGCGCATACTCATACGTTATACGGTCATTATTACTCTTTTTGTTCCACACATCATCCTGCTGAAATATAGCGCTTCTCTCGATCATCGTATAGACCAGAAGCATAACCACCATGACAACAACAAGAAGTGAGAAAATCGAGAATAGTATTCTTCTTCGCAGATATTTCCTCATGATTTTCTATTCTTCCCCTCCTTTTCCGGATCCCGATAAGATGAAATGCTAAACTCATCTTTTACGTTTGTAAAAAATCAGTTTAGCGTTTCATACAAAATGAATTGTAAGAAACACACATAAGAGGTTTCCCTCTTATGTGTGTTCTCAGCTTAACAATGAATTAGTACAAACCAACAACCTTTGTCATATAGCCGGCACCGCCGCCCAGGAATGTATCCAGGTAAGTGGACGGGTCACCATAGTCAGGACCCCAACCGGAACCATAGAACATATCGAAGTTGCCTGCTTCACCATTGGATGCACGATAACCACAAGCATAGAAGTCATCTGCTGTAGTTGTTTCAACCAGGTTGACAACAACATTGTCAGCACCAAGGTTGGTTTCCATGATTTCCTTGTATGCGTTAGCCTGTGCAGCATTGGAATCACTTGCGGAGTAGTAAACAACGTCGATCTTGATCGGCCATGTTACTGTATCACCAAGTTCTTCTTTTGCGGCGTCGAGGCATTCCTTCGCATAGTCCAGATCGAACCATCCGTTGACACCGTCAGCTACCTGGATATGAGCATCCATCTCATCAAGATAGTACTGAACCATATCACCATAGAATGTACCAGCAGCAAATGTATGACCATCAACTGTTGTATCCTCTGTCAGGGAAACGAATTCAGGGTGTGTATACATGTTACGTACATTGGTCAGAGCAAGTTCTTCACCACGAGTAACCGCATTCCATGTTTCCTTATCGAATGCATGGAGCATAGCCTTACGGAAGTTCTTGTTGTTCAGAGCAGTATTTGTATCGATCTTTTCCTGTTCAGACTTCGGAGAAGCAGCTGCACCAGACTCAAGAGCGAATGTACCACGGTTCAGGTTCAGACCGCCGAAGAATGTTGTAGAAGTGGCTTCGGAAACGTAGGCATACTTATCGAAGTTGCCGTCATCCTTAGCCTTCTGCAGCAGACCTGTGGAAGCATTCAGTGTGATACCTGCATATGTTCCGTTCAGAGTATCGTTATAGGAAGCATCCGGGTTTTCACCATTGTCATAGACCCACTTGATGGAATCAAGAGTAACTTCATCAGCCTTGTAGTAACCAGGGTTACGTACAACAGAGATTTCGGAGTCGCCCTGGAACTTCTGGATCAGGAACGGTCCGCAGTAAACCTGAGAAGCAACATCACCGGCTTTACCGAATGTATAAGCGTTGGTATCTACAAATGCCTTCGCATATTCATCAACACCATAGACACCGCCGCGGCTCTGATAGAAGCTGTCGCAGATTGGCAGGAAGCAGCTGTATGTCAGCATGGTCATGAAGTAAGGGATATCACTCTCAAGAGTAACTTCGAGTGTATAGTCGTCTAAAGCCTTGTATCCGACATTGTCGAAGCTGCCGCCGTTTGCATAGTAATCTGTAGCACCGACAACAACACCGTCAAGCAGCCATTCCAGACCAGCCTGGCAGTCCAGCATATGACGCAGACCAGCAACGAAGTCATTCGCTGTTACTTCCGCATACTGTGTACCTTCAGATGTATACCAGTAAACACCCGGACGAATGTGGAATGTATAAACTGTACCATCATCGGAAACTTCCCAGCTCTCTGCCAGTGCAGGAGTCATCTGGTTCAGGTTGTTGTACTCAACAAGACCATCAACTGTATTCACTGTCAGTTCAGTATCACTCTGGGAACTTGTGTTCAGCCAGTCCAGAGTAACCGGAGCTGTAGCAAATGTCGTTGTATAATCGCTCTGGAGTGTGTGACCTTTGCTTGTCAGATAAGCTGCAGGATCATACTCAGCTTCACCGGCAACTGCCTTGTCCCACAGAGCAAACAGGTCAGCTCTTTCTGCAGGTGTCAGGAATTCATCGGAAATTACCAGACCCTTCAGACGGTCGTCATCGTTACCCCACTGAACATACGGAACTGTTCTAGGAGCAATGCGGCTGATCGTGTAGGCACCACCCTGTGTGGTTGTAGGGATCATAACCGCGGACTCTAATAAAGCTGCCTCAGCCTGCGCATACTTAACGAAACGTTCATCGTTGGTTGCAGCATTCTTTGCTTCAGACGCAAGACCTTCATAGTCTCCGAGGGAAGCTTCATAGACGTCGTCGTCATCTGCACGGACATAGTTTACTTCTTCAGTTCCTGCCGGAGCGCCGTTTGAACAAGCGGCTAAAGAAGCGGCCAGGACGAGAGAGAAACCAGTCTTCAGATACTTGGAAAACATGTTTTTCATTTCTTTCCTCCCATATGAAATAACATACACTTTTTCGTGTAAGCACGATATATTATACCGATTCTCCGCGAGAACTTCAACAATTATCCTAATATAATAGTGATTGTGGTTTTTTTCTATGCTATAATTCATAGGCTACGGAGAAGTACCCAAGCGGCTGAAGGGACTGGTTTCGAAAACCAGCAGACGTGAGAGCGTGCGGGGGTTCGAATCCCCCCTTCTCCGCCAGAGAACATTTACTCCTCAGAAACTCCTGAGGAGTTTTATTCTTCCCGGGAATACTTGTTTCTGTAGTAAATGAGCGCTTGTTGTGATAAAAAGAGTGTATATCCTGAAAGGAGTTTCTATGTACAGAACAGAATGCTTTAAGCCGGATGATTTCAAGCCGGCACACTTCGAGTCCAATCACACAATTACATTAAACGGTCAGGAGATTCCCTATCACACCGTGAGTGAAGACACTGTATTCTACAACGATCAGGGGAAAGCAATCGCTTCGATCTTCTCGTATTCCTACTTCCGCAGTGATGTGGAAGATCCGACAGACCGCCCGGTAGTGTTTGCCTATAACGGAGGTCCCGGCAGCGCCTGTATGTATGTCCATGCCGGTTTCCTGGGCACCCGCAGGCTGAAGTATGAGGAGACAGATCGTATCACTTCCATCGCTCCGTATGAAGTTATAGATAATCCGGACTGTCTGATCGATATCGCAGATCTCGTTCTGGTAGATCCTGTCGGTACCGGCTACGGTCTGTTGCTGGATCCCGAAGAAGGCAAGAACTTCCTTGGCATACAGCAGGATGCGGAAGCACTGCTTGTCTTTATCGACCGGTGGCTGAGAAGATACAACCGCGGCAAATCCCCGAAATATCTCATCGGAGAAAGCTACGGATGCACAAGAAACGCCATCGCTGCCGGCATGGCTGCTACAGGCACAAAGAACCGTTCCTACGGCTTCGCGTTTGACGGAATCGTCATGATCGGAAATACCGTGACTGCCGGTAAATACTTCGGTGAGAACCTGCCGGTCAATGATTCTGTACTGGGTTTCCCTACCTATGCGGGTGTCCACTGGTACCATAATCATCCGTCAGACCAGACCGTCAGAGAATTCGTGATGGAAGCCAAGAAATTCGCGGATACCGAATACTTCCCTGCCCTTTACAAGGGTGAAGCACTCAGTGATGAGGAAAGAGCATATATTATAGAAAAAGTCTGTTATTACACCGGTGTATCTCCGGAATATCTGGAAAGAAATGATCTTGAGATCCAGGACAGCACCTACAGAAGCGAAGTCCTGAAGAAGAAAGGCAAAGCGGTTTCCCGCTATGACGGCCGTGTCACAAGACCGCTGCTTGAGCCGGAAGTCATCGAAGCAGAAAAAGGCATGCGTGATGATGCGACAGCGGACAGATACGATCCGTTCTTCCATGCGGCTGTCACCGGAGATATCCTGCCCTACCTGAATGTCAAACTGGACCGCGCGTATGTCTCCAGCGCCCGTTACTATATGGACTGGGACAAGGATGAGTCCCTCGGCACCACCAGCGTACAGCTGCGCAACGCGATGACCAGAAGATTCGGAATGCGCACATTCTTCGCCAACGGCTGGTTCGATCTCTGTACCGAATCCGGTTATCTCTACCATATGCTGGATCATTCCCATCTGCCTAAGGACAGAGTATTCCTGAAAGAATACAATTCCGGACATATGATCTATATCGGTGAAGACAACGTACATGAACTCTGCACCGATATCCGTACCTTCCTGCTGGGCGGCGATCCCACGAAGTAAGATCTGCACACGGGGATAATCGCCGGCTTAACCAAACAAAAATCTCTCTGCGTGAAGCAGGGAGATTTTTCGTTATCAGGTGATGGTTTATTTCTTCGGTTCTCTGCAGTAGAACTTGTCGATATCCTCTTTCATGTTCTTCGGGATCTCCCTCGGTACCGGGATGATATAGGCATTGGCCATCTTCGCGGTGAAGGCGGTAATGAATTCGATATCTTCGTTCATCAGGCGTTCATTGACATGTTCGAGAACATCCAGACAGGAGTGGATCGTACCACCCTGCATATTACCACCTCTGCCGATGGAAACTGCCGGAATGCCGACATCCGCAAAAGACGTAGAGTCAGAAGAAGCGACTCTCTGTCCGCATCGAATCGGGAATCCGATTTCTTTTCCATAGTAATCAATGAAGTGAACCAGGCTTTCCGGACCGGTAACCATTGCGAAACGTCTGCCCAGTACGGAACCAATCATATCGATATTGACATTGAGACGTGTTTTTTCCACTTCATCAGGATGCATCTTGCAATAAGCTTCGGAGCCAAAGCATCCTCTCTCTTCCGAACCGCACCATACCAGACGAACCGTGTGTCTCGGCTGATGTTCAGCGAAATACTGTGCCATACCATAGAGGCAGACAGATCCTGTACCGTTATCCCAATAACCCTTGGAATGCGGGACGGAATCAAAGTGCGCGGAACAGACAATTGCTTCATCGTCTTCCCAGCCCGGGATTTCACAGATGACATTGTAGGAATCGGCTGTGCTGCGTTCCTGTTTGATCGTTACTTTTACTTCGGAAGCCTGCAGATTGACCATTTCCATGGCATCTTCTACTTTCAGGTTAATGCCGGGCATATCTCCGTATTCATGCAAAGGCGGACGGAATTCCTTCTGATCCAGATCAACTTTTTCGGTGTAGTCAATATTGCCGTTGAAGGTGATGAAACCAACACATCCGGTCTTGGCAAACTTCTTGTATCCGGCATGTCCTGCAGTTCCGTTTACCAGCAGGAATTTACCCTTTGCTTGTTTCTTCATTACATCTGTATCGTCTTCGAAGTACAGCAGAGGAGCGACTAATCCGTCACAGTCAGCACCGCATTGATATGCTGTCGCATTGTATTTCTTCTGATATGGTTTGGTGACCTCAAAGCTGACTTCCTGGATCTCCGCCCACTGGGTCGGGAAGGTTTCAATCTTCGCTTTCAGACCCAGAGCTTCAACCGAGGCTTTGATGATCTCGGCGGCTTTCAGTTCTTCCGGAGTCGTACTGACACGGACAAAACCGATTTCCTTGAGTAATTCGTAAGCAGTTTTCATGATTCTTTGACTCCTTTTTTCATAGAATGTAATTATTTTACATCGTTTTCACTGTGACTACAATTGAGAAATATAGAATTTCATGGATTTGATAAAATGTTTTGTTCTTTGTGCGATTAAGTCATCCACAGTCAAAACAGAAGAAATGGTATGCGTAAATGGTGCTATTATTATGTTTGATGATGTAGATTCTGTAAATCATAATTCATGACATATCCGGGACTTATACCGGATGAGAGGAGGTCATTACTTATGGAATTGCTGGGCAGGCTCAACAGCCCTGTCATGTACCTGATCTGTGGAGGGATTATCGCTTTTGTTGCGGTGATCTGTGTGATCTTTGCGGTCAGAGCGTACAAGGCAGGTAAGGCAATCGGCATAGATGAAAGCAAGATGAAGCGTGTGATTACGGCAAGCGCGACATTCGCGGTTCTTCCCAGTATAGGGATCTTACTGGGTGTGATCGCATTGTCCGGAAGTCTGGGGACACCATGGCCGTGGCTGAGGTTATCCGTCATCGGAGCTCTGCATTACGAGACACAAGTCGCGGAAGCTGCCGCCGAAGCTGTCGGAATCGGCGGTCTGTCCATTGCCGGAATGACTCCGGAAGCGTTCGTTACCATCGCGCTTCTGATGAGTATCGGTATCATGTGGGGCATGGTATTTGTTACGGTCAACGGTAAGGCTTACTCCAACAAGTTGACTGCCCCGAAGAACACTGACAAGAAGAAAAAGAAAGGGAAGATCGATCTCTCCGGTTTCGGTGATACCGCAATGACCGCAATGTTTATCGGTCTGGTATCCGCGTATATTGCCAGTTACGCGGCTTCAATCATCTCCGGGAATGGTTCCTTTACCTTTACGGGAAGTCCCCTTCCCCTCGCAGTGGCGGTTGTTTCTTCCGCGGCGATGTGGGTATTTATCCGCATCCGTGAAACAAAAGGTGCTGAGTGGCTGGACAGCTTCTCTGTTGCCGGAAGTATGCTGATCGCAATGATTTCGGCAATCTTCTTCGGGAAGATCATGTAAGGGGTGCGTAAGATGAGTACGGAAAAAGAGAGATTACAAAGTGAAACCTACGCGCAGTATCTGGAGAAAACACACCGTCTGGGACGTATCTTTACCTCTGCGGTACTGATTCTCCTGATTGGCGCACCTTTCCTGATGGGAGCTTATCTAGGTGCCATGCCGAATCTATCCGCGGCAGCCAAGGCATTCCTGGGTGTCGGTATTGTCTATCTGATCAGCTGTATCGTAGAATACCTGATCTACCTGCCGATGCTTGGAGCAGGAGGCAGTTACCTGGGATTTATTACCGGCAACCTGATCAACATGAAAATTCCCTGCGCGATGAATGCGCGTGATATTGTCGGTGTCAAGAGCGGCACTCCGGAGAACGAGATCGTGTCTACGTTATCCATCGCTACCTCGTCCCTGGTGACGATCCTGGTGCTGGCTCTGGGTGTGGTGCTGATGATCCCGCTTCAGCCCTTTCTGCAGTCGGAGGCACTTCAGCCGGCGTTTGAGAATGTTGTTCCGGCATTGTTCGGGGCAATGGCCTGCAAGTACTATCGTACAAACCGGAAAGTAGCCTTGATCGTTCTGACATTCATGATCTTGTTATATATCCTGGTACCTTCACTTCTCGGATCCGTCAGTATGATGATCATCCCCAGCGGTGCGCTGGCAATCATCCTGTCCTATCTGAGTTTCAGGAAAAAGGAGGAAAATACAGATGTTTAAGACTATCCTATACGTTCTGCTGGCAGTGATTGCCGTCATCCTGGTACTGGTGCTGATTGCCCTGGTCAAGACATTAACCACACCGGTAAAGACTTCCCCATGGATGCCGAAGAGTGAACCGGACAGAGAGAAGATCTATGCGGAGAAACTCTCAGCCATGGTTCAATATGAAACCGAATCCCGCAAAGGAGAGATCCAGAGAGAGAAATTCCTGGGTTTCCATAAACTCTTAGAAGAACTCTTTCCCCTGCTTCATCAGAAACTGGAGAAGACAGAGATTGAGGGCAGCCTGCTCTACCGCTGGGAAGGCAGGAACCATGATAAGCCGCTGGTCCTGATGGGACACCAGGATGTTGTTCCTGCGGAAGGGGAATGGAAACATGATCCCTACTCAGGAGATATCGCGGAAGGAAAGGTCTGGGGCCGCGGCAGTGCTGACACAAAGTGCTCCGTGATGTCATTCATGCAGGCGGTGGAAGAACTGCTGGCAGAAGGATATGTCCCCGAACAAGACGTATATCTGGCATCTGCGAATACCGAAGAAGTCGCCGGTCCCGGTGCTGTATGGACTGTGGAAGAACTGGAGAAACGCGGTGTAAAACCGTTTATCGTCAATGATGAAGGTGGTTCGATCGTAACTGAGCCAATGGCCGGATTCAAGGGAAACTACGCGATGATCGGTGTCCTGGAGAAAGGTCAGGGAAACCTGCTGGTTTCCGCAAAATCTTCCGGAGGACATTCCAGTTATCCGCCGAAGAATTCACCGATTGTCCGGCTTGGAAGATTTGTCAGTGATCTTGATAAACATAATCCGATGAAGTCAGAGTTCAATACACAGGCAACCGAGATGTTCTCACAGATGGCTCCGTACGGTCCTTTCTACATGAGATTACTCTTTGAAAACCTGTGGTTGTTCAAACCGTTACTGACAAAACTCATGCCTTCGATTTCACCGCAGGCAGCCGCCTTACTGCGTACAACGATCGCTCCGACCATGCAGTCGGGATCTGAAGGCGCAAACGTCCTGCCGCAGGAAGCGACCCTGACTCTGAACCTGCGCTACATCCCTCATCAGGATATGCGTGAAAGCAACGATCTGATCAAGACCCTGGCCGCAAAATACGATCTGGAAGTAAAGGAACTGGATGCGTATTCTTCTTGCACACCGGTAGACAGCCACAGTGAAGCCTTTGATCTGGTCCGTGATGTTATCGGAGAAGTATTCCCGGGATTGCCGGTGATTCCCTATGTCATGACCGGCGGAACAGATGCCAGACATTATCAGAAGATCTGTGACGCATGTATAAGATTCTCCCCTGTCGTCTATGGGCCAGAACAGATGAAAGGCATGCACGGTCTGAACGAGTGCCTGGAAACGACCAGTCTTCCCGGTGCTGTGGATTACTACAAGACATTGATACGGAAGAACAAATAAGTCTTATTCCTGCGATACTTAGGATAGAGATAATAAAAACTTCACCATCCGGTGAAGTTTTTCATACTCAGTTCTGGTTCGCTTTCAGCACTCTCAGGAAGTTCTTGTAGAAGATCTTATCAATATCTTCTTCACTGAATCCTGCTTCCACAAGAGCGTCATACAGATCGTTGGTCTTTGTCGCATCAGACATGCCTACAGGAGTCTTAATACCGTCAAAGTCACTGCCCAACGCAACCGTCTCAATGCCGCCTACCTCAACGATATGCCGGATATGACGGATGATATCCGGAATCTGATTCTGTTCTGTATTCTCCGATATAAACTCCGGACAGTAGTTGATACCCATGATACCGCCGTTTTCCTTAAGTTTAACGATCATATCATCGGTAAGATTACGCGGTACATTGCAGACTGCTCTGGCATTGGAATGAGACGCAACGATCGGCTTTCTGGCATACTTGAATACATCGTAGATTCCTGCGTCATTGAGGTGGGAAATATCTACGATCATGCCCAGATCCCACATCCGGTTGATGACTTCGATTCCCTTCTCTGTCAATCCTCTTTCCGTATCCGGTTTACCCTCTTTCACATAGTTGGGATGCGCCAGTTCGTTATCAAAGTTCCAGGTCAGAGTCATCATTCTGGCACCTCTGTTGTAGAAGTGTTCCAGTTTCTCGATGGAGCCTTCAATCACGCCACCCTCTTCAAGAGTCAGCAATGCACTCATCAATCCCTTTTCCCGGTTCTCCAGGATTTCTTCCACTGTTGTTACCGGACGGATAACGTCACTGTTCTCTGCCATCATCTTGTCAAAGTAATCGATGTAGGTATTGCACTGGTCATACGGATGATCTGTAGCCCCGAGATACACAAACATTGCGAAGCACTGCATCAGGTAGTTGCCCTCTGCCATCTTCTTCAGAGAGATATGTTTGTCGTTGTCACGGAAGTCTGCACCGGAGCGGCAAAGCCCGGTCATGGTGTCGCAATGCATGTCAATAACACTTAGTTTTTTCATCTCTGTTACCTCTTTCTCTTATTATACTTTGCGGAATAACTTTTCAAAGAATGACTTCTTTTCTGGTTTCTCCGGTGGTGTATTTTTCACAGGTCCGCCTTCTCCTGTAGGTGTTTCTTCCGGCGGCTCATTCCGCAGAACCAGTCGGATAAACTCTGCGAGATTCTCCGCGACATAGTATATTTCATTATCCATTTCATTATCGATCCGGACAATTCTCGGCTCGCCATCCGCATCTTTATACCGGAAGTCCATATAATACATATCATGTCCGGCAGACGCAGTTTCCCCAAACGGTATACCGATATCGGGATATTCCCATTCATTCTTCCAGTTATCAAACATGGCTTCCAGTCCTTCAAAATTATCCGGATCCGGAGAAATACCGTAGATCTCCGTCAGCCAGGCTTCATCCAAGGCGTCACTGATTACACCGCCGTTCTGATACTCCAGCAGTTCCCTGTAGGAGGCAGGCAGTTTATATCCCATCGTTTCTTCTGCCCTCCGGATCAGTTCTTCCGTCACTTCAGGAAAACGGTGTTTCTTCCCGTAATCACTTTCGTTATCAAAAAGTTTATCCAGTTCATTCTTTTCAAATACTCCCATGACGCATTCCTCCGCTAATTGTGTCAGTACCGCATTCTCTGTAATTCCACTATACTATAAAAAATACCCGTGCCATAGCACAGGTATTCTTTTCGCTCGAGAGAAATATTTACGCTTCGATCAGACTCAGGAACATTGCCTTGATATCTTCTACGGTCACAGGTCTCGGGTTACCCGGTGTGCAGGCATCCTTCAGAGCATCCGCGGATAATGCGTCAACATCTTCCAGAGGTACGACACCCTTCAGACTCATTGTGATACCGACATCTTCCCCAAGCTGTTTCACTGCCGCAACAGCCGCGTTACGTGCTTCTTCCAGAGGCATTGTGTAGGCACCTTCAACACCGAAAGCAGCTGCGATATCTCTATACTTTTCACCGGTAACCGGGGCGTTGTATGCCATGACAGTAGGCAGTAATGTCGCACAAGCCTTGCCATGAGGCATGTTGTAGTATGCGGAGAGCGTATGTGCCATGGAGTGATCTACACCAAGACCTACGTTGGAGAATCCCATACCGGCAATATACTGTGCCAGAGCCATGGCTTCTCTGCCTTCCGGTTCGTTCTTGACGGCACCGCGCAGATTCTTCGCAATCATCTGGATTGCCTTGATATGGAACATATCGGAAAGTTCCCAGGCACCGCCTGTAATATAACCTTCGATTGCATGGGTGAGGGCATCCATACCGGTAGCGGCTGTCAGTCCTGCCGGCATCGTGGACATCATCTCAGGATCCACAAACGCGACAACCGGGATATCATGAACGTCTACACAGACGAATTTTCTCTTGTATTCAGGATCGGTAATGACATAGTTGATCGTTACTTCTGCGGCTGTACCGGCTGTTGTAGGAACTGCCAGAATCGGTGTACAGGGATTCTTTGTGGGTGCTACACCCTCCAGAGAACGAACATCCGCAAATTCCGGGTTGGTGTTGATAATACCGATAGCCTTGGAGGTATCCATGGAGGAACCGCCGCCGATTGCGATAATGACATCTGCACCTGCTTCCGCAAAAGCCTTGACACCGGACTGGACATTCTCAATTGTCGGGTTCGGCTGGATATTGGAATAGACTGCGTACGGAATACCTGCTTCATCCAGAAGATCTGTAACTTTGGCTGTCACACCAAACTTTAACAAATCCGGATCAGAAGCCACGAAAGCTTTCTTGAAGCCTCTTGCCTTGAATTCGGTAACGATCTCTTTGATCGCCCCTGCGCCATGATACGAAGTCTCATTTAAGATAAATCTGTTTGCCATACAATAATTCCTTTCTTATCCGCGATTAACGGATCACTGCTGTATATATATTACTATATTTTTGTTAACTTGTGAATATCTTCACAGATAAATTTGCGTATATAAAATGCACGCTTCATAGACGTGCATTTCCTGGTTATCTGTTGTAGAATTCCGCTGCGTTGGTATACAGAATACGCTGGATCGTATCTTTCTGCAGAGGCAGATCCTCCACCTGTTTAACAAGATCATCCACGGAGATGGATTGTGTTGTCCAGTTCGACGCGAAACAGATTCTGTCCTTTATACTGCTTTCCGCATAGAACAGGTACGGTTCATACCCGGATCCCCGCATATTCATTTTTCTTGGCTCATGGGTCTCAAAATTGAGATAGACATTCTGGTGACGGTACGCCAGAGAAATAAAGTCCAGTACCCACGGCCAGCCGGATACCCCTGCCATGATCCTCAGTTCAGGAAAATCTCTGGCGACTTCATCGATATACCGGGGATGACCGATATCATACGGTACAGCCTTGGATAAGTTCAGACTGCTGTAAATATGTACAGGTATCCCAAGTTCGCAGGCTTTGGCATAGAGAGGATAATTCTTCTTGTCATTCGCCGGCAGATGTGTGCGGAAAGCTGTAAGATACAGAGCGTGCAGACCGTAATCTTTCACACACTTTTCCAGTTCACGCACAGCTTCCATTCCCTTGTTGGGATCCACAAAGATAAACCCCTTGAATCTGTCCGGATAGGCATGTACGATCTCTGCTGTCTTCTGGTTGTCATGACGGCTGTCACAGGTGATTCCCCAGGCGACATTGATGGAATCCAGATATTCCACGAATTTATCCGGAGTCATCGCATTTTTCCTTGCGGCATCATCGACAATCTTCTTCCAGGCTTCTTCCCCTTCTCTCTCCAGAATCTGATCCAGTTCTTCGATGTTTAATCCGATCTGACCGGCAATCCCCGGCGCGTAGGCTGATTTGTATCCGCGGAAGTTTGGATCCAGACACATGTTGGTGAGTGTCTGAATGTACTCGTCTGCTTGCATAGGCATATCGAGGCAGAGATCGATGACCGGATAATCACGCATGTCTTTTCTCCTCCCCAGGATTATTTAAACAAGTATACTCTCGTATAAAGAATCAGGAATTCGTGTCATCTTTCACGGATGACAGTTTTTCCGCTTCCATGTCAGCCCAGTAATCTGTATTCTCTTTTTTCCCCTTATTCCTTACGATCATATATACACCGATCAAGGCAATGACGATCGATGCGCCGATACTGCCCTCCACACCGAAATTCACATTGTAGAACAGACCGTTGCGCGCAGACGCAGCCTCCAGTGTAAAGATCGAGTATTCGGATACGATTCCGCTGTTGGGAAGACCAAAGATCAGATTCTGTGTATAATTCCACGCGGTATGGAAGCCAATCGCAATCCACAGGCCATCGTAATAGTAGACAAACAGTGAACACACAACACCGACGATGAAGATCTGTGCTCCTGCCAATGCCGTAAATCCCGGATTGAGCAGATGCAGGGACATGAAGACCAGCGCATTGAACAGGATCGCCACCCACGGGTTCTTATACCTTCTTCTCAGTTTCTGGTACAGATACAGACGGTCTGCCAGTTCTTCCGCACCGGACTGAATGAATACCGAAATCAGGAAAGCGATGAGGATCAGCGGTTCGAACCCGAAATACGACAACTTGATATCCTTCATCAGGCATGACATCAGCACACAGAATCCGTTTGCGCAGAATCCCAGCAGCAAACCAATGCCTAACCCCGGCAGTGTATTCTTCTTACCGTTGAAGCCGAAAGCTTTCAACATCGGCCGGTTCCCCGGGAAGATCAGGATGATCAGTATTACCACAACCCAGATTCCGATAAATAACAGATAATCTCTCATGAATACGGTGAGAGTTTCACTCTGTGTGATACTGACAATCAGATGGCTGATGACCGGTATCTTCAGGATGACCGCACCAACGAGAGCAGCCAGAATTGTCACCACAACAGACAATATTCCCGCAATCAGGAAAATGTCTGTCCATTTTCTGCAGGCACGCAAGTATTTATCTATCATAATGTAATCTCTTTTCCTTTACTGTTTATTATACTCTGTCAGACATAGATTTATCTATGCTATGATGATACAGATAAAGGAGTCAACCTGTATGAAATACATGAATCTCGGAAATACCGGTATAGAAGTATCACAGATCGCGTTTGGCACATGGGGAATCGGCGGAGGTATCGTGTGGCCGGATATGGCGCTGGATGCCGGACATGTACGTGCTTTGTTAAAGGAAGCCAAAGATCTCGGAATCAACTATATTGACACTGCCCCTGTCTATGGCACATCCATGTCGGAAAAACTGCTTGGTGAAGCTCTGAAAGGCCAGAGAGAAGACTTTGTCCTGCAGACCAAGTGTTCCCTGAACTGGCGAGGTGACGGCGGGAATTACCACTATTCCAGAGATGGTGTGACGGTAAATAACGATACCAGCGCAAGAGCGGTAAAACAGGATGTCGAAGACTCCCTGTTACGTTTACAGACCGATTATATCGATTCTGTAGTTGTCCACTATGTATGTAAATCCTGGCCTGTGGAAGAAACCATGGGTGCCCTGCAGGATCTGATCAAAGAAGGAAAGATCCGGGCAATCGCCCTGTCCAACTCCCAGCCGGAAGATCTTGCGGAATACGAGAAATACGGACATGTGGCAGCGGTGCAGGAATTCTTCAGCTTGTTATCTCCCTTCCATGGTTATGATTACTTTGAGAATTGCCGGAGATACGGTACTACGTTCCAGGTATACGGCGCGTTGGAAGAAGGGTTCCTGACCGACCCTGCGTTTGTGGACAAGGAATTCCCTGCCGGAGATGTACGCGGCAAACTGCCATGGATCCATGAACCGATCAAGAGTGCCATCCACACCTTGTTCGATGAAACACTGACTCCGTTATGTGAGAAATACCAGTGTTCCTACGCGAATCTGATTGAAGCCTGGACTCTGAAACAGTATCCCGACCTGAATCTGCTGGTTGGCTTCCGCCGCGCAGAAACGATGCGGGACACCGTGAAGTGCTTCGATATTGATCTAAGTGAGGAAGACTGCCTGTTAATGAGTGAAAAAGCAGCACCTGCCCAGGTACCTGTACTTGATAAATAATGACCAGTTATACTGGTCATTTTCTTATCCTTTGTTTTTCCTTGTCTTCTCTATGACTGCCTTATACGGCATCAACATCCCCTCGGTCATATTCACCGGGATCTTCTTTTTCAGTGTCTTGTTATTCATCAGGGAAGATACCACGTACATAGCCACGATCATCCCTTTTTTCTTCTGCGGGAAGTCGTAGAAACCATGTTCCTTGTAGAAACGGTGATCCTCCTTCATCAACCCCTGCATCTGCCAGATCAGATCACGGAAGATCTTCAGACCACCTACACCATAGAAGTTTTTGGGCTGCTGGTAGTTGTGATTAACAGCGTACTCAATCGTATCTGCCAGCTGGTCAATTGCCTGATCCGGGGCATCTTCATCACAGGCGATTCCGGCCAGGAAGTTTCCGCCGACTTCTGCCCGCGCCTCAATCACCGTACGCAGATTTTCTTCCTCAGATAAGATACCATCCACGAGATATCCCACAGGCTTTCCCATGGTCACGGTACGGTGACCGTTACAGAACTGTCTGTCATCGTACATCTTGAAGCGACTGCCCATGGAATGATCCTGGATCCGGAAGGCGTAGATCACTGCGTCCGCACTGTTGATATTCTCTCTCAGGTATGTGTCAAAGCCATCCTTGTATACGCATGTGCCGTCTACAGCGCAGTGGAAACACCCGAGACATCCTCCCGCAAAAGGAAATTCACGAAGATTGATCATCTGACAATTCAGGGAAGTCCGGTTACGGAATCTTTCCAGCATTGCCTGTAAATACGTGTCTGGAGAATCCGGATCATCATCATAGACGACGGCTGCCGTACCTTTCCTTGTCATCGTATTTATACCCTGTACGGTTGCTTTGTGTCTTTCCTTCGTACTCTCCCGTATCCAATTATGTTTATAGGTTCCATGGTCCATGTTCCACAACACAAAAGAGAAGAAATCCCGGGCTTCCTGCTGCCCTTTCTCATGCAGGAGATCATCCATGTCTGCTGATAAACCGCCGATGTATTTCAGCCCCAGATCGTGGCAGTTATCCTCAATGAAGCGATGCACAGTCATGTCGTAGAAGTGCTTGGATGTGGTGATCTGGGCTGCGTACTTCCCAGAGAGATCGATATTCTTCTCCTTGATCAGTTCAATAAAGCGATGTAACTGGGAAGGAACCAGAAACGTATATACCGGATAGACAAACAGGATCAGGTCTGCCTGTACCAGTAATTCTCCGGCTTCACGGAAGTCTTTTTCCATAGCCTTGATTCTTTGTCCGACATCCAGGATCCTGCAGGATTCCATCAGACCGCATGCCTGAAGATACTCTGTTGTCTGCAGGGTAATACTATTCTTCCCTGCCGGTGAGCCGTTGAGTACCAGAATGTTCATGATGAACCTCCTTATTGTTGTCATGATTAGTTTAACAGATATCCAAAGAGAAATGAAAAGTACAGTTCATCACTGTACTTCTGTAAATCAACGCAGATAATAGGGTCTCACAAATGCCGGAAGACCATCCTTGATCACACGTTCCGGAGATCCTTCAATCAATGGACGAAGATACTCCAGAGCTTCTTCGGTAATTCCGCGGTTTCCCGCAAGCAGCCATTCTTCCGGGAACGTACGGACGATGCCGGCAGCCTCAGAAGCATCTGTATACGTATATTCCACCTCGTATTCCCTGGTATCCTTACGCCGCAGGATGATCATCTTTCCGGTAAAGGATTTATCTTTGGAGTACTCATGCGCAACCTCCCCGACATTCAGGGCTTCGGTCACATCCGTCAGAGAACGCCCGACGATATTACATCTCTGGGATACCGAGAGATCGTGTACACGCACACGGCTGGCCGTATTTGTCGTGAGGATCAGATTCTGCAGCATTGCCGACGCACCGCCGGAGAATGTATAGCCAAACGCCGCCATCTTTGCCTTGTCGGAAGACAGATATGTACCATCCGCATACCGTGCTCCCTCACTGATCACGATATAACACTTGTTCTTCTCCTTGATGCACTCACGGACTCTGTTCAGTACTGCTTCCTGGTCAAACGGCACTTCCGGCACGATCAGGATATCCACAATACCGGAAAGACATGCGGATGCCGCAAGCCACCCGGAATCCTTACCCATAGTCTCCAGGATAAAGACTTCCGGTCTGGTGTACACGTTCAGATCCAGCCAGGATTGCAGAGCTGTGAAAGCGATATACTTCGCCGCAGAACCATATCCGGGACAGTGATCTGTCATTACCAGGTTATTATCGATCGTCTTGGGACATCCGATAAATCTCCGGTTGGTGATTTCATGTTCACGGGCATATTCTGCCATATCCGCCACCGTGTCCATACCATCCGTACCACCGATATAGAATAAAGTTTCAATATCATGTTCAGCCATGATCTTAATCAGTTTCTTATGATCTTCAGGATTATCTCTCTGCAGTTTATACCGGCAGGAACCCAGGACACTGGAAGGTGTCTGTATCAGTATCCGGAGTTCTTCTTCCGGAAGATTTGTCAGTTCCACGAACTTCTCAGCGAGTATGCCTTCGATCCCGTTCAGTGCACCATACACATGTTCATAGACAGGATCCTGCTGGTTTGCCTTGATCAGACCGGCAATCGTCGCATTGATCACGGATGTCGGTCCCCCGGACTGTGCTATCAAACAATTAGACATCTTTATTTCCTCTTTCTAACCAAATTATACGAATTCTTTCTGGTTAAGACGATAGTTTTTCCCACTTTTCGTACAGATGCGCCAGTTCATTGTGAAGATCATCAATTTCTTCATCCAGCACAGCCATCTTCTGATAATCCTGATAATACTCCGGTTCAAAGCGTAAAGCACGTTTCTCTTCCAGTTCCGCTTCCTTCAGGGTAATCTCTTCTTCTGTCTTGTTGATTTCTCTTCTCCTGGCTTCCGGAGATAATTCTCTGGGTTTTTCTTCTTTTTGTTTCTTATTCTCCTGGGGACGGAGATCTGCGGCTGTCCCCTTCTTCATCTCTTCATACTCATCATAAGTCATCGGGTAGAAGACTGCCTTCCCGTTCTCAAACACGATCAGGGCATTTGCCAGCCTGCGGATAAAATAACGGTCATGGGACACAAACAACACCGACCCCGTATAATCACTCAGGGAGTCTTCCAAAGCTTCCTTACTAAGGATATCCAGGTGGTTGGTCGGTTCATCCAGAATCAGGAGATTTGAGTGTCTGAGCAGTAATTTTGCCAGAGAAAGACGCACTTTCTCTCCTCCGGACAATACATCAGTCATCTTGAATACATCATCCGCACTGAACAGGAACTGTCCCAGAACACTGCGTACCGTGGTCCTGTCCAGATCCGGATATTCGTCCCAGAGTTCTTCCAGTACGGTTTTCCCGCCGGTAAACTGGGCTAACTGCTGGTCAAAGTATCCCGGTTCAATCTGGTATCCGTAGAGATAACTGCCGGATAACGGTGGAATAAGACCCATCAGTGTCTTCACAAACGTGGATTTTCCGGTACCGTTGGGGCCCAGAATACCGATTCTCTGCCCGCGTTCCAGTAACATCGTCACCGTGGTCAGTACATGATCATAGCCGATCCCGAGTTCATCGGTCTCCAGCACTTTCTGGCCGCCCTTCAGTCTCGGTGTGAAATGCGCATGGAAAGTTTTGGTATCTCCGGGTTTTACTTCTTCCACACGGTCCATACGTTCCAGATATTTGATCTTGGACTGCGCAAAAGCAGCCTTGTTTTTCTTATACCGGAACTTCTCGATCAATTCTTCCAGACGTTTGATCTCCGCCTGCTGGTGACGGTACGCGATTGCCTGCCGTTCCTGATTATTATTCTTCTGTGTAACGTAGGAACTGTAATTTCCTACATATCTTGTCATATGCCCGTATTCCAGTTCATAGACCACGTCGGTGGTATGATCCAGAAACATCCGGTCATGGGATACCATCACGATAGCCTTCGGATAATTTTTCACATAACCTTCCAGCCACTCAATAGTTTCCAGATCCAGGTGATTGGTCGGCTCGTCCAGCAGTAAGATATCCGGCTTGGACAACAACAGTTTGACAAACGCGATCCTGGTCCGCTGTCCTCCGGAGAACTGGCTGACTCTTCTCTGCAGGTCTTCCGGGGTAAACCCGAAACGGGTAAATACAGTCTTCATCTCTGCTTCCCAGCCGTATCCGTTGACTGCCTCAAAACGTTCCTGGACTTCCGCGTACTTATTCAGGATCTTTTCACTGTGATCCGTCTTCATCTTCTCTTCCAGTTCGTTCATTTCTTTCTGCATGGCGAAGACCGGTTCAAATACTGTACGCAGTTCCTGTTCCACGGTCCAGTCGTCATGCTCCAGGACATTCTGCGCCAGATAGCCGATCCGTACACCGTTCTGGATGGATACGGTACCTTTGTCAAAGTCGTATTCTCCGCACAGACAACGCAGAAAAGTCGTCTTCCCGCTGCCGTTGCGTCCGATGATCGTGATCTTCTCTGTTCCCTTGATCATGAACCTGACATCTTCAAAGACGGTATCTGCGCCAAAAGATTTTGAGCCTTGACTTACCTGGTAAAGCATACCTGTTTATTATACTTCAAAGACATATATGTGAAAAGAAAACAGCTTTCGCTGTTTTCCGTTAAAATTCAAGATTTCTCGGTGTCCGGGCAAACGGAATAACATCCCGGATGTTCTGCATGCCGGTAATATACATGACAAAGCGTTCAAAGCCAAGTCCGAATCCCGCATGTTTACAGCCGCCGTAACGACGCAGATCCAGATACCACTGGTAGTTCTCCAGGTTCATACCCAGTTCTGTCATTCTCTGTTCGAGGACATCCAGACGTTCTTCTCTCTGGCTTCCGCCGACTAGTTCACCGATTCCCGGCACCAGCAGATCGCAGGCTGCCACGGTCTTGTTGTCATCGTTCAAACGCATGTAGAAAGCCTTGATATCCTTCGGATAGTTGATCAGGAATACCGGGCCTTTAACCACTTTCTCGGTAATATAACGCTCATGTTCGGTATTTAAATCCATACCCCAGTAGATATTCTTATTCTCGAATTCCACATCCGCGTTCTTCAGAAGTTCGATAGCTTCCGTATAATCCATTCTCCGGAACTCAGAGTTTTTCACGTGATCCAGACGTTCCAGAAGTGTCTTATCCACGAAATCATTAAAGAATTTCAGTTCCTCCGGACAATTTTCCTGTACATACTGAATACAGAATCTCACCATGTCTTCGATTAAGGCCATGTCATCATCCAGATCCGCAAACGCGATCTCCGGTTCGATCATCCAGAATTCGGCCGCGTGTGTAGTCGTATTGGAGTTTTCAGCCCGGAATGTCGGTCCGAAGGTATAGATATCCCGGAATGCCAGGGCATAGGCTTCACCCTGCAGCTGTCCGGATACGGTCAGACTGGCATGCTTGCCGAAGAAATCATCTTCATACTTCGCGTCAGAACGCGTTGTAACGGTAAAGGTTTCTCCTGCGCCTTCCGCATCCGCACCGGTAATGATCGGTGTATGTACATACACAAAGCCCTGGTTCTGGTAGAACTCATGGATTGCCATAGCCAGTACAGAACGTACACGGAATACCGCGGAGAATGTATTTGTACGCGGACGCAGATGCCCAATCTCACGCAGATACTCAAAACTATGACGTTTCTTCTGTAACGGATAGGAATTGTCACAGGCTCCTTCCAGGACGATTTCTGTAAGCTGGATCTCAAACGGCTGCTGGGCATCCGGTGTCTGTACATACTTTCCGGTTACACTGACAGCTGTACCGGTCAGATATCTGGAAGCTTCGTCATAATTGTTCAGACTTGTGTCATAGACCAGCTGCGCATTGCGGAAATATGTCCCGTCATTCAGTGCCATAAAGCTGACATTCTTTCCGGAACGGTTGGTACGGATCCATCCCTGCAGAGTCACATACTCTACCTGATCCTTCTCCATCGGTGTTCCTTCCAGAGTCAGTTCGTACAACTCTCTTACCGTCATTTCACTTAACATACGATTCTTCTCCCCTTATCTTTTCATCGCATTTGTCTCAAATACCAGTTCCTGAATACTGGATACTACATCTACCGAACGCACATGGATTCCTTCCGGAACCTGGAAGTGCTCTGACGCAAAACTCACAAGTCCGCAGATTCCATTCTCAATCAGAAGATCTACGGTTTCCTGAATATCCGTGGAGATGCACAGGATTGCGATCCGGCACCCTTCCGGCATGGTTTCCTTCAGATCACGGATATTATATACAGGGATATTGGCATCCCTGACTGTTTCCGGATAGAGATCATACGCGCATACGATCTCTCCGACCACATGATTCCATTTATTGTAATTTAATAACGCTTTACCAAGATTACCGCAGCCTACCAGGATGATCTTTTCATCAAAATTAACACCTAGTTCTTCACTGAAGATATCGATCAGCCGATCCACATCATATCCGTATCCCTGCTTTCCCAGATTGCCGAGAAAAGTGAAATCCCTGCGTATTGTCGTAGATTCGATGGACACATATTCTGCCAGTTCCTTGGACATGATACGGTCTTTGCCGTCATTTTTCAGCTTGCGCAGTGCCTTCAGATATACCGGATACCGCTGCAGTGTAGCTTTCGGAACATTTTTATTGTTTATCATACTCACCACCTGTTGTGAATATTTTAACACATTTTTCAGATTGTGAAAATGTCAGTCTATTTCACCAGGCATAGTTAATCCGGGATCCGCGGAATCACGGAACGTACCGAACTCCTGATGTTTCCAGGCAATATATCCTGCAGCACCAATCATCGCCGCATTATCTGTACAACAATACATCGGCGGAATCACCAGCTCTGTCTCCGGAATCTGTGCCATCTCTTCCCGCATCATCTCTCTCAGACGGGAGTTTGCGGCAACACCGCCGGCCAGAACGATCATCTTCGGCTTGTACGTCTTCACCGCGTCAATCGTCTTGGAGACCATACTGTACGGCGCTGTTTCCTGGAAGGCATATGCCACATCTTCGGTAACGATCACATTCCCCTGTTTCTTCTCACGTTCAATCAGCTGTAATACCGCGGATTTCAGACCGCTGAAACTGAAATCATAACGTCCTGCGGTCTTCGGTACAGGAAGCTTATAGTGCGGATTGCCGTCTTTTGCCATCTTATCAATGATTGGTCCGCCGGGGTATCCCAGTCCCAGAACACGCGCAACCTTGTCATAGGCTTCTCCGATTGCGTCATCGAAGGTAGTTCCGATGACTTCAAAATGCCAGTCATCTTCCATCCATACCAGTTCGGAATGTCCGCCGGACACCACCAGTGCCATCAAGGGAAACTTCAATTCTGACACAAAGGAATTTGCGTAGATATGCCCGCACATATGGTTGACCGGTAATAACGGCTTGTCATACAGCAGAGCCAGGGTCTTGGCAGCCTGCACACCGACATGAAGACTTCCAATCAGTCCGGGGCCCTGCGTATACGCGATTGCGTCGATGTCTTCCATACGTACACCGGATTCTCTCACGGCTTCTTCAATCACTGCTGAGATATTTTCCACATGGATACGGCTTGCCACTTCCGGCACAACACCTCCATACATGGTATGTACATTGATCTGACTGGAGACAATATTGGAAAGGATCTCCTTCCCGTCTTTTACTACGGCACAGGCTGTTTCATCACAACTTGTTTCAATTGCCAGAATCATTGTCATCCGGATCACCTCCTGTAATATTCAAGGGTCTGACCATCAGCCAGGCATCCTCATTGTTGTCTGTATAGTAATTCTCACGTATATTTGCCTTGATAAATCCGTTCTTCTCATAGAAACGGATTGCCGGTTCATTGGATACGCGTACTTCCAAAGTCAGGTATTCGCAGTGTTGTTCTTCCGCGTCATGGATGACCCGGTCAAGTAGTTCCTGCGCATATCCCCGTCGGCGGTACTCTTTAACCACCGCGATATTCGCCAGTTCCGCACGGTCAAAGATGATCCAGTAGTCGCAGTATCCCGCGATCTTTCCCTCTTCTTCCAGCACAAGACAGCAGGAATATGGGTTTTCGGTCAGTTCATAGCAGAATTCCCTGGCCGGCCAGGGAGAGGAAAAGATCTTCTCTTCCAATTCCGCAATCGCTTCCACATCCGCAAGTGTCATCTCCCGTATCATTTCAGTAAATATGCCTCCCGGGATTTCAGATACTCCGGTTCTACCAGATGAATATTCTCCTGCTTTTCCCATTTCGGCATCAGTTTCAGGAAATTCTGAGCAATTTCCGGTTCTTTCTTCTCTCTGCCGATGAGATTTCCGTCACCGATCACGACTTCTTCTGCCGGAATTCTGTTCATCAGTTCTTCACAGGGGATCGCGGATACTTCCGTGATTCTCTCACCGTTACGATACTGCGCATGATAAACACGCTTGCTGCGGGCGTCGGTCACTACCGTGCAGTCTTCTCCTCCGGCATACAGATCCAGGCTTCCGATCGTATACAGCGGGATCTGCAGGGATGACGCATAGACTTTGGCAATCGTCATCGCAATACGCACACCGGTGTAACTTCCCGGTCCTTTGGATATGACGATTCCCTGTACATCTTTGGGCGTGATTCCCGCCTGTTCCATTACCGACTGAATCGCCGGAAAAATCTCCTCCGACTGACGTTTCCAGCAGTCCTGCTGAAAAGACGCTGCCACTTGATCATCAATGATCAGTGATACAGCCAGCCACGTATGACTTGTGTCCATACACAGATAAATCATGGAAGTACCTCCAGTAATTCTTCATAACGGCTTCCGACAGCCTCAAGCGTAAATTCTCGGATATCATTTTCTAACAGACGTATACAGATCTTCAGATATTCTTCGGGAACCAGATCTTCCAGATACTGTGCCCATTCAATCACAGTAAGTCCGTCATCATCCAGCAATTCTTCAAAGCCCAGATCCTGGTGAACCCCTTCCAGACGATATCCGTCAATATGATAAAGGGTTAATCGTCCATGGTAAATCTTCAGTATCGTAAATGTCGGACTGGTGACATTCCGCTTAATCCCAAGACCGCGCGCAATTCCCTGTGTTAATGTAGTCTTGCCGGCACCAAGATCTCCCTCCATCAGGAAAACCATGTTCGCTGATACATTTCTGCCCAGGCATTCCCCTAGTTCATGTGTTTTTTCTGTACTGTCTGTATATACGGTTCGTTTATTCATCTTGATTCACCCACGGTATTATATAACAAAAAAGGAATCCCAAAAACTGCATTATCGTATACAATACACTTATACGGAGGTATTACCATGGCAGATTATGAATTAAACTGGTCTTTCGGTGATTCCGGTACGATCAACGGAGAAATCAAAAGTCTTCTGGCTGCAGGAGAAAAGGAATTAAGAAGTTACCATCAGCTGGCAAAGAATCATGCGACGTTAACCGATAAACGTCTGATTTATCTTTCCACCAGAGGATTGATCGACAACCGGCCGGATATTTATTGTATACCTTTAACCAGCGTTACCATGACCTGTATACAGGCAGGCATAAAAGATGAAATCAAGATCAAGACTCTGGGAGGAATCATCAATATAACCTTCACCAAGAATACAGATGCCAGATCTTTCTATAATCAATTAAGCAGAGCCGTGATCAGAGCACAATAATGGTATTGTCAAAAGGAGAATGAGATTATGACTGAAAACAGACCGTGTTCCAACAATCATCCATGTACATGTCCAAACACAAACTGTCCACGTCACGGAAGATGCTGCGACTGTGTAGCACATCACAGAGATGATGTAGGCAATATTCCCAACTGCTTCAGAGTTGCCGGAATTAACGCGGTAAAAGAAGAACCGGCAGATTAATAATCAAAGATAATACAAAACTCTGGTTGTATAGACACAAAAAAAGTCATCCTAAGATGACTTTTTTATTAACCCGGCAACATCCTCGATTCACTATGGCGGGCATAGCTATTTTTGGCCCTGGAGTGCTTAACTTCTGTGTTCGGGATGGGAACAGGTGTGACCACTCCGGTATCGTCACCAGATCAATTCAGAGATTGCTCCCTGAAAACTGAATAACAGTTTTTAGATTGACTTTGTCTTCCTGACTTAGCTGCTATGAACGTTCAGTTCTCGTGTGAATAAACCTTCGACCTATTAGTATCAGTCAACTCAACATGTCGCCATGCTTACATCCCTGACCTATCAACCTCATCGTCTTTAAGGGGTCTTATTCACTTATAGTGAGGGAAGTCTCATCTTGAAGTTAGTTTCACGCTTAGATGCCTTCAGCGTTTATCTAATCCGTTCTCAGCTATCCAGCTGTGCCACTGGCGTGACAACTGGTGCACCGTAGGAACGTCCATCCTGGTCCTCTCGTACTAGGGACAGCTCTCCTCAAACTTCCAACGCCCACAACAGATAGGGACCAAACTGTCTCACGACGTTT
>JAFWFE010000057.1 GCA_017512555.1 Solobacterium sp. | reverse complement strand
CTGATCATCAGCGGTACATCTCCGGACCGGTACATCGTAGAGACAATTGAAACAGAGAATGACTACTTTATCGGTGTACAGTTCCATCCGGAATTCAAATCAAGACCGAATAAACCACATCCATTGTTTACGGGATTAATAGAGAATGCGTTAAAGGTAAAGGAGAAACGATCATGACAGATATGATGAAGTCATTTGGCAGTAAGGTATTCAACGACAGAGTAATGAAAGAAAAACTCAGTGAAAAGACATACGAAAAGCTGCAGAATACGATCAAGAGAGGCACAACGATCAACAGTGATATCGCCGGGGAAATCGCGGAAGCGATGAAGAACTGGGCGATTGAGAACGGCGCTACACACTTCACCCACTGGTTCCACCCCTTGAGCGGTGCCACTGCCGAGAAACACGAAAGCTTCGTTGCCGGTGCCGGCGGCGGAAAGATTCGCCTGGAGTTTTCCCCGGGGAATCTGGTCAAGGGAGAAACCGACGCGTCTTCCTTCCCTTCCGGAGGACTGAGAGATACCTTTGAGGCCAGAGGGTATACCGCATGGGATCCTACATCCTACGCGTTTATCCGTGATCATGTGCTGTATATACCGACGATCTTCTTTTCCTACAGCGGTGAAGCCCTGGACCATAAGACACCTCTCTTGAGGTCCATGGAAGCGCTGAGTACACAAGCTGTACGTGTACTGAAAGCACTAGGTAATCCCACGATCGATCATGTCAAAGCAACTGCCGGTGCTGAACAGGAATACTTCCTGGTGGATAAGAAGTACTTTGATCAGCGGGAAGATCTTCTGTTTACCGGAAGAACCCTGGTCGGCGCGATGACTCCCAAGGGACAGGAGATGGATGATCATTACTACGGTACAATCAAAACCAGAGTCTATGAATTCATGAGTGATCTGAATGAAGCGTTGTGGGAATTAGGTATACAGGCAAAAACCGAGCACAATGAAGTCGCCCCTTCCCAACATGAATTAGCGAATAATTATCTAACCGTCAATGTGTCCGCCGACCAGAATAATCTGACCATGGATGTGATGAAGAAGATTGCGCGTCAGCATGGTCTGGAGTGCCTCCTGCATGAAAAACCGTTCGCGGGTATCAACGGCAGCGGTAAACATAACAACTGGTCGTTAAAGACGGATGATGGTGTCAACCTGCTTGACCCGGGAGAGACACCTTCCGAGAATGCGCAGTTCCTGGTCTTTCTGTGTGCAGTGATCAAGGCTGTCGATGAGTATCAGGATCTGATCCGGATCTCAATTGCGTCGGCTGGAAATGATCACCGTTTAGGTGCTTCCGAAGCTCCGCCTGCGATTGTCTCGATCTTTGTGGGCGATGAATTGGAAGAGATTCTGGAAAGTATTGAAAACGATACTGCGCACAAGGATAAAGGCAGAGCACCGTTTAAGGTGAATATCCACACGATTCCTTCCTTCCCCAAAGATAATACAGACCGTAACCGTACATCCCCGTTTGCGTTTACCGGTAATAAGTTTGAGTTCCGTATGCCCGGCTCCAGTGCGTCTATCGCCACACCGAATACGATACTGAATACCGTGGTTGCGGAAGTACTCAAGGGATTTGCGGATACTCTGGAACAGACAGAGAACCTGGATGAAGAAGTACACGCACTGATCAAGAAGACGATCAAGGAACACAAGAGAATTATCTTCAACGGGAATGGATATGATGAGAGCTGGCTGACAGAAGCGGAGAAACGTGGCTTAAGTAATCTGAAATCCACCCCGGAAGCTCTGGCACACTATCTGGATCCGAAGAATGTGGATGTGATGGTAAACAACGGTATCCTCACGGAAACAGAGTGCCGTTCAAGGTACGAGATCTACCTGGAGAAGTATTACAAGACCGTACGGATTGAGGCTCTTACCCTGCTGGATATGACCAGAAAAGATATTCTTCCGGCGGTTAACCGTTATACGGCAGAACTGAAGAGAGCTCTGACTGTTGATGAATCTCTTGGAATACTGGACAAGGAATCATATACGTACAAGAACTGTATAGAGTTAACCGGACTGAGTAAGAAGATCTATACAGACTGTACTGCCCTGCAGAAGAAACTGGATGCGTATACCGGTACGGACAACCAGGAAACTGCATTCTTCTTCCACGATGAGATCATTCCTCTGATGTCCTCTCTCCGCTCATCCATCGATCAGGCTGAGGTGTGTACAGACCGTACCTGCTGGCCGATGCCTTCCTACAGAGAATTACTATTTGGTTTAGACTAGGAGTGATATGAACAAGATATTAGTACTGGATTTCGGCGGTCAGTACAATCAGCTGATCGCCCGCAGGATCCGGGATATGCATGTCTATGCTGAGATTGAATCCTATCGCAGTATGACCGTGGAAATGATCCGGGAACGGGCTTACAAGGGTATTGTGTTTACCGGCGGTCCCAACAGTGTGTATGAGGATGGTGCGCCAGGCTTTGACCCGGCGGTGCTGGATCTGGATATTCCTGTGCTGGGGATTTGTTACGGTGCGCAGTTGATTGCGTACATGTCCGGAGGCAAGGTACAGAAGTCTGAACAATCCAGTGAGTACGGGAAAACTACTCTGTATACAGAGCCTGATGCATTATTCAAGGGCATGCCGGAAACCAGTATCTGCTGGATGTCTCATACCGACTATATCAGTGAACTTCCCGATGATTACCTGAGAACCGCGTATACCGTTCAATGTCCGTATGCCGGAATCCGTCACAAGGAAAAGAAGATCTACGCGATTCAGTTTCATCCGGAAGTAACACATACGGAGTACGGGAAACAGATCTTCCGTAATTTCCTGTTTGATATCTGCGGATGTGCACCGGACTGGACCATGGATGACTTCATTGACCGTTCCGTTGAACAATACCGGAATGAGTTAAGAGATAAGAATGTATTACTGGCGTTATCCGGAGGCGTGGATTCTGCGGTGACTGCCGTACTGCTGCACCGTGCGGTCGGTGATCATCTGACCTGTGTCTTCGTGGACCATGGTTTATTACGTAAAGGTGAAGCGGAAGAAGTAGAGAATACCTTCCGGAATACGTTTGGGATGAACCTGATCCGTGTCGATGCCAGGGACAGATTTCTTACAAGGCTTGCGGGTGTTACTGATCCGGAATTGAAGAGGAAGATCATCGGCGAAGAATTTATACGCACATTTGAAACAGAGGCACATCTGCTGGGTAAGATGCATGTATTAGCGCAGGGAACCATCTATCCGGATATCGTTGAAAGTGGTAAAGGAGATTCTGCCGTAATCAAATCGCATCACAACGTAGGAGGGTTACCCTCTGTAATAGCTTTTGAAAGAATCGTTGAACCGTTACGTTATCTCTTCAAGGATGAAGTCAGAGAAGTCGGAATCAAGCTGGGACTGCCCACGGACCTTGTGTATCGCCAGCCCTTCCCCGGTCCGGGTCTCGCGGTACGGATCATCGGTGAGATCACAAGAGAGAAACTGGAACTCCTGCAGGAAGCTGACGCGATCCTCCGGGAAGAAATCAAGAACTCCATGAGAAAAGCACCGGACCAGTATTTTGCGGCACTGACAAATACACGCTCTGTGGGAGTCATGGGAGATGCCAGAACCTACGGATATACCATTGCGTTAAGAGCGGTGGAAACCGATGATTTCATGACTGCGGAGTGGACAAGAATCCCCTGGGAATGTTTAGCCGTAATCAGTAACAGGATCACAAATGAAGTACATGGAGTATCACGAGTCGTATACGATATTACATCCAAACCTCCCGGGACGGTCGAATGGGAGTAGATACTCTGAAGAACAGAAAAACTGCACGTGTATAACGTGCAGTTTTCATAGGTTTTCTTGTGACGATTAACCTTCGTAGTATACGTCGTAGTCGTCTGCGAAGTAGCAGCTCTGCGGATATACTTTCCAGGAGAGGTCGCCGATCGGGAATTCGATCTTCTTGTAAGCACCAACCCAGTTGTTTGTCTGATACAGTGCGCAGTAGTACTGCTTATCCTGCATAGCATAGTAGACCTTGTCGATCTTTTCCTGTGTCTGGTCATACAGAGCATCGATCATCAGATCATGCAGTTCCTGGTCCTTCGCACCATAGATAGCACCGAAGTCATAAGCGTTGATGTTCAGCAGGTTGTAGAAGCTGTTCATCATGAAGCCGCCAGGTACTGTTCCATAGAAGCACATATCCCATTCGTTCAGGTTAGCACTGAATCTGTTCTTCAGGAACTGGACTTCGTCCTGAATCTGGATTTCCATACCAACACCGAGTTCAGCTAAACAAGCCTGGATAACAACAAGCGTTTCCTGACCACCGTTGGAGATGGTTCTCAGAGTAACTGTGCCAGGTTCAATGCCTGCTTCTTTCAGATATTCTTTAGCCTTGTCAAGGTCATATGTAGGATGGTTGCCATCCTTTTCCCATTCGGTGTTATAACCAACGAGACCGTCGAAACCGAATGTAGGCATCGGAGCACCAGTTCCCTTTGTCGCAACCTGACATACCTGATCATAGTCGATCGCATAAGCGATAGCCTTACGGAATGCCTGGTTGTTTTCAAACATACCACCTGCTGTGGAGTTCAGGATCAGAGCTACCGGCCAGGAGGACGGGAGTTTCCAGACGTTGACTTTACCGTTGTTGATGAAGTCTTCAGCTGTAGAAGCCTGGATATCATAGATCTGGATCGTGTTGGTTTCCAGAGCTGTCTGGATCTGCTGTTGTTCAAGAATAACGTCATAACGGATTACGTCTACATTTGCCTTGAGGTGTGCAGGCAGAGCATCGAGGTCGCCCCAGTAGTTGTATGTCTGTTCGAATGTTGCGGAAGCACCGGACTGGAACTTGATGCAGTGGTACGGACCTGTACCTACAGGATCATTTCTGAATCTTTCCGGATTCTTCTCATATTCAGCCTGGCTGATCAGCCACATGCTCTGGCAGGCACGTGTCAGGAAGGAAGGATAGTATGCATACAGCATTGTGAATCTTCCTGTGTATTCGCCTGTCTGTTCGAAGCTTGTCAGGTTCGGCAGTGTTCTGTTCGCTTCTGTTGTGAAACGGTTGTAGAACCATACGAGGTCAGAAGCTGTCAGATGGTTACCTTCATGGTCGTAAATATTGTCATAGAGTTCCCAGTCAACGGTATAACCGTCTTCAGAGATCGTCCAGCTCTTCAGAATCGGTGATACTTCTGCAGGCTGACCAAGTTCTGTGTAGAACATCTGCTGAGCATATACGTTACCAATACGGTTTGCTTCAACACCGTTTGTATAGAACGGGTCGAGAGTTTCGAAGGTCATAGCACCTGTGGCGACCATTGTCTTCTTGTCGGAGTCAGGTCCCATGGTGACATTGCCCTTCTTGGAGCCTGTAGGTGCAGGTACGCTGTTAACAACGTCCATTTCCTTCAGGATCGTAATTGCGTCTTTTGTTTCTGCTGCGGGAGTTGCTGCTTCTGCGGTCTGTTCTGTACCAGAAGATGCTGCAGGAGCAGGAGTGGAGGCGCCGCCGTTTCCGGAGCAGCCTGCGAGAAGACCAGCTGCCATTACACCGGCAAGCAGTCTTTTCAGGGATTTACTCATTGTTGTTTTGTCCTTTCTCTAGTGATGAATTTTCACAATTCTTTCACAATTAAATAATAGTCCAAGTAAAAACAAAGTCAAGTGAAAAGACGCTTGCTACTTTCAACTATTCTTAATTGTTTTGTAAAAAAAACGGAGTGTTATTTCTGACACTCCGTTTGTCTACAGCGTTAATGTAAACGGTTTCAATTTTTAATGATTTGTGGCTTTTTTTCTTCTTTCAGCAGTTTACCCGGGACATAGGAAATGTTGAAGTGTTTGCCGTCAGCCCGGCGGTAACCTCCCGGTTCTCTTGCAGCGCCGTAAGTTGATACACCATGGCGTGTCTGTCTCTCTTCTTTATCATCCGTACCCGCAAGGATCCTTGCACAGAGTTCTATACCCTCTTCAACAACACATGCAGGGATTACCTGATGTCCGCCGTAGGTAATATCAAACTCACTGCGGAATTCATAGAAATGCAGAAGATTCTCCAGATATTCTTCAATCGGGAGAGAATTACCGATACCCAAGATCGTATTGCCGTTACAGCAGTCGCCGGTATAGGCACAGCGGTTCTTACGGTCTAACAGAGCGATACATCCCGGAGAATGTCCTCCTACCCAAATCACTTCAATCTGACGATCTCCCAGGTCAAAGATATCCCCGTCTTCAATCGTATACAGTTCGATCGGTGTTGCTTCCTTGAAATCCTCAAGCCGCAGTTTATCCACGTATTCCGGTTTAGCTACGAATTTTGCGCGTTCATAGATCTCCTGCTGTGTCTTGGGGAAACCTCCGCCTCCCGGCAGAGAGAAGTTCTTTCCATAGTAATATGGAAGATCACGCCAGTGGATATATGCCACATCAAAGTGATAATTGCCGGCAATGTGATCCCCATGGAAATGCGTATTGACAACCTTCATCGGTTTGTCTGTCAGAGTCTCACAGAATGCTCTGAGGTTACCGTAACCGTACATCGTATCGATCACCAGCGCATAGGTATCTCCTTCCAGAAGATAACAATATACCGGATCGATCTTCGGCCCGAATTCCGCAAATTCGTAAGTGATCTGCCATGTACGCGGAAAGATCTTTTCTGCTTTAAACATATCGAGATAAGCCATGATTATTCCTCCGTTTCCTTATATCTGTTTTTATCGTATACCCAAAAGGGAAATGTCGTAAACGTCCCGGGCCACGGTTCATGTGTACAGATCCGCTTACATTTGTCATTTTCACGGTATACCGGATACCTGCAGACAGAGAAAAGGGCCGCATCTCTGCAGCCCTTATTGTCTTATCCTGAGATTGAATTAACCCTTGTAGTAAATATCGTAGTCGTCTGCGAAGTAGCAGCTCTGCGGATATACTTTCCAGGAGAGGTCGCCGATCGGGAATTCGATCTTGTCATATGCGCCAACCCAGTTATGAGACTGGTACAGAGCACAGTAGTACTGTTCTTCCTGCATAGCGTAGTAGACCTTGTCGATCTTTTCCTTAGTCTGGTCATACAGAGCGTCCATCATCAGTTCATGGAGTGCTACGTCTTTCGCACCATAGATCGCGCCGAAGTTATAGGCATTGATATTCAGCAGGTTGTAGAAGCTGTTCATCATGAAGCCGCCAGGTACGGTTCCGTAGAAACACATATCCCATTCCAGTAAGTTCGCGGAGAATCTGTTGGTCAGGAACTGTACTTCATCCTGTACTTCGATTTCCATACCAACACCGATATCAGCGAGGTTCGCCTGAATAACAACGAGATAGTCAGCACTGAAGTTTGTGATTGCGTGCAGTGTAACTGTACCAGGTTCAATTCCTGCTTCTTTCAGGTATTCTTTTGCTTTCTCTACATCATAGTACGGATGGTTGCCGTCCTTTTCCCATTCGGTGTTATAGCCAACGAGACCGTCGAAACCGAATGTAGGCATCGGAGCACCTGTTCCCTTTGTAGCAGCGAGACATACTGCATCGTAGTCGATTGCATAAGCAATAGCCTTACGGAATGCCTTGTTGTTCTCGAAGATTGCGCCAGGTGCGCTGTTCAGAATGATTGCTCCAGGCCAGGATGCAGGAAGTTTCCAGACTTTAACTCTGCCGTTCTTGTTGATGAAGTCTTCAGCTGTGGATGCGCTGATATCATAAATCTGGATCGTATTTGTCTCAAGAGCAGAAGCAATCTGCTGCTGTTCAAGAATAACGTCATAACGGATCACATCGACATGTCCCTGCAGGTGAGCAGGAAGTTTGCTCTCATCGCCCCAGTAATTGTAGGTCTTTTCGAATGTAGCGGAAGCACCGGAAGTGAAATCGATGCAGTGATACAGACCTGTTCCAATCGGATCATAGCGGAATCTTTCCGGATTCTTTTCATATTCCGCCTGGCTGACTGCGACGATGCTCTGGCATGCGCGGGTCAGGAAGGAAGGATAGTACGCATAGATCATCTTGAAGCGTCCGGTATATTCACCTGTCTGCTCGAAGGATTCAAGGTTCGCAAATGTACGATTTTCTTTGTACTTGTTGTAGAACCATACTAAGTCAGAAGCAGTGATGTGGTTACCAGCCTGGTCATAGATGTTGTCATAAAGTTCCCAGTCAACGGTAAAACCATCTTCAGAAATCGTCCATTCCTTCAGAATCGGAGATACTTCTGCCGGTTCGCCAAGTGCTGTATAGAACATCGCCTGGCTCCATGCGGAACCGATACGGCCGGATTCAACACCATTGGTATAGAACGGGTCGAGAGTTTCGAAGGTCATCGCACCTGTGGCAACCATTGTCTTCTTGTCGGAGTCAGGTCCCATGGTGACATCACCCTTCTTGGTGCCCTTAGGTGCAGGTACGCTGTTGACAACGTCCATTTCCTTCAGGATAGTGATAGCGTCTTTTGTTTCTGCTGCAGGAGCGGGTGCTGTTGTCTGCTCCGTTCCGGAAGAAGCAGCAGGTGCGGGAGTTGCTGCTCCGCCGCCGTTGCCTGAACAACCGGCGAGGAGTCCTGCCGCTAATACACCGGCAAGGAATTTAGATAGTGTTCTCTTCATTGCTTTTCCCTTTCTTTCTGATTCGTGATTTTCACAAATCTTACATAATTTCATTGTATATGATGAAACATACTCCCTCAACCGTATATGAAAGCGCTTTCCTTAGGACTTTTGTAATATATCTTAGAAAGAGAAAACTGCATATGTAAACATGCAGTTTTTCCTGTTTATAGCTATGTTTTTTTGCCTTTACCGGCGCAGAAGCTCTTCCAGAACAACCTTTACTTCTTCGGTTTTATTCTCGATCATTCCCTGCTGCATCACTGCGCTTCCGCCGCCTTTGACCGTTAATCTCCTGCGTATCTCACTTCCGATACTTTTGAGATCCAGGGACTTACTCATGACTAAGTAACGGCAGGTAGTTTCGGTGGTTTCCGACAGGACTGCCACCGTATCTGCCTTGTTGTTCTCCAGCAGATTGTTTGCCAGCATCCTTGCTGCGTCCGCATCCAGATCATTCTCGACGAGTATCTGTGTATCTGTCTTTTCCAGCAGATCTGCCTTCATCGCAATATACTCTTTTCTCAGACGTGAGAGTTTACGGCTGGTTTCTGCGCTCTGGTTCATGTACTTCTTTACCGCTTCTGCTGTTTCCAGAGGTTTTGCGGAGAACAGATGTGAGATCTCCGTGTTCTGATCCGCCGTTGTACGAAGCCATTGCCATGCCCGCTGTCCCGCCAGCATCTCGATCCGGCTTCCGTCTTTGTGTTTCTCTACAGAGATCAGATGAATGATTCCAATCTCGCCGGTTCTTCTGACATGTGTTCCGCAGCACGCACATACATCGGAATCATCTACGGTAACAATACGGATCGTCCCTTCCAGTTCTTTCTTGGAACGATACCACATGTTCTTCAGTTCTTCTTCGGTAGGATAGGTGATTTCTATCGGGATATTCCGCCAGATCCGGGTGTTGGCTTCCCTTTCAATCCAGTGCAGATCTTCGTTGTTCAGTTCTCCGTCAAAGTCAATCTGGATGACTTCCCCCATGTGAAAGCCTACATTCTCATACCCATATCTCTGATGAATGATTCCGGATACGATGTGTTCCCCGCTGTGCTGCTGCATATGATCAAAGCGTCTGTTCCAGTCGATGACTCCGTGTACGGTACTGCCGACTTCCAGTGCTCCTATACAATAGTGGATGATTACACCGTTCCTGCGGTGAACATCCACCACTTCTGTATCATTCAATGTTCCGTGATCTGCCGGCTGACCTCCGCCTTCTGGATAAAACGCTGTATCTTCCAGGACGATCTCCCAGTACTTCTTTCCCTTTACACACTGAATTACTTCCGCGTCAAATTCCCGGCAGTATGGATCACGGTAAAACAATTCATTTAATTTTTCAGGCATAGATATTCCTCCTGCCTTTGCATCATACCACAGAAAAAGACTGCATACCGCAGTATACAGTCTTCTTATGAATTTTGTTTCAGATACTAACCTTCGTAGTAAACGTCGTAATCGTCTGCGAAGTAGCAGCTCTGCGGATATACCTTCCAGGACAGATCAGCTACAGGCTGTTCGATCTTTTCGTATGCACCAACCCAGTTGGATGTCTGATACAGGGGGATGTAGTACATCTTGTCAAGGTGGTTGAAGTATACCTTGCTGATCTTTTCCGGTGTCTGGTCATACAGAGCATCGATCATCAGATCATGCAGTTCCTGGTCTTTCGCACCATAGATTGCACCGAAGTTATAAGCTTCGATATTGAACAGGTTGTAGAAGGATGTCATGATGAATCCGTTCGGAACTGTTCCGTAGAAACACATATCCCATTCGTTCAGGTTCGCGGAGAATCTGTTTACGAGGAACTGTACTTCATCCTGTAACTGGATATCCATACCAACACCGATTTCAGCTAAGCAAGCCTGTACAACAACGAGGAGGTCAGAACCGGAGTTAGTGATCGTTCTCAGTGTAACTGTACCAGGTTCGATGCCTGCTTTCTTGAGGTATTCTTTTGCCAGTTCTACATCATAGTACGCATGGTTTCCGTCTTTTTCCCATTCTTTCTGATAACCAACGAGGGATTCAGAACCGAATGTAGGCATCGGATTACCTGTACCTTTAGTCGCAGACATACATACTGCATCGTAGTCGATCGCATAAGCGATAGCCTTACGGAAGTCAGGGTTGTTCTCAAACATACCGCCGGCTGTGGAGTTCAGGATGAAGACTACAGGCCAGGAGGTCGGGAACTTCCAGACTTTAACTTTACCGTTCTTGATGAAGTCTTCAGCTGTGGAAGCCTGGATATCATAAACCTGAATCGTGTTGGTTTCCAAAGCTGTCTGGATCTGCTGCTGTTCAAGAATAACGTCATAACGGATCACGTCTACGTTAGCTCTTAAGTGCAGAGGAACGTTCTCTCTGTCGCCCCAGTACTTGTATGTCTGCTCGAATGTTGCAGAGTTACCGGAAGCGAACTTGATGCAATGATAAGGACCTGTTCCTACAGGATCAGAACGGAATCTTTCAGGATCCTTTTCGTATTCAGCCTGGCTGATTGCTACGATGGAAGCTGCGGAACGGCTCAGGAAGCCCGGATAGTTTCTGTAGTTCAAAACCATCTGACCTGTGTACTCACCTGTAGCGACGAAGGACTTGATATTCGCAAGTGTTCTCTGCTCACAGTACTTGTCATAGAACCACTGCAGGTCAGCTGCGGTAATATGATTGCCTTCGAAGTCATAGATGTTGTCATAGAGTTCCCAGTCAACAGTGTAGCCGTCTTCAGAAACTGTCCAGTCTTTAACGATGGAAGAAACATCATCCGGTGAACCCAAAGCTGTATTCCACATCGGTTCAGACCATGCGGCACCGATACGTCTTGCTTCAACACCGTTGGTGTAGAACGGGTCAAGTGTCTCAAATGTCATAGCCCCTGTAGCGACCATCGTCTTCTTGTCGGAGTCAGGTCCCATGGTGACATTACCCTTCTTTGTACCTGTCGGTTCAATCAGGTTGGAAGCTTCAGGCATTTCCTTCAGGATCGTAATTGCGTCCTTGGTTTCAGCGGGAGCTGCGGGAGTAGTAGCCTCTGCGGTCTGTTCTGTGCCAGAAGATGCTGCGGGAGCGGGAGTTGCAGCACCGCCGCCGTTACCGGAACAGCCTGCGAGGAGTCCTGCCGCAATTATACCGGCAAGGAATTTCGTGAGAGTTTTCTTCATAGTGTTTCCTTTCTATTCTGCAGAATTTCACAATTCTTACACATTCATCATAAAGTATTTGATACAAGTGTCAAGGATAAAACGTAAGCGCTTTCACTAATGAGATATACTAATAAATTTCATATCGTATTAAAAAAACGCATGATTTTTTCATGCGTTCGGGTAAATACTTGTATGCAGATTATCCACCGATCTTGTCAAACAATCCTTTTCTGTTGCGCACATACAGGTAGAAGATTCCGGTCGCAATACATGCGCCTCCCCAGCCTACAGGGAAGCCGAAGTATACATTCATGATGTTGTGACTGATGGACATGGATACAGCCAGGAAGATCTGCCGTACCAGAATCATCCCGATCAGTGACAGAATCATGACCTGACGGGAATACCCGAAACCACGCAGAGATCCGGAAATCACCTGATTCCCCGCCTGCATGAAGTAGAACGGGATGATCACACGCATCATGTTTGCACCGTAGGAGATGACCTCAGGATCACTGTTGAACAACCCAGCCAGTTTATACGCGAAGATGTACAGGGGTCCGCCGAACAACGCAATCGACGCGCAGCACAGGAAGTAACAAGTCCACATACCCCTCTTCAGGCGGTCTACCTGCTGGGCTCCGACATTCTGCGCAACGAAAGTTGACGCACTTAATCCAAGCGCACGGATAGACAATCCCGCAAAACGATCCAGTCTGGTGCCGATACCTACACCTGCCGTGGCACTGGAACCGAAACTGTTGATATACCTGTGCACAAACATGTTGGAGAAGGAGATCAGACATGACTGCACGCCAGCCGGCAGACCCAGATCGATAACCTCTTTCAGAATTGTCTTGTCAATTGCCAGTTTCTTGAAAGAAAACCGGTATTCTTCATCCATGATCATCATCCTGCGGTAAACGATCAGCACCGAGATAAACTGCGCGATGATCGTCGCAAACGCCACACCGAGCACACCCATACGGAAGTAAACCACAAAGACAATATCCAGCAGGATATTCAGAGCACTCGATAGTACAAGCGCATAGAACGGACTGCGTGAATCTCCCACCGCGCGCAGCACACCTGCACCGATATTATAGATTGCCGTAAACAGAATACCGATCGTATATACCCGCAGATACATGCTGGCACTGTCAAAAATATCTCCCGGACAATCTACCAATCTGAGCAGATTCCGGCTGAAGATCACACCGATCGCTGCCAGAGAAAACCCGACAATAAACGCAAAGGCTACCGTGGTATGAATGGAATCCTGTAATTTCTTATATGTCCGGGCACCGAAGTTTCTGCCGAAGATCACCCCTGTGCCGGCAGACATACCTACAAAGAAATTCACCAGAAGATTGGTGATCGGGGAACAAGCGTTGACCGCCGCCAAAGCTTCTTTACCCACATAATTACCGACAACCAAAGAGTCTACACTGTTGTAGAAGTTCTGAAATAAATCCCCCAGCAGGATAGGAATCGCAAACAAAAGGATCTGTTTAGCGATACTTCCCTGGGTTAAGTCCACATTTCTTTTCCTTGTCATAGATCCTCAAGGACATTATACATTAACAGTTTCATTTATCAACTATTTATTCTTATACTCCGCACACTCCTGGACAAAGCGCTTCATGATCTCCTTGTGCAGAGGATCATTCACGTGCCGCTCGGGATGCCACTGTACAGCAGTGATGTGGTCTTTCTCAATCGCTTCTATGATTCCGTCTTCACTGTATGCGGAGACGACAAAACCCGGCGCAACCATATCTACACACTGATGATGAAAACTGTTCATCCCGTAGCTTTCCCCGAAGATCGCGTACATCTTCGTATTCTCAATAAACCTGCAGGTCTGGCAGAATGCATCTCTGGCTACCGGCGGATCGAAGTTTCTCTGGTTATGTCCGGGAATATCTTGTTTAAGAGTTCCTCCGGCTGCCACATTGACTAACTGTATTCCCCGGCAGATCCCCAGAATCGGCTTCTTACGGCGGTCAAACGCATGATACAAATAAAGATCTGCTTCATCGATATCCAGAGCTTCCGGATAAGATTTCGTGTTCTCCTGCCCGTAGAAATGCGGCGCAACATCTGCCCCTCCGGTAACGACCAGACCGTCAAAACGTTCTGCGATCTCTTCAGCTTCTTCTTCCGTAACGGCACCGGTCATCACTGCGATTCCTCCGCCCTGCGCAACATACTGGAAATAACTCTCATTATCATAAAAAGTACGGTTATCATTTTCCGTTCTTGATCTTGCGGTAATTACGATCATTGGTCTGTTCATATACTATCCTCACATCTATACTCTCTATTTTACTGAATTATCCCGATATACCAATGAAAACTTACTCGGCATCATACGCGCTGTATACCGCCTGCCGTATTTTCTTCCTCACCCTCTGCAGTCTGCCGTCATATTTTTTATAGGATATTCCCAGACGAGTACTCGCTTCCTTATAACTTTCATCGTTGAGCCAGGCATCCAATATTTCTCTATCCAGTTCATCCAGACCCTCAATCACCTTATCCACGTCTTCCCGGATCATCTTGAAATGTAACAGATACTCCGGTTCACATAAGACATCTGTACTGCGAAGGGCATCATATGTGGCTTCCGTATCACGGATAAACTGTTCGGTAGATAATAGTTCATGCATAGGCACATGGCTGGTTGCGCAGTAATGACGCATGATATTCCACACCCGGTGGCGGATAACCACCATCATGAATGTCTTGAAACTGCATTCACAATCTTCCCGGTAAGAAATCGTAGCGGTATACAGGGAGATATACGCTTCCTGCATGAGATCTTCACGGTAGATTTTCAGGGGAGTATACTTCTTGGTCAGGGTATTGATATACCCGGAGATATCTTTGGCATATAAATCAAAAAGAGCCTGCAGTGACCATTCATCACCACTATGGCTCATATAAATCAGTTCATAAGGGTTTTCCATCACGTTCCTCCGTTATAACGGGAAACGCTTGTTGTAGATCTCATACATCAGGATTCCGGCACTGACTGACGCGTTCAGTGATTCGATCTTCCCCTGCATGGGCAGAGAGATCATATAATCACATTCTTCACGTACCAGGCGGGAGATTCCCTTTCCTTCATTCCCGATGACCAATACCGCATGGAAGTCATACTTCAGGGAACGGTAATCCTGTCCTTTCATGTCTGTACCGATGACCCAGTAACCTTTCTTCTTCAGTTCCTGTAAGGTCCGCACCAGGTTTGTCACCTCGCAGCACCGTACTGTATCGATGGCTCCGGCAGAAACTTTCGCCACCGTTGGTGTCAGTCCTACAGACCGGTCTTTGCGGAAGATCACACCATCTGCGTTTACCGCATCGGCAGTTCTCAGAATTGCCCCGAGATTGTGCGGATCCATCATCTCATCCACCATGATCAGAAAACCATACTCCTGTTTTCTTTCTGTCAGTTCTTCCAGTGAATAAGTCTTATAATCTTCCATGCTCAGTGCTACACCCTGATGATTATCCGTTCCGGTAAGTTTGTGAAGAGCTTTCTTATCCACACGTTCGATACTGATCTTCTTTTTCCTGGCCAGGGTCTCGATCTGCTCATCCTGAACAGCAAGATACAGTTTATAGACTTTACGGTTATCCTGAAGGATCTGTTTAACAACGTTTTTCCCGTAAACTAATTGTGCCATGATTACCCCTCCTTCAAGGTTTTAACCTTGTCCCAGATTTCTTCTATTCTTTCCCAGTTCTGTTCCAGCTGAAGATATCCGAGAATAGCCTCAAACCCTGTACTGTAACGATAGATCTGTACGCTTGTATTATGCGGAGCACCGGAAGAATGATCATTTCTTCCGCGGCGGAATACTTCCTCCTCCTCTTCACGGAAAAACCCTTCCTCATGAAGGATACGGTAGAATTCCGCCTGCGCCTTAGCACTTTCGTATGATACGGCTTTCTTCTGCAGGTTTTTTCCGTTCCCCTGTCCGGTGGACACGAGATGACGGCGTACTATATACGACCATACCGCATCACCCAGGAATGCCAGTGTTCTGCCTGAACATTCCGCAGAACTCATAATAAACCTTTCTCTGTCAGGACCTTACGGCAGGCATCCGCAGTGTCGAAATCTTTCGCTGCCTTGGCCTCATTCCACTTTGCGAACAATGCCTTGTCTTCTTCACCAATCACCGGTTTTTCCACAACGATACCCAGAATATTCAACATTTTCTCCGCCGCATTGCGGTATTTTCCCACAGCCGCATAATCGATCTCACGCTGGCGCAGTGCGCCGTTCAACTTCTTGACTGTCTCAAAGATCACCGCATAGGCATTCGGTGTGTTCATGTCATCATCCATCTGGTTCAGGAATTCACGGTACGCTTCCTGGTCATACGCAGTGCCGAGATCCTTGTCGTTCAGGGCTGCCTTGACATCTGCCTGACGAATAGGAGTCATCACTCTCTCCAGTTCCTTACGGGCAGTTTCAATCGTTTCATCACTGAAGTTCAGTTCTTTGCGGTAATGTACGGAACTGACCAGCCAGCGGGTGAGATTCGTTCCGAGCTTATCCACGACATCCTTTGCCCAGAGCACATTCCCCAGAGACTTGCTCATCTTATCGCCGTTGATGTTCACCATTGCGTTATGGATCCAGTAATTCGCCAGGCTGTTGCCGTGCAGGGCTTCCTGCTGGGCTGCTTCATTCTCGTGGTGCGGGAAGCGCAGATCCATTCCACCGCCGTGAATATCGATCATCTCACCCATGTTGTCGTTGATCATTACCACACACTCGGTATGCCAGCCAGGTCTTCCTTCACCCCATGGACTGTTCCACTTGATTCCTTTTTCGGTCTTCTTCCACAGCGCAAAGTCATAGGGATTACGCTTCTGGTCATTCTCTTCGACACGGAAGCCGGCTTCTAACATATCCATTCTCTGGTGGCTGATCTCACCGTACGTCGGCACGGAATCCACGGAGAAATACACATCTCCGTCTACGACATAGGCATTGCCTTTCTTCACCAGTGCGTCAACGAACTCAATGATCTCATCCATTGTTTCCGTTACTCTCGGGGTGATATCCGGAAGTTCCGTATTCAGCTGTGTACGTACCGCCTGGTATGCTTCAATGTAACGTTCTGCCACTTCTGCCTCGGATGTGCCTTCTTCGATAGCCTTATTGATGATCTTGTCATCCACATCGGTAAAGTTGGAGACATACTTCACGGTATAGCCTTCTGCCTCAAACAATCGCTTCAGTACGTCAAAGACGATCATCGGTCTGGCATTGCCGATATGCGCATAGTTATACACAGTCGGTCCGCATACATACATATCCACATGACCTTCATGAATGGGTTTAAACTCTTCTACTGTCAAACTCTTTGTGTTATATAATCTGATCATTTTTATCCCTCCTGATCTCATAAAAAAGAGGCCTCCAAAAAGACGCCTCAGCGTGGTTCCACTTTTCTTACTTCTCTGCAGTATAACGTTCTGCCCGTTCTGTCCTACATATCGGACAGACCCTCCGAGGCGCATTCATATTCCTTACTCCGTCAGATCTTTTCACCAACCGATCCTCTCTTGGACTTTTCCGGAATACTACTCTTCTCATCACCGGTTTCTTTAAGTATATCCCTTCTGTATGACTCATTCAAATAAAAACTTTGTCCATCTCTCAGGACAAAGTCTTTTCTTCGTTATCCTCCGGAATAAAGATATTGAAGATGGAATCTCCCAGTGTGATCCATTCGTCCAGATCCACCATCCAGATCTTATCTTCTTCACGGATGATCTTCTCCTTGATCAGTTTGATCAGTTCGTTATCCGTATAGGGTCCGTACTTCTCTTCACCATCTTTGGTATAATACCAGAACTTATTCATGAGGTTCTTCCTCCGTTTCCGCCGTAGGTTCTGCCGTCGGTTCCTCCGTAGGCTCTATTGTCGGCTCTGCAGTAGGTTCTGCCGTCGGTTCCGCGGTAGGCTCCGGTGTAGGAGTCGGTGTAGGTTCCGGTGTAAGTTTGTAGGTAAAGCTGTTCTCCGCAGAACTATTCTTATAGTGCTTGGTATCAGAAGAAGACGCCGTCACTTTGACCGTATAGGTATTTCCGTCACTAAGACCTACAGCTCCGGCATCGACGGTAAGTGTTGTCTGGTCTGTATCGTAGTTCTTCCCGTTGACGGATACCGTGTACTTTGTGGCATGTTCCACCGCGTCCCAGGAGATCCTCAGGATCGTTTCGTTCATGGAATCTTGCTCGCTGTTGATGTTTGCCGGTTTATCCAAAGGTACAGCCTCTACCGGTTCATCATAGGTAAAGTCCTTCATCGCAGGATCACTGTCCGCAAAGTTCTTCGTATTATCCGGGATGGCGGTCACGGTTACGGTATATTTCTTTCCGTCTTCCAGTGCAGAGATATCCAGGGTAACCGATGTATCTCTGACTCTCTCTTCGTATGTGCCGAGTTTTACCATATATTCCTTCGCATGTTCAACCGAGTTCCAATGAATCTGCAGTTCGGTCTTTTCCTGTTTCAGGGTAAGATCGCCCGGAGTCTTCAGTTTGACACGGTTTGCGACATACTGATACGTTACCGTGGTTTCTTCCCCGGGTGCCAGGGAATCATCGTTGGTATAGGGAGTGATGCGGATCAGGTATTCCGTACCATCCGTAAGTTTATCACTGGAGATATTGCAGGAATTGCCTACAGCTTTGATTACTGTCTCCGGATTGGTATTCAGGCGTACTTCGTAGTAATCTGCGGAAGTGACGCGGTCCCAGGAGATCGATACGCCGCCTGTAGTTGTCTTGAACGTAACGTTGGATACTTTATCCAGTTTTGCTTTCTCACTGGGTTCCGGTGTCGTCTCTGCTTTCTTGTACTGGTGATAGGAGTTATCTCCAGCCCCAAGCAGGTCTCCGGCCGCATTTACTGCCACAACAGTACTTCCGTGCGCATCCATATACTTGATACCGCTCCAGGTGGATACTTCCTTCACCAGATCGTCATTTGTGCTGGCGATAATCATCCTGCCGTTGTTGTTGGCTCCGATCACGAAGTCTTTTCCGCCGGCGATATGTGCCACATTCGACCAGGCTGCCGTATTGTTCGCATTGCCTCCGCTGACCGCAAACGTATTGACTTTCCCGTCATTGGTCAGGAGGATGATCTGTTCTTCCGCAATCGCGACTTCCTTGACTTTGGTCTGAGCCGCAACGGTTTTCTTCTCACCAAAGTTCCCGGACACCAGGAGATTATTCCCCTTTGTACGGGCAATGGTAATACCGTCACCGGCATAGACAGCCGTTACTTCTTTCCAGTTCTCTACTTCACATGCAGAAGAATTACCGGTACAGACGACTGTGCCTTCATCCGTCAGTCCTACGGTATGATTCCTGCCGGACGCAATCATCGTAATATGATTCCAGGATCCTACATCACAGGCCTCGTTACTGCCGGTACAGACGACCTTGCCGTTCTTCTTCAGTCCGGTCAGATGTCCGTCCCAGGCGCTGACCTGGACGATATCCTTGAACTTGGAGAGTGACGGGAGTGTATCTCCGTTGGTCACCAGATCTCCGTTATTGTCAATATAAACACTGTATGTATCTCCCAGAGCGATACGATTCACATTACTCAGGGATACTTCGATATCATCGACCGTGGTTTCCTTGTTAAAGAATGATACGGCCAGCACAAGCAGTACGATTCCTGCCAGTACAGCGCCGGCAATCCCCCAGAGCTTTTTCGGAATCCCGGGCTTTACGGGCTCAGTTTCCACAGTATCTTCCACAATCTCATTTACAGTCGTAGCCTGCAGATCATCACGGGATATGACTCTGGTCTCTCCGAGATCGATCGTGGATGTCACCATGGTGGTGTGTTCGGTGCTTGCGGGAATACTCATGGTTGTCTGGGTCAGCTCCGCAGGTACGTTTGTGACGATGACAGAGGTGGCCATGATATGATCTGCTACATCTTCCTGGAACGGTACTTCCTTGGCGTCTTTACGGAAGGTCATCAGTTCTACACTGTCATTGATCTTATCCAGATAATTGATGGATACGATCTTTGTATTATCCACGAGATCCTGAAGCTTCACATGATAAATCTCCGCGATCTTCTTCAGACTCTCGGTATCACACAATGTATTGCCGTTTTCCCAGTTCATGTATTCCGTTACCGGTACATTCAGCTTCATTGCTATATCACTGAGCGAAAGCTGGTAATACTTCCGCATCAGACTCAGTTTTTCAGGTAAACAGTTTTTACGCATACTATCCCTCGTATCGTATATTTTATATGTAGTGAGATAGATTTTCAACTTACATGCGTGATTCAGGATTAAGATGCACAAAGCGCAAAACTTGCATTACCGGGACTTTTGTAGGATAATGTGTGTCGTTATGAAAAAAACTATACTGAAGATTTGTCTTCTGCCCCTGTTGTGTATGATGGTATTTACCCGTCAGATCCAGCCGGTATACGCAGAAGATGACGGATACACAGAGACGGTTGCGTATAACCCGTATGTAGGCGGATGGTCCAACTGTACATGGGGCACCTGGCAGCTGGTCTACGAAGCTACCGGATTAGCTCTTCCGGGATGGCACAATGCCGGCGGATGGCTTCTGGAAGCCTCACAGGCAGGATATGCGATTGGTACAGAACCGATGCCTAACTCGATTGCGGTATGGAGCTGGCATGTAGCCTACGTTACAGACTTTGACGGAGAAAACAGTATCTACATCAAAGAAGGCGGATACATGGGCGGATATAACGAAGAGTGGTGTCCTGCGTATGGCACAAGATGGAACCAGCAGTTACTTGGTTATATCTACCTGGACGCGGATGTGAAATCCAATATGACTCCGGAGATTCTTTACTCCACGGCACTGAACAGAGTCATCGAATTTGCGGTCAACGAAGACGCGAAGAACCTGGAACTGATTGACAGTTACATCGTGATGATCGACGATGCAATGGCTGGAGAAGTACTGAAGGATGAAGAACTGAAAGTCGCAGAAGACATCAAGAATGAAGATGCCAGAGCACAGGAAAAGATCAAAGCTGTCTCGCTATCCGGAAGAAAGTAAAACACAAAAAACAGGGGACGACCGATGAGGTTGTCCCCTGTTTCCATATCCGGAACTATTCTTCTTTAGTCTTTGCCTGTCTCTTATTCACAAATACTCCTGCGGCAATGCCTGCCAGGGAGATGATCAGTCCGATCGGAAACTTGGCAAAGTCAGGCCACATTACACTTTTGATTACCATGTTTTCGGCAGTAACCATCGTTGCGTAACCGGACATCGTATACATCAAACTGAAGACAGGAGCCGCCAGCCATTTCATTCTTCCAAACCAGTCACGCTTACCGGTGATAAACGAAGCGATAAAGAACGTGACCGGCAGGACAGCCCAGGTGACCGCAAGACTATATCCATACTCATCTACATTTTTGTGGACCAGGACAAAGGCAATCAGTGAAAGTGCCCAGATTCCCAGTACAGTTGATATCAGAATCATCTTTGATTTCTGTTCATTACTTTTAACTACGTTTGTACTTTCTTCAAGATACTCTTTATACGTCTGTTTCATAGAATCTTCCTCCTTGAGGAGATGATCCAAACTCACAGAGTATAGTTCGCTCATCCGTATGACGCTGATAATATCCGGATAGGATTTACCGTTTTCCCTCACTTAAGGATACTGGTGTTATCTATTCATCGATCCTGCCCACAAAGCGGAAGTAGATCTCGATCTCCTGTGTTCGGAATCCGAATTCATCATCTGTTGCTTCATGGACAACGATCTTTTCAATCAGTGTGTTCAGCAGTTCAGCAGTAAGCTCTGTAGGATCAGTGTACTTTCTGATAAGCTCGATCCACTTCCTTGTGTCCTCTGCAGTCTGCTTTTCCGTGTTCAGTTCTGAACGGATAGCTTTGATCTTCTCATCGACCTCTTCCTGTTCAGCCTGATATCTCTGTGTAAGCATATTGAAGTTGTACTCATTGATACGTTCTGCTGACCAGTCCTCATAGAGCTTGGTGAACAGCCTGTCCAGTTCATCCTTGCGTTTCTCCGCTTTCCTCAGTTCAGCCGTCTGTTTCCGGAGTCCTCTGGCTCTCTCACTGTCACTGGTCTTCAGCAGTTTCTCAAGAAATCCTTCTTCGTCGATCTCTGCCTGTTTTGCCCAGTATCTGATCCTTGAGAGCACATAGCTGTAAAGGACATCATAGCGGATATAATGGCTGGTACATCTGTGCAATTTTGTTCCGAACTGTCTGTACTGTGTGCAGTTGTAATATGCCCACGGTGTCTTGTTGGAACGGTTGACTCCATAGCTTAATGCCCATCCGCAGTCTGCACATTTCAGTAATCCGGCGAAGATCTGGGTGTCTGCATCCTTCATCTTCCTCTTTCGGGATTCAATCTGTTCCTGTACCTGATAGAAGATATCCTTATCGATGATTCCTTCATGGGTGTTCTCTACACGGATCCATTCCTCTTTCGGCTTTCTGACCTTCTTCTTGTTCTTGTAGGAGATGTTGGTCTGCTGATTGTGGATGGTGTTTCCAATGTAGGTCTCATTCTTCAGGATGGATTTTACGATCGCTATGGTCCAGGAATAACTCTTCTCTTCGGTCGCACCCTCATAGATGTTGGCGAACTTCCCGTACTTCTGATACAGCAGATATCCGGGTGTCGGCACTTTCTCCTCGATCAGTGTCTTTGTGATCTTTGCGGAACCTGCACCGTGTGCTGCCATCGAGAATATCTTCTCTATGATCCATCTGGTCTCTTCATCGATGATGATGGAGTTTTTCTTTTCGGGATCTCTTTTGTAGCCCAACGGTGCATAGGCGAAGGTCCTCTCTCCTGCCAAGTGCTTGGCACGCAGAGCGTTCTTCACCTTTTTGCTGGTATCCTTGGCGAACCATTCATTGAAGATGTTCTTGACCGGGACAAGATCACTTAATCCTCTTTCCGTATCTTCATTGTCGCTGACTGCGATGTAGCGGACCTTCTTCTCCGGAAAAAAGAATTCCAGGAAGTAGTCCATCATCACATGTTCCCTTCCGAAACGGGAGAGGTCTTTGGTGCAGACCGTGTTCACTTTCCCTGATTCGATATCCTCTATCATCCTCTGGAAAGCAGGCCTGTTGAAGGTTGTCCCTGAGTATCCGTCATCGATGTATTCATCAACGATATGAAGGTCATTATCCTCAGCGAACTGTCTCAGGATCGTCCTCTGTGTCTCAATGCTTACACTGTCGCCGTAATTCTCGTCATCACGGCTGAGTCTCATATATATTGCGGTATTGTTTGGCTGTTTCAAATCCTTATTCCTCCTTCTTGTGAAACAACCCACGCTTACAATACTTCATTATCATTTTAAAGAAGCGCGGGCGTTCATTCAATCTGTCCGCTGAGATTTCACATTTTGTTTCTGTCATAACGGATATGGTCCTCCAGTAAGGTGTTTATCCCTTTGCCGGAATCCTTGAAATGCTCGGTCACTTTTACGGAGTTATCTCCCATCAACAGAAGAGTGAAGTCTTCTGCGATAAGATACATATTGGCTGGTGTTCCTTTCCTTTTTCCTTGGGAATCTTCTTCCGTAAACTCATCCGGGATCTGCTCTTCCGGGTAGTAACAGGAGCAGAGATCAATATCATCTTTCCTGGCATCTGTTTTCTTCAAATAATCTTCCTCCTTAGAATCCTTTCATATTGGTCGGTCCGTATTCCTTTTCGACTGCTTCGTCGTATTTCATGCAGGTTCCGTGCAGCAGTCGGATGGTCTCTTTCAGTTCCTTGTAGACCTCATTGGTCATCAGACCGTTATTGTTGAAATATCTGGCAATCTGGTTGAGGTTATTTCCAAGCTTGTTGATCTTTCTGAGTTCTTCCAGTATCTCGTGTTCATCGTGAATGATGATCGGATAGACCGGAATCTTCCTGTTCAGCAGTAATCTGCGGATATATTCCGATACCGATAACTGTGATGATTGGCACTCTTTTTTCAATACCGAGTACTGGTCTTCACTAAGACGGATGGTGATCCTGTGCTCCTTTGCCGGAGGCATATTCTTTTTCTTTCTTCCTCTCATGACAACTCCTTTCTTTTTCGTTGGCTCTCACTTATCTGTGAGGGGATAAATTCAGGGAAATGGCGAAAACTATTTCGAGTTTTCAATCAAACCCTCTCACTTATATGTAGGGGACGGAAATGACCGGAGTTGTGCAGCTTCTGCGGATATTTCTTTCCGTATTTCTCACAGTGCCCTTCACTTATATGAAGGGGAAAGAAATTGCCTGTTTCTAACACATTTCTGATCATTTTCTTTGAGAAATGCATATATCCTCTCAATTACTGAAGGGGACAAAACCATAGTGCTTTGGTTCAAAAAATCTCATGAAAATGTAAAAGACCCGCAATCACTCAAGACTGCGGATCTATACCCTGATGGAATCAGGATTGTGAATGAAATGAGGCGAAGAAGTAAATGCTTCTGTAGAGGGATTGGGGAGCCGTTATCCCCAACAAGGGCCAGTCTGCAGGATTCATCAAAATGAATTTCTGTCAGACATGGTGAATCTTGCTCTGAAATTAATATTGTTTATTGACTAGATCCAAACCGTAATCTTTTGGATTTCCATTGATATTTTCCATCAACCATTCGGAAACAGACTGTCCCTGTTCTTCAAACGGGAGCCATACAACCGGAGTGGAAATGATCGTATGTGCTGTCAGATTCCTCGGATCATCGTACCAGGCAACCCCGTCAAAGATAAACAGACTGACTCCGGCCTCCTGGAACAGAGGGATATTTCTTTTCAAAGTCTCTTGGAATTCATCCCCTTGTGATTCATCTACATCATTCTGCATTGATAAACCATTCTGCAGAGAATGCTGCACCTTTGCCAGATCGCCGTCTCGGGTGGAACAGTCGAACATCAGATGGATACCATCGCCGTATTTCTCATGTAAGGATCTGAGGCAGTCTAATGTCAAATTGTCTGTAGTGAGTTTATCTGAGATCTCTTTCGGAGTTACCCAGACGTTTTCTGCTACATTCTTCCAGCCGTCATATTCGATTAGCGATGCATCGACAAGAACGTTCTTGTTCTGCGCATCCGGGAAGTAATTTGTAAAAATGTCATCAGACAGTAACGCAGTCGCAAATCCGCCTGCGGAATAGCCTGTCACCAATACTGTATCTGCGTTTTCAATGCCTGCTTTCTCCATGATCTCCTGCATGGCAAGAGTATAGTTGTTGTAGCCGTTATGGTAGAGGATCTTCTCTTTTCCATCCGTATCGATATAATGAAACTCTCCCGTACCGGAATGAAAATCGCCTGTCGCATAAGGGAAAAGAATAAGTGTCCAGTCTTTGAAAGGACTTCCCTCCACATCCGATGCAAGGCCGCCCATATTCATGGTCACATTTGCCAGATAATCTGGCCATACTTCTTTGGTGTTGTAGGTGTCTTCTCTGGCACTGATTTCATCCACAGAAACACCGCCTCCGGCAAAGTAGATCATCACTTTATTATCAGATCCTTTTTTGAATAAGGCGTGATAGGAATTTCCTTCAGAATCCTTCATCGCCTTGTCGGAAACACGGTACCATTTACCCACGGTTGGATTTTCTTTTATCTCCGGATAATTCACCACAAACTTGATCACACATCCGGCAACGATCAGTGCGATTACAAGCAGGATCCCAAGGATCTTGCCGATCTTCTTAAACGCTTTCTTCATCTTCTATTCTCCTAAATCTATTCTCTGATCCTGATAAAGCGGATTGTTCAACAGTTCAGGACTGTTACCAGTGAAGACTTTTGCTGCTTCTGCATCATCCTGCAGCTGCCATCTGAACCAGGCCATAACATAGCCTCCGGCAGAATACATCATATGATCATGATCCATTCCGATCCTTCTGGCCATTGCTTTCGGTGCCGTGATCTTGTCATACTGTTCGTTCAGCAATTCCAGCGGAATGACCGTTTCTGTTTCGAAATCTCCTTCAGTACCCGCAAAAATCAGGATCGGACATTTTACCAATGATGAATCATAAGTATAATCCGTTGCCAGAGCCGTCATATATTCACTGACCGGTGATAACGGAACTGCTGCTTTGATATACTTTGCTTCTTCGTATTTGGTCAGTACGTTAAAGACACCGGCACCTCCCTGAGAGAAACCGGTTAAACCAATATTCTCCGGATCAATCTTGTTGTAGAAGATGCTGTTTTCATCCTCATTCAGGGAAAGCATATCATTTAATACTTTTACGGTTGTCTTGCCTGTACCGGTCCCTTTATCCTGTGTTCCGACAACGATAAAGCCCCAAGAAGCATACATTTCGAATTGAGGTTCGTATTTCGTAGCTTTGCCGCCTGTACCGTTCATGACCAGGATCATCGGATAAGCATGATCGGATGTTTCCAGTTCTTCCGGATAAAAGACCGATACCTTTTTGATTGGATCTTCTTCCCTGAAGGTCGTTTTCTTTACTTTGAGATCTGCACCAAGCAGATATTTCGACTCCAGTTCGCAGCCTGTTTCGATCTCTTTGTTATATCCATTTTTGATATCTGCCTTGTTATCGGCATAAAGATATCCCACACCTACGACAGCTGCTATTACAACAGGAATTGTAGTAAGTACGATCACGACTTTCTTCCATGTTTTCATTTTCGGTTTGTTATTGTTTTTCATATATATTACTCCTTGACTTTGTGACGATACGATTGTATCATCTAAGTATTGATGAAACAACAGTTTCATCTAAAATGAAACAAAACGGAGGCTTTGTATCATCTATGAATAGTTACAACGAGAAAAAGAATACATATGTCAGGAAACAAATGTTGGATACACTCCTGGAGATGTTGAAGACAAAAGATCTCGATTCCATCGTGATCAATGATCTGGTAAATCAGGCCGGCGTAAGCAGAGTCTCTTTTTACCGCAATTATTCCGACAAAAAAGACATTCTGATCCAGGAAGAAAACAGACTGTTTCATGAGTGGCATTCTGATTATGAAAGTAGAAACAAAGATAACAATCTAGACTTTAACCAGGAACTGCTGGATTTCTATAAAAACAATTCTTCCTTCTATCTGACACTGTTCAAGGCCGGTTTGTCGGATATCATCATGGATACAATCATTTCCTCCGCAAACATATCTGAAGATGATCCCAATCCTGTGGCTTACCTGAAATCTTCGATTGCTTATCTGATATATGGCTGGGTTCATGAATGGATGAAACGTGGGATGCAGGAATCGGGAACAGAACTTTCAGAAATGATAAAGCAGGCTCAAAACAGCAAATAAAAGAACGGCACAGATACCAGTCAATCCTGACCAGTACCTGTGCTGTTTTCTTTTAGCTCAAAACAATATCTTTAGATCTGTTCTTCTCAGGCTTTGCTGCGTTCTGCTGAAGCAGTGCTGCTTACTGTTTTTTCTCCTCTAGTTTCTCCAAAACAGATAGATAGTACTAAACATTAGTTAGTATTGTGTAACTAATCAATTGTAAGCGCGGGTTTATGAAAGTCTCTTTAACTGTGAGATAACTTCTCTCTTAATACTTCCAGAAACAATAACACTAACATGATTGTTACAACATAAAAAGAAATGTTAAAAATTCTATGTTTCAGGTCTTTCATGTTGTTTTCAGCGTATTGTACCGTCATTTCCAACTCTTTTTCATGTTTCTCTGATTCTTGTAAAGGTAAAATTCCTATATTCTGAAGGCGTCATTCCATATTTAGCTTTAAAACAACGATTAAAATAACTAGGATCATTAAACCCATTGCAGAAAGCAATTTCATTAATGGGCTTAGATTGGTTATATAACAGTTCATCATATATTTTATCCAATCGGTAATCTATCAAAAACTTGATAGGTGTGGTATGCATAACCTCATGAAACAGCTTAAGTAATGTGCTGACGGAGATGTTAGCGCACTTGGCAATATCATTTATTGTTATCTGCTCTTTATAATTGGTTTCAATATAATTTAAAGCATCCTTTATTCTGGTATCTTCCTTTTCGGAAAGAGTGCTTGTAGAAAATTTATCTCTTTTGATATTTTCCAAAATCAACGCCACGCACTGACTCAAATTATTTCTAACAGTTAATGGATAATCTTTTCTTTCATACGCTCCACTTTGCCAGGCTTGTTCTGCCAGCTCCAAAATTTTTCTCTGCCAAGGAACACTCCCAACAAGTTTAATATAAGATATTGTTTGACCATCAAATAGCGGTTTCAGATAACTGTTATAAATGATATCGCCTTTGCGAGCAATAATATCTGGAGAAAAAACCATAGCATGTTGCCATCCCTTATTTGATAATAATTTTGTAGAATGAAGAACGCTGCGGTTGATAAAATATCCTTCTCCTTTCTGTAACACGAATTCGTCGCCAGCAATATTTATTGCTACTTCTCCATCCAAAATATAGATAATCTCCAATTCTTCATGCCAATGCCAGGGAACCTTAACAATCGTCAGATCATCATCAAAAAAAGCAATCGGAAAATCGATGGTCCCGTATTCGAGGATCTCCTTTTGTCTGTTGTCAGTTTTGTCGGTCGAAAGTGAAATAGCCATATAACAAATATAACGATATAATCTTATTAATAATGCAATTATAGCGGATATAATCCTATTTGTAAAATCAATTAAGGTGATATAATCCTATCGTATAGGAGTGTTAAGATGCTTCAGTTATTACTTGTAATTATTTATATCTCTTTCATATCGCTTGGCTTACCGGATTCCTTGCTGGGATCGGCATGGCCGATGATTTATCCTGAGATAAATGTACCTGTATCCTATGCTGGTATTATTTCCATGATCATTGCTTTGGGAACAATAGTCTCAAGCCTTCAAAGTGACAGACTAACCAAGAAACTTGGAACAGGAAAAGTTACAGCTATTTCGGTAGCAATCACGGCCATTGCTTTATTGGGATTCTCTATCAGCCATTCGCTTCCAGCATTATGCTTCTGGGCGATTCCCTACGGTTTAGGTGCAGGAAGTGTCGATGCTTCTTTGAACAACTATGTTGCTTTGCATTATGAAAGCAAACACATGAGCTGGCTTCACTGCATGTGGGGAATCGGAGCGGCGGCAGGTCCATACATCATGGGCTATGCATTGTTCCTTGAAAAAGGTTGGAACAGCGGTTATCGAATTATTGGTATCCTGCAAGTTATATTAAGTGTAATTCTGTTTATCAGTCTTCCGCTTTGGAAGGCAAAAAAACAGATTGAAGAAACAAAGCAGACAACGCCTCTGACTTTAAAGGAAATATTCAGAATCAATGGAGTTAAGGAGGTAATGATCTGTTTCTTCTGTTACTGTGCATTAGAACAGACAACCGGTCTTTGGGCTTCTACATATATGAATCTAGCAAAAGGCATCAACGTTGAAACAGCAGCCTCCTATGCTAGTAGATTCTATATCGGTATTACAATAGGTCGAGCTCTATCAGGATTTCTTACAATGAAGTTGAATGATAAACAGATGATTCGATTGGGTCAGACGTTGATTGCTTTTGGAATAGGCGTTATGTTTCTGCCATCTGGATCTTTAGTCGGCTTGATAATGATCGGTTTAGGATGTGCTCCAATATATCCATGTATCATTCATTCGACCCCAGATCATTTCGGGGTAGATAAATCACAGGCCATCATTGGAGTACAAATGGCCAGTGCTTATATTGGCACTTGTGCAATGCCACCGTTATTTGGATTATTAGCACAGAATATCAGTATTGGATTATTTCCAATCTATCTTCTGGCAATACTTGTACTGATGATCGTTATGCACGAAAAACTCGAAAGAAAAACAGGAAAGGAGTAAATTAACATGTTTGCAGATTATCACATTCACAGTGAATTTTCCGATGACTCTAGAGAGCCAATGGAAAAGCAAATCGAAAGGGGCATCGAACTTGGATTAGAAGAGATCTGTTTTACCGATCATGTAGATTACGGAATAAAGAAAGATTGGACGGAAGGTAATATTGAATGGCGCGGTGGAGATGGAATGAGTTATGACATCTCACAGATGGATCCCTTGGCTAATGTTAATTATCCGGAATACTTTGGCAAGTTATTGCGTATGAAGGAAACTTATAAAGATAAGATCACCATTAAACAAGGTCTTGAATTCGGAGTACAGACAATAACTGTCAATCAGTATGAAAAACTCTGGAATCAATACGGCGATCAATTGGACTTCGTTTTGCTCTCAATGCATCAGGTCAATAACCAGGAATTCTGGACACAAGAATTCCAGAAAGGTAAAACACAGAAAGAGTATAACGAAGAGTATTATAGGGAGATCTTAAACACAATCAGAGTGTTTAAGCATTACAGTGTTTTAGCCCACCTAGACCTTATCATACGTTATGACAGAAATGGCGTTTATCCTTTTAAAGAAGTCGAAGATATTATCGCAGAGATCTTGAAACAGGCAATCAAAGACGATAAAGGGATTGAAGTTAATACCTCATCCTGGCACTACGGTTTAAGCGATACCCAGCCATCCAGAAAGATACTTAAACTATATAAAGATTTAGGTGGCAGGATTATTACCGTTGGCTCTGATGCACATACTACAAAATATCTTGCCGATCATATTAAGGATGCTTACAGCATTTTAAAAGATGAGATATGATTTGATACAATTTGCACCTTTGATCATATGGAACCAATATTTCATAGATTATAATTACCAAAATTCAGAATAATCAAAAGCCTACAACGGGAATAAGAAAAAAAGGATACGAGTGATTAAAGTTCACGACATTCTGTATCCTTTTTTTGTTAGTTTACTTATTGATAGAAAAGTAATTGTAAGCATAGGTCTACATAAGTTTCTTTAACTGTGAGATAACTCCGGTCTCCCAGTTTGATATCGTCTGCCGGCTTACACCCAAAGTTTCCGCAGCCTGCTCCTGAGAGAGCTTCGCGTTGTTTCTTGCGTTTCGGATAATTGATCCAATTTCCATAAGTGTCACCCCCATAATGATTTCTTCCCGGCCGGGACAAGGCCAGAATACGAAACAAACAAGGAAAAGTCTATCTACTGTGTTTTACATGCACAGATTTCTTTGTCAAAATGCTTTTACATGAATCACTCAGACAAGAGTTTTTCAATAAATGCTCTTAGTTTGCGTACATCGCCGTCGAACTGATACGGACACATGCCCAATCTTCCCGCCGTGCTGACATTCTCTTCTCTGTCATCAATATAGATACACTCTGAGGCTTTCAGACCGTATCGCTCCAGCAGGATCGTATAAATCTTTTCATCCGGTTTCATCACATGTTCATCGGCAGAGACTACAGTGCCGTCAAAGTACTTCGCGCAGAGTATCGTTGGCCAGTACACTTTCTGCATGACACTGGCATTGGACAGAAGGTAGATTCCATAACCTCTTTCCTTCAGTTCACAGACCAGTTCTTCCATCCCTTCCACCGGAATGATTGGTTCAAACCATCTCCCGATCAGGTAGTCCGCATGGTTACGGAGATGTTCCGGGAGTACCGGCTTAACGATCCGAATCATTTCTTTCTCATCAAGATCTCCCTGATCCATGGCAGTCCACCGTGGTGAATCATAGATCTCTCTGCGGATGATCTTCCTGTCAGCCGGATCAAAAATACCGGCTCTGTCCATAAATATTTCAGGGTCAAAACCGATGAGGACCTTCCCCATATCGAAGATGATATTTCTGATATTCTCTTTCATGGCAGTACACTTCTCCATTCTTTGCGTTTAGTTCTACTCTCCCATTATACTAACCGGATGTTCTCCGTACATGAAAAATGCCGGGAAATGACCCGGCATTCTCTTTCTGCTTAAATACTATACTTATTAGATGTTTGCGAAGTATTTAATTGTTCTTACCATCTGGGATGTGTAAGAGTTTTCGTTGTCATACCAGGCAACAACCTGTACCTGATAGGTATTGTCGTCTACTTTTGTGACCATGGTCTGTGTAGCATCGAAGATGGAACCATGTGTTTCACCGATGATATCGCTGGAAACGATCGGATCTTCATTGTATCCGTAGCTGTCGTTTGCAGCTGCTTTCATAGCGGCATTGATGCCTTCAACAGTGATGTCCTTGCCTTCAACTACTGCTACCAGGATCGTTGTGGAACCTGTAGGAACCGGAACACGCTGTGCGGAACCGATGAGCTTGCCGTTCAGTTCAGGAATAACCAGACCGATAGCCTTAGCTGCACCTGTGGAGTTCGGAACGATATTGACTGCACCAGCTCTTGCTCTTCTCATGTCACCTTTTCTGTGCGGTCCGTCGAGGATCATCTGGTCACCTGTATAAGCATGAACTGTTGTCATGATACCGGATTTGATCGGAGCATACTTGTTCAGTGTATCTGCCATCGGAGCTAAGCAGTTTGTTGTACAGGATGCTGCGGAGATGATTGTGTCTTCCGGTTTCAGGATGCCTTCGTTAACACCAAATACGATTGTCGGAAGATCGTTTCCTGCCGGAGCAGAAATAACAACTTTCTTCGCACCTGCATCGATATGAGCCTGTGCTTTGGATTTCTTTGTATAGAAGCCTGTGCATTCCAGAACTACGTCTACACCTAATTCACCCCAAGGTAAATTTGCTGCATCAGGTTCTTTGTAGATCTTGATTTCTTCGCCGTCAACAGTAATGGAATCTTCACCAGCACAGATTTCATGACCTGCCCATCTTCCCTGTGCGGAGTCATACTTCAAAAGGTTCGCAAGCATCTTAGGATCTGTAAGATCGTTGATTGCTACTACATCATAACCTTCTGCCTTGAACATCTGTCTGAATGCTAAACGTCCAATTCTGCCAAAACCATTAATCGCAACTTTTACATCTGCCATTTTATCTGACCTCCTTTTGTTGCCAATAAAAATTATAAAATTACGTATGTTTTTCGTCAATTGTGAATTCGTGGATAAGTGTATATAACACTGCTATATTACAAGAAATCCCGTTAAAATCCCTCATTGTAGAACAATGGTTTCTTGGATACTTCGTAAGCTTCCTTTACATTGGCTGCAGGAATGGAGAACAACCGGGAGAACAGATCCGCATCGTTCAGACGCGCCATCGTTGTCCATAGCACATTTCTGGCTGCTTTCGGGAATAACGGGCGTAGATTTTCCGCTTCGGATACCACGAGATGAACAAGCGAACGTTCCTGGAATGCCGCGTTAAGCATCTTCATCAATCCTGATGCGTCCAGATAGATACACTCCTCAATGATGGCATCATCCGGTGTGACAATGATCACCGCATACGCGCAGATCCGATTCTTTTCATCGTAGTACGCCACGACCTTTCCGCCGCGGGCTGCCGCTTCCTTCTTGAGATTCACAAAGTCTTCCACATGACGTGCAGAGAAACCGTTGAACCTGCGGACAAACACCGAGTAGATCTTCAGCATATCCAGAGGTGAAGGATCATAGGCACAGCCAAAGTTTGTGATCGGTTTGAAGTCTTTTTTCTGTAAGAGGTAATCACAGCGGGAATAGACCTTCTCAAAGCCGTGTTTTGCCAGATATCCGGCATTTCGTACAGAAGCCAGGGTGATCAGTTCACTATTCTCACAGGCGTCAATAACCGTAGGAATCAGTTCCTGTTCTGCCTGTCCTTCTGCCCTTTCGGTAATTCCTGTAATGTATGAACACGCCAGTACACGGTCGTTGAACATCATCGCGTGAGGAATCCTCAAGAGGGATGCCCTTACCTGATCTCCTTCTTTATCACAATACAGATACTCCGGCTGATAAATATTACGGAAGACAAAGTCTATATACTTCGGATCCATTTCACTGTAATTATCTTTCCATAAATCCCTGATCTGCTTGGTCAGGTTTTCTTCACCGATTACGATCATCGATATTCCTCCTATGCCTGTCCGGCACTTTCTTCAAATAAACTCAGGATCCAGTCGCTGTTGATCAGCGGAATCTCATCATCACGTATTTCGTATAATTCCGGATTCTGAGCGATTTCTTCTTCTACCATACCTACCGGGATCAGGAAGGACATTCCCTGGTCTCCCGTACGGATATTGATCTTCATCACTTCGTTTTCACAGCGTTGGTACTCTATTGAGGTGATCTCTTCCGCAGTACCTTTTTTATTATCGATAAACTCGATAAAGGAATCATATTTCGCCAGTTCCACAACGACATCATCCATGCCGTCCTCAAAGATTGCGATCTTCTCCGTGAATTCCCGGATCGTTGAACACCTGCGCAGACGATATCCCTGCTGGATCAGCGGGCGTGTCAGATTACCGATCTCCGGGTGTTCTTCCTGACTCAGCCAAAGGATAAACTTATTCGCCGTATCGATATACACCAGGGGATACTGCACCATGAAATCCTGCTTACAATGCGGGCAGGAAGTCTTGAACAAATCCCCGGACGCACAACGTTCCTGGAGATCCGGATCTTCCTGGGCATTCACCTTATCAAACACTTCTATCTCCATCTCCTTGCGGCAGTAGGGACAGATATACTTCACCGTTCTTCCTTCCATATCAGTTCTTTATCGTCAGTGAGCTGAATCCCAGACCCACATCATTTCCTTTCTCTCTGATCTCATCCAGTACTTTCTGTTGTTCATCCGACAGGTGATCTCCGTAAAACAACATCAGGAGACGATTCTGTCCGTTCATATAGTAGGGTATTGCGCGCATCAGGTCACCGTAATGAATGCCCAGATTCGGATGCGGTTTATCCACCATCTTTCCTACGATAAAAGGTCCGTCAAACATCTGTATTTCCATCCGGTATAACCGCAGACCGCCGGTAGTCAATATTCCTACATGTACGATATCCGGGCAATACGGGTCTCTGACATCATCCAGACGATGATCCAGCCGGGCGGTGAGAATATCTTCCTCCATCTCAGATTCCTGTGCTGCCAGCCATTTCTCTGCCTTCTCACGCATACGCAGGTCCGGCTCAATCATTCTACATTCCAGATCAATGACTTCATCAATAGAGTATTCCCCCAGCATGGCATTCCTGCGTAATCCCCTTCTGCAGTGATCAAAAGAACTGCCAAGCGCAAGCACGGGAAAACTGACTTTCTCCGCCTGTTTCGCGTAAGCAGTAACCAGTACGTAACAATCTTCTTCTTTCACCGGTATCGTATCTTTCAGCTTATCCGTCAGGACATCCGCTTCCAGGATCATATACCGATGATAATATTCTCTGAACTGCAGCTCGGATACTTTCATAAAAGAATCATACCAAGATGTATGCATTTGCGCAAAGCCTATTCCTCTTTTCGGCTCTTCTCCAAAGCTTCCCGGATTGCCTGAATCAACTCTGCAGACAAGAAGAAATCTTTCGGACCAAACGGATTGATCACGATATTCTCTACAGGATGTTTCAGATACACCTGTAATTCCTCAAAGGACGCAACAATAGCCCGACTGTATTTTTGTTCTTCTTCATCTCCGTAATCAAAACATCTCTGCAGTGCAGCCCAGTCGGTATAAACCGGCAGGGTTTCATCCGGCATATGATCATGAACGACTACAGGCACCCGGAAAGGACCGTTATTCCCGAAAAAGTACGCATAGATCTTGTCCGGAATCCTGCCGGTATCTGCCGGCATGATCCTGAGCAGTAGCTTCGCATTCAGGATCTCATTCACGATGTAGTTGATATACCCTTCCTGACCGGAATGTTCCGGCAGACCGTTGAGCAGCGCAAACAGTACGGGGTTGGACACAACATTCTCCGCGTTCCCTTTGGGAAACGGAATATAACTCGTACATACGCCGAAGGGAAGATCACGCATCTCGCCGCCGGTGATGACCTCCAGCGTACATTCCTCGTTCTCTGCCTGTTCAACCTGTATATCTTTTTTAATCAGGGCATTGATGATTCCGCGGTAACGGGAATGATCACTGAGATAAAAGTATACCTGATCGTTTTTCTTCACGGTTCCTGTGACATATCCGGTCAGATACGATCGATCTTCCTTATTCTCCGTATGGTCGATCACCATGGTGAACCACTGTTCATTCGCATGTAATTTCACCTGGGCGAACATCTGGTCCTGGATCTTGTTGGTCTTCCGTTCCTTGAACGCCTGGATGATCATCAGGATGTAGGCAATCACGATCGCCGCAAACCCCGCAGCCTCTGTCCACAAAATACGGATCATATTCCTGCCGGCTTCCGAAGCACGGATATTCACTCCGATTGCTCCGAACATGTAGATCATCAACAGAACCAGAAACAGTACGACTCTGCGTGAAATATACTTATTCTGCCGTAACTTACCCCACTCTATGTCTGCCCTGGCCCCACTCTTTGCGTTCGTCAACATGAATATCCCCAGCGCAATCTCAAAGATACCAAATACCCACAAAAGAATCGGAGATGTGTCTGTCAATTCATGAATTGCGCCGTAGATCATCAATATCCCGACACCTCCTAACATGAGGCCAACCAGGATATTCCAAAGTGTCTTCACTTTTTCCATGGCACAATTCTAACACTTCCAAACAGTTCCGAACATTAAAAAAGCCCGTATCCTCACGGTATATCCGTATCTTAATTGTTTACCCATTCTGATCCGGAAGGTGAAACAGTTTACGGCCGCTCTTCCAAACAGTAATATAGTGAATATGGAGGTGTTTATGGACCAGAAAGAAGCCGAACGCAGAATCAAGGCAGGACGGGCATTTGTCCGTACAAACTTCGACGACGACACTTGGGTAAGTGATCAAAACCTGAAAAAACCGCAGCCGCCGCTTGTAAAGGCTCCGATGCGTGATCAGGCGATAGATCTGCCTGTGAACTATGACACATTGAACATCGACAATGACTTTCTGCATGTGATCAACACCAGAGCCTCTCACCGCGTATATACACAGGAAGAGATGTCCCTTCTGGAATTGTCCTATCTGCTTTGGACGACCCAGGGAATCAAGGGAATCCGCGGAAAGTCTTACGCGACACTGCGCACCGTACCATGCGGAGGAGCCCGGCATGAATTTGAAACCTATCTGGCCGTAAGGAAAGTAGAAGGTCTGGAACCCGGATTATACCACTATCTTCCGATG
>JAFWFE010000056.1 GCA_017512555.1 Solobacterium sp. | reverse complement strand
CTGAAAGAAAAGATCTCCGGTTAGAAGATCTTTCTGGATAATTCAATCATCTGGATAAACTCACGGGATGACATGCGTAACGCTCCGTGAGAGAAGATCGTATTCTGTATTAATCCGTCGGAGGAGACTACCGTGATCTGGTAGTCTTTTTGTAATTTCCTGGTGATTCGTTCCAGGTATTCATCCGCAGTCATATTGGATCGTGTATAGACGATGGTAAAATCCTCTCCCCTGGTGATCTCTGTTCCCGGGTTATCTTTTACTTTATATCCGTCAAACACAAGGATCATCTTCTGTTTCAGGAAACCCTGATAGGCAAAGACCAGATCAATCAGCTGATCTCTGGCTATACCGATATCTTCTTCTGCCGTCTCCTTCAGTTCATCCCAGGAGAAAATCATGTTATATCCGTCAATCAGCAGGCATTTAGGCTTGTTCTCCTCGATCTGTACGTATTCCGGCAGTTCCTGGATCTTGTTTTGTCTTGGCTGTTTATCGTGGTTGCGGTTATTGCCGGTGGCTTTCTCCAGCACCGTATTCATCTCTTCTTCACTGACATGATATGTCTGCCGGGAGTATTGTCCCTTTCCGGCTGCGCGCATCTGTACATGCATGTGATTATCTGCTTCATTCCAGGGAACAGTATACCCTGTACCGTGTGAACAGAATACAGAACCGGATGTATGAAAGAGATCCCGGCTGCTGTCATAACCAATCTCAGCGATGATCTCTTCCTGATCCTCGCAGGGATAATAACCACAAGGCCAGGCATTGAATACACCCTTCCCTTTTGTGTAGGTTACGATCTCCATGGGGTAATTCATCAGAAGACGTACCGGTCCCATTCCCCGGATGATCATCATTCCGTGTTCATTTTCTTCGGTTTTTACCGTACAGTGCATGGTTTCCAGTTCATACAATGCCCTGCTCAGGTATTCAGCCGGCAGGATATACAGGAACTGTTCATAAGGTTCTAACAGAATACTCTCTGCTTTCATCAGCCCCTGGCGTACAGCTCTGTTGGCAGCTTCCCGGAAATCTCCTCCTTCGGTATGCTTGATATGTCCTTTTCCACTGACTAAGACGATCCGGAGATCGGTCAGTTCAGAACCGGTAAGCACACCGATCTGACGGCTTTCTGTCAAGGCGGAGAGAATGGATTTCTGCCAGGGAACAGACAAGATATCCGTTGAACACTCACTGGTGATTTCCAGACCGCTTCCTGCAGGCAGAGGTTCCAGACGCACATGTACTTCCGCGTAATGCCTGAGTGGTTCAAAATGTCCGGCACCGTATACAGGATTGCGAATCGTTTCCAGGTAGTAGATTCTTCCCTGTCCGAAAGATACCCGGATCCCGCACTGGTCATAGATCTTGTTCTGCAGGATCTCCATCTGCATGGCTCCCATAAGCTGTACATCGATTTTCCCGGTTCTCTGGTTTATCTCAAGATTCAGTTCGGGATCTTGTTCAGCGAGTTTCCGGCATGTCCGCAGTAATTTCTGCATATCCGTATTCTCCGGATATAACATCTGATAATTCATGTAGGGTTTCAATAAAGGCTGGTGACTGTCCGGTTCAATTCCCAGTCCCTGTCCTGCCTGTATATTGGTAAGACCCTTAAGCACACAGGTCATTCCGGCAGAGACTTCTTCCGCCATCCGGTAGGTTCTTCCCTGATAGATGCGGATCTGGTCTACCTTTTCGTTTTCTGCCACGATCTGACGGTTTTTCAGTATTCCTCCGGTGATTTTCACATGGGTAAGACGGTTTCCCTGTTCATCTTCGGAAATCTTGTATACCTTTGCGCCGAACGCTTCCGGATATTTCTTGTCCTGTCCCAGAGATGCCAGCAGATCCAGCAGTTCTTCCGTCCCCTGATGTCTGAGCGCAGAGCCGAAGATACAGGGAAAGTACTCCCGGGAAAGAATTGCCCGGGTGACAGATTCCGGAGAGATCTTCCGCGTTTCGGTATATTCTTCCAGCAGGGCATCGCTGATCATGGCCAGGGTTTCGTCATCTGTGCCGGCGTATTCCAGAATATCTGGTGAACAATAGAGATGCAGATTCTCCAGCAGTTCTTCCCTGGGGATATAACTGATATCCATCTTGTTCACAAAAAGAATCACCGGAATGTGATACTGCGCCAGACATCTCCAGATCGTTTCCGTGTGGCTCTGTACACCGTCCTGTCCGTTGATGATCATGACCGCCGCGTCCAGGACCTGCAGAGTTCTTTCCATCTCAGAAGAAAAATCCACATGACCTGGTGTATCGATGATATGGATCATGGTATCCTTACGTTTCAGGTGCGCTTCTTTGGCATAAATCGTGATCCCGTGATCTTTTTCTTCTTTATCAAAGTCCAGAAAAGCATTCCGGTGATCCACCCTTCCGGCTTCACGGATATCTCCGTTGACATACAACATGCTTTCTATACATGTTGTTTTTCCGGCATCCACATGCGCAAGTATACCAATCGTTAACTGTTTCATCTTTGACATTGTACTTAAATCTATTATGAAATACAAATCGGTTATTTCCGCTTATAATGAAGTTGGTTCCGTAATGAAAAATAAAAGAGTATCCGCCAGCCTGTTATTCATATTCCTGCTGGTTTTCTCATTACTTTCCGGCTGTCGGAAGAATCCTGTTGTGTATGAACCGGCAGAAGTGTCTTTTTCTGCGGAGTCCGGCGCGTATCCCGGGGATATTTCTCTGGAGATGTCTGCCCCTGAGGGATATAGCATACGTTATACAACGGATGGTTCCCTGCCGGATAAAACATCCGCAAAGTATACCGGGAGTATTCTCTTATCCGGAAGCGGTAATCAATGGCTGGATCAGGAAACAATCTCCAAGATCAAACTTGAAGCCATCTTTTTTACCTTGAAAGAAACCCCGGAGTTTATGGATGCCTGGATCATCCGGGCTGCCGCATTCGCGCCGGACGGAACCATGGGACCGGTCAGTACACACACGTATTTCCCTGGCCGCAGTCTCTCTTCTGAATATCCGGGAGTGATGGTCATCTCACTTGTGACAGAACCGGAGAATCTTCTGGATTATGACAACGGAATCATGGTCACCGGAAAATATTACGATGAATGGATACAGAAAGAAGACAATGCCAAGGTACTGGAGAGGCCTGGTCAATGGTATTCCATAGAAGCCAATTATACCCAAACCGGCAAAGATTGGGAAAGACCGGTTGTAGTGGAATTGTTCGATGAAAGTGACCAGTTATCCATACGTCAGAACGGAGGTTTACGTATTCAGGGACACGCGTCACGGATGTTTACCCATAAATCTTTCCGGATCTATTTCCGCAAAGATTACGGAGAGAAAAGACTGATGTATGATTTGTTCCCGGGAGATGGTACAGACTCCTACCGGTATCTGACTTTGCGTAACGGTGGGAATACAGCAGAGAATCTTCCATATAAAGACGCCTGGCAGCAGTCCCTGCTTACCGGTTTATCTTTCACGATCCAGCAGGCCAGACCGGCAATTTTATACCTCAACGGAGAATATTGGGGTGTATATGTCCTGAATGACCGTTACTGCGAAGAATATCTGGAAGATCATTTTGGTGTAAAAGACACACTGATCATCAAAGAGGATGAAATACAGGATGGGGATGAATCCGCTTATTATCTGTATGAAGAACTTCTTTCGTACGGTGATCAGGATCTCAGTGATCCGGTGATCTGGGAACAGTTTTCACAGATCGTAGATATTCAGGGTATGGCAGACTACTTTGCGGCAGAAGTCTACATGGGAAATGATTTCAAACCGGATAGTAATATGGAACTGTGGCGTACGGTTACCGTTGATCCTGAGAATGAATACGCGGATGGAAGATGGCGGTTCATGTTATATGACACAGAATACTCTTCCGGATTGTATTATCAAAAGACTACAAGCCCGGAGTTTAATTCCCTGGACAAAATCATCGGGAATCATCCAGTATTCGCTTCCGCTCTGCGTAATCCGGAATTCAGAAAACTATTCCTGGAATCATTGAAGCGGATCGGAGCAGAAAACTTTGCGCCGGAGAGAGTGAATTCCACTCTTGATCAATGGGTATCTGAATGGTCTGATCTCATGAAGAATCAATTTATGCGTTTTGGCGGTCAACGAGAGTGGTTGGATAAAGAAGTCGGTCTTATCAAAAACTTCTACGCTGAAAGATACGATTATATCATTTCCTATGCGGAGGAAATGCTCGGAGAATAACTATACATTAACGGAGGTTTAGATAATGAAACAGTATCGTCTTGGATTCATCGGCTGCGGTCATATGGGCATGTCCATTGCCCGCGGTGTTCTTAACAGCAGTCTGCTCATGGCAGAAGAAATCGCTGTCTATGATCCTTCAGAGTCTGTACAGGATACCTGTCAGGAACTAGGCTTTGCGGTATGCGGCAGTGAAACAGAACTGGCACAGAATGCTCACATTGTCGTACTGGCAGTAACACCGCAGATCGTTGACCGTGTTCTGTCAAAGCTCAAAGATGTCCAGATTGACTGCCTGTTGTCCATCGTGGCAGCTCTGTCCATGAAACACATCCGGGATCTTGCCGGGGAAATCCCGGTGATCCGGGTAATGCCGAATACCCCGCTGCTGGTTTCCTGCGGCGCTGCGGCAATGTGTCATACCGAGGACTGTGATTTAGATGATATCGCTTTTGTCACATCGCTGTTTGAAGCTCTTGGTGTCGTACGCACTATCCCGGAAGAACAGATGAATGACATCATCGCTGTCCACGGAAGTACGCCGGCATACTTCTATTACTTCCTCAACAGTATTCTCAAGGATACGATACGCCGCGGTGTAGATCCGGAAACAGCCAGGACTCTGCTGGTACAGACAATGATCGGATCAGGAAAACTGCTTGAAGCAGAACCGGATAAACCCCTGGAAGCATTTGTGGATTCAGTCTGTTCCAAGGGAGGCACTACGATTGAGGCTATCCGGGTATTCCGGCACGAAGATCTTGACCGTATGGTAAAACAAGCCAACGAAGAATGTATACGCAGAGCTGAAGAACTAAGCAAATAATCCAAAGATCTGTTACAGATAACACAAAAGTCCGCTGTTCAGGCGGACTTTTATCGTACCAATGGTGGAGGCTACAGGACTCGAACCTGCGACATCACCCCTGTGAAGGGTGCGCTCTCCCAACTGAGCTAAGCCTCCGTAACCAATCAGTATTATTACTATAAACCATTTCCGGAATTTTTACACGCACTTCTTTCCGGGATCATCCTTCCGGGCGGAAACTGTTCAGCGTATGATCCGCGAACTCATTCAATGTATCTCCAGCCTCTGCCCCGTACGTCTCAAAGATAAAGAAATGCATGACATCTGAAGCATCGGTAAACACGGAGATCTTCATTCTTGTCTCATCAGAAAAAGACATTGTGCAGTTCTTGATCTCATACCCCTGTTGTTCGGATCTTCCGTATTCTTTATCTGTAAGGGTATCCGCGTATTGTTTTTCGGTGATCTGCACGTACATTTCCAAACCTGCCGCTGCACTTGTGTCGGTCCAGGATGAACGTTCCTGCGCAGTAAATCCAAACGCTGTCAGGTGATAGAAACGATCATCCGAATACATCCGGGCATTCTCTTCTCCCTGTGTCTGACTCTCATCATTCCATGTTTCAATCACATCATAATATCCGGTATGAGAATCCCCTTCTCTGCGGAAGGTATAGGAATCCCAGCTCCCCTGTAGTATCTTCGGTCCGGCTGAGACCGCAAGATCTTCCGGTTTCTCGATCTTTCGGAAGGTCAATGTCAGGTCATCGTTCTGCAGGATCAGGTTTCCTTCCTCCTTTGTCAGAGTCATTGTTTCTCCGGTCATCTCCGCGGTAAGTACGTTGTTTTCCAGGTCCGGTGTAAATACCGTGATTTCTCCGAAGATGTTCATCATTGCCTGATCAGTTCCTATCTCCAACCAGGCATGTTCACCGGCTTCTTTCAGAATATCGATTTCTTCCTGTTCGGTAACGGTATCTCCCTCATTGACCTGGATCAGTTCATAAAACCCTTCAGTCTGATTGGAAGTATCCGTTTCTTTTTTAGATCCGCAGCCCGCAAGAAAAAGCATACCGGTGAGAACCAGCACCGAAATCTTACGCACAGGTTGTAGTAATGTTGTATAGATCATGTTTATTTACACTTTTCTGTCATCCACTGAAGCAAGGCTTCTTTTTTATCTTTCACCAGTTCATATTCATAGAACCGTTCATCCAGACGGGTCATTTCTTCTGTATGAACCTGAAGGCTTTCCGGGTGTCCTCCATCCAGCACAATAAAGTCCGGGTCATGGATCTTCTTACGGATGAGTTGTCCTCCTTCAAGGTACTGTAACACCTCATTCCAGTCTTTTTCTGTCAGATTCTTTTCGATTTCCTTACTGGTAAAGTTATCCTTCCAGTATGTCGCGCTGAATGTATATTCGTCCCGGAAATGATATACCGTACAGTTACTCATCGTTCCGGCAGGATATCCGGCAACCATGGAACTGCTTTGTCCTGCGGTATAAGAGATATACTTTACAGTCTGCCCGGATATACTCTTTGTCTTCTCTTCCGGAAAGAAATCCGTACAGGCAAAGACCTCTGTAGGTTCTTCTTTCAGAATCTTCCCCTGCGCGTCTGTTTCCTGCACAAGAAAGCGCATATCTCCGTAGTAGTCATTCTCCTGGGCTGCCCAGCCGACGATATCCCAGCACTGCTGGTAGTTATGATTTGTTTCTGCAGTGTACAGGTCTTTTGCGGTTTGATCAGAGTTTACCTTCTGCAGAATGATCCGTGTGGGATAGTGATCAGGATTATTCCAGCGTAACGCAAAACCTCCGTACGTTGTATCAATTACAGGATTTAAACGATTCTGTTCGGTCATGGTAACCTCCGTTTCTGTTGGTTCACTATCATTTACTTCCGGTGATGCGGAAGGTGATTCTGCCGGTGCAGGGGTTGTCTTACACGCGGTAAGCAGGCACAGGAATACAAGAAATATCTTCTTCATAGAGTTCCTCCTGTCTTTATTCCTGGGCTGCAGGACGAACAGATGCATTTCTGCTTTTTTTCCTGCCGGAAAACAGCGAGCCGGCAAACTTGTGGAGCCACAGGCTCAGGATCAGAACCAGGAGGATTCCCAGCAAGGGAATATACCAGGGACCTTCAGGATACAGAATTCCCAGCACAAACAATACCGGATACTGCCAGAGATAGATTTCATAACTCAGAGAAGAGATAAACGTTGATATTTTACTGTCAATGAGGAACTGCAGAGCTTTGCGGTTCATGATCATGATTTCTATCATCAGACAGCAGAGGATCGTATACCCCTGCATGCCAAACAGATACACCTTCAGATCGGTTCCGCGGGCAAAGATATACAGCACAACTGTCAGGATCAGGAACAGCAGATAACTTAACCGCGCGGTATGCGGAGAACGGAAACGCAGACTGCGCATGGATAACCGTTCTGTACGCATCATCCCCGCAAACATACCGGCAAACAGAGAGAATACCCTCGTAATCGTATGATAGTATACAGCCGTCAGATTCGCGTCTTTCACCATTAGGACATAAACAGGCATGATCAGGAACGATACAAATGTCAGCAGGAAAAATACGGTCAGAGCCGCCCCCTTTCCCAAGCCTCTGCGCAGCACCCGGTATACTCCCGCAAGTAACGGCCAGACCAGATCAAACTGCAGGAGAATCGCGATATACCAGAGATGGGTAAAAGGTGATGTGTTGGTCAGATTCGTGAAGTAGGAAGAGTTCATCTTGATCTGCCAGAGATTGTTATATCCTAACAGAATACTTAATACTTCCCTGGGTGTATCCGCCAGACGGTACATGTCCACAAGTGACACAACCCCGATGGATGAGAATATAACGATGATCAGTGCTGGATAGATCCTCAGGATCCTCTTACGGTAGTAATCACCAAGAGAAAATGTATGATTCTCCATCGCGTACAGAGTCTGCCAGGCAGAAAGATATCCGCTGATTACAAAGAACAGAAGTACGCCAAAGAACCCTCCCGGTACGGATACAGGAAAAGCGTGGTACAGTAAAACACCTGCGGCTGCCAGAAAGCGCAGGGAGTTCAATCCAGGAATTCTTCTGCTTTGTCTTCTCTCGTTACTCATGATCAATCAGTTTTTCCGTAATAACATCCGCAATCAGTTCCGCATAGGCATAAGACCCTTCCGTGGTCAGATGCAAAGCATCAGGAAGAATATAACGACTGTGATTCTGCATGGCAGGAGTTGTCCAGTCGATCATGTACGCATCCGGATGACGGTCAATCACCCGCTTCATGACATCGTTGGAGTCATTCGCGACCCCGACGGTAGAGATCCAGAATGTCGGTCTGCCGCCGCTGTGGCGGATCAATTCTTCACAATCTTCTTCCTGGATATAACAGTTCGTACCCAGTGAAAATACCAGAACATCTCCCAGCTGGTCATTCTTTTCCAGTTTGTAAAGTACATTCATGCCTTCGTAGATCGTTCTGCCGAAGACCGCGTCAAAATACCCGTTAGGGAATTCTTCATATAACGCGTTTAATCCGGATAACATGACTGAATCACCGATACCGACAACATACATCTCTCTGGCGTCGTTATAACGTAATGCGGCAGGAATAACCGTCTGTCCGGAACCGGCAGCGGATACTTCTTCCCTGGTGATCTTATTCCCCTTGAATACGGATGAATACTTCGCGGCCGTGATCTGTTTCAGTCTCTTCACTTTCATCTCGGCAGCGATTCTCTGGTTTTCCCTGAGCATGTTTTCGATTTCCAGACGTGCTGCGTAAGCCTTGGGCGGAGCCGTCACAAAAGAATATGCGCCGAAAAGACACAGCAACAATACAACGATTGTCAATCCTTTGTATAACGTCTCTGTCATTCTGCGCATAATCATAGAACTATTGTAAATGTTCACCGAATACTAAGCAACACCACTTATCATTCAGGGTGATTAACGATGAAAGAATTCTCTTACCCTCCGGTTAAAGTCATCCGCTTCTTCTTCGTATGCGGAATGTCCGTAATTCTCGTACATGTATACCTGGCACTGCAGTTTTTCCGCAATCTCCAGGGAAGCTTCCGGGGTAACGATCTTGTCCTGCATTCCTCCGAGAACCAGTACCGGACACTGTATACATGTCAGTTTGTCATACGCGTCCATGGTCAGGCAGGATTCCGCAAGTGTGATAAACCGCTCCGGAGACATCATCTTCGTTACTTTGGATAATAAGGGGATCCAGCGTCCGTTCTTCTTCTGGTACTGATCGGAATACGTCTGAGTCATATAATCACGGAATACTTCCGTCATTTTCCCGTGGGAAACAAGCGCGCACCACCGTTCGATGTTCTCCCGGATCGAATCGTTTGCCCGGGAGGATGTCACTCCCAGCACAAGACGATGTACCAGCTGCGGATGGTTGATTGCCAGATACTGCGCGATCATCCCGCCCTGTGAGACACCGAGAACACAAGCGTCGGAGAGATGGAGATATTCCATGCATAAAGCGAGATCTTCCGCAATCTCTTCAATTGTCACATGTTCCGGAAGGATCTCTCCCCGGTCAAAACAATACACGGTATATTCGGGGCAGAACTCCCGGTACATCCAGGCAAGTCCAAGTAACGCGCTCTTCCCCCGCACATCCTGAAGATTCAGACCGGAGATCAGAATCATCGGTCTTTCTCCGGTGCCGAAAGAAAAATAGTTAAACCGGTTACCGTTGATCTGTAAGACTTTTTCCTGTGCGTGATACAGCATGGTTTATGCTTCGGTGATATCCTTACGTAAACCGAATAAAGTAATGCAGGTAATGATCGCCGCAATCAATAAGACAAAACCAGCGACCAGGAGAATTACCGCATAGGCCGGAACAGTTTGTAGAGTAATGAACAAGCCTATAACAGATAAGCCGATTTCAAGCGCAAAATTCAATACTCTGAGTGTTCTCAATGTAGAAGCTCTTGAGGAATGATAGTCTTCGGCGATCTGTACCATAATTCCAAGAAACATGAACATGAATACAGCCGCAAGCAGATTCGTTACCGAGTTCAGTTTATCAATACTTAATTCAGGTTTGACGATACCAAGACCCCAGGAAATACCGGAAAGGATTGCCAGGACAAGTGCGCACCACTTCAGATAATCTTTTCCGCGGACGTACTTTCCCAGTTCATTAAAAGACAGGAAAAACAGGATCCAGCCGATAAAGTTCGGAGTGATGCTTATCGCCTGACCGTTTACTGTAAGATTAAAGTTGATCAGTGTAAATAAGAAACCAAACGCAACGTAGGAAAGACCTTTTCTTAAATCCATATGATTTAGCCTCCATTTGTATTGAATAACACTGTAAGTAATTATAGCACTATCCCTGTACCGGGAAAGTAAATACGCATCCGGAAGACACATACTCAGGCGGACAGATACCGGTCAGCCATCAGAGAACGTTGTCTTCTCCTTGTCATTCATGGCGCGGTATTTGAAACCCTTCCAATGTAAGTAAGCTGATCTTATTCTCTATTCCTCCGCCGTAACCGGTAAGAGATCCATCTTTCCCGATGACTCTGTGACAGGGAATGATGATACAGATGGGATTCCAGCCGACTGCCTGTCCGACAGCCTGCGCAGACATCCTGCGTATTCCGCGATTGGACGCAATTTCTTCCGCGATATCCTGGTATGTGATCGTCTTTCCGTAGGGGATCCTGCGCATGATCCCGCTTACTTCCTGACGGAAACTTGTTGCCCCATATAATTTGTACGCCGGCAGAAAATCCGGTTCCTGTCCGGAGAAATAGAGATCCAGCCATTTCCTGGTCTCTTCAAATACCGGAAGATCCACGGTTTCTTCTGTATCCGTAAACTTTCTGGAATCCCGGGAATTCTCAAACAATAAACCAATGAGTACTTCTCCGTCCGAATACATGATCATATCGGAGAAACCTTCCGGTGTGTGATATTTCTGCTGAACGATCTTCATAACTCCTCCGTATACGCTAACGGAACCATTTATCCGCTAGTACCGGCTGATCATAGCTCCAATCTTCCGGCACAGAAGATGCTGTCTTGATAAACCCGTTTTTTTCCAGTACACGTGCGGAAGCTTTGTTTTCAATCATTGTACTGGCTGTAACGATCTCTGTATCTGTCTGTGTATACAGATACTCAAGCATTAAAGAGACTGTCTTTGTGGCAATTCCCCTGCCCCAGAATTCTCTGCGGAGACGATACCCGATACATGTTTTATGAATCGTATCCTTGAAACTGTAGAATTCCGCCAGACCGCAGAAACAGTGTTCTTCTCTCGTATATATACCAAGAATCAAAGATTCCTTCTCCCTGAAACACTTCCCGTAGAGTTCCCTCAACATCTCCTCTAGGTCTTCATACTGCGCTTCAAATAAAAATGTCGGGAGATACCGGTATACCTCCGGGTCCGCAATCATCTTCTTCAATTCCGGAAGATCCTGCACGGTCAGCTCTTTCAGGATGACCGTGTCATTCTCCAGGTAAGGAATTTCATCAAACAGTTTCTTCATCGGATTACTCTTCAGGATCCAGATCCCGTGAATTGGAAATAAAGTAAGTTCTCAGTCTGTCCTCGGTAATCAGTACAGATTCCTGGTGGAAGAATGTGCAGAGATCTCTGGCTATTTCTTCCACGATCGTTTTCTTTACATCGATCAATGATAATACCAGGGAAGTCTCCATGGTATACTCTCCGGATTCATGGATATATCCGCCTTCAATCACATTCACGGAAAAAGGCACCTGATAACTGATACAAACGTTTTTCAATACAGAGAGATATTTTGAAGTTTCAAATTTCTGTATCTTGGTATCCATGTCATTCAGACCGATATAGATCTGAATCAGTGACTTTGTGTTCTGCGTATCTTGTGTATGATCATTTCGTACCAGCGACATTAACGAAAACGTAGTCATCCTGTCACCTCTTTCTTATATTGGTTAAATTATAAAATTCCAGACAGGAAACAGGCAACAGTATACAGTCAGGGAAAAGAAAAAGTCCGCTGTAAAGCGAACTTTGGTATATGTCCCCGGTCCCGCCCTCATCTGACAACAGACAATAGGTAGTAAACATACATGATGACAATACATGTGTAAACATACTGGGCATACATTGTAAAACGGGATTCGAACCCGGTATGAGCCCACATACCACCAGCAGTGCGATATCATTCTCAATCGCGGGAGATCATGTCCACCTTGCCAGATTACCGACAATATTAAAGCAGTTCGGTTGTCCAGTTTAACCCCTGGATCAGTTCGTCCGTCTCACGTAACTGTTTGGAGTAAGAATCTACTTCTTTTTGCAGATCCACGACAGATACCGTACTCATGATCTTGATCTCCGCCTTGGAATACCGGGAGACTTTCTCGCTGGATGAATTCAGAAACTCACGCATGATCAGGATACGTTTCTTGAGACAATCTCTGTGCGCGATCAGATCGGTAATTGTCTGGTCCCCGCATTGTGTCTCATTGTTTGTCTTATTGATCCTGCGGATCAGTTCTTCCAGACGTATAAGATCTTCATCTAGTTCTTTCAGGAGTTCCTGAGGATCTTCCGAAGGGGTTTCTCCTTCCTGAACCTTGGCATTGTTGTTGAGTCTTACGCTTAGTTCACTGATTCTTCTCTGCAGATCTGCTCTTTCAGAAAGTGCTGTCGCTAGTTTCATTGTTGTTCCTCCGTGTAATCTTTATATTCACTGTTATTTGTTATCCTGGATAAATGTCGCGATATCCCGGATGACATTGTCCCCAATATGACGTTCTGTACCATATTCTTTCGACGCTTTCAGAATATCACTGTATATTCCCTGGACAAAGACATGATTTAATTCGGGATAGAGCTTGTACAAGGTATTCTCGCGTCCTGCCAGGAGTTCCTGGAATTTCCTGTAAGCCTCCTCAGCAAGAACCTGGAAGTCTTTTCCACCCTGCAGGATCAATACCGGTTTATTACTTTCCAGCAGATAATCGGAAGCTGTCTTCTGTCCCATTTCCTTGAAGTAGTATAAACTCAGATTCCCGGCAAATTTCTTTTTCCAGGCTTCTTCATCATCCATCTGGTAAAGATTCATGAACTTCTTTGCGTAATACTTGTATTCCAGGGAGATGATCCATTTCAGGATCGAATTACTGCCTGCCGTCTGTTTTAACTGTCTCAGGACGATATCTTCCAGACGATACGGAGTTCCTGCCAGAAGGATCAAACCCCTGGCATCTGCGCCTTCCGCGTCAATTCTCGGAGCAAGCATGGCACCCATACTATGTCCCAGGATAAAGATTCTGCCCGGGTCGATCCGCGGGTCTTTCCTCAGCAATTCAACGGCCAGCAATGCGTCATCAATCGTCTCTTCCTTCACTGTGATCTTTGTCCGGGCAAGCTTTCTGCCATAGGCAAATGTACGTTTATCATACCGCAGAGAAGCAATCCCGTACTTTACCAGGCCTTCCGCAAGATCCTTGAATGGTGTAAGTTTGATCACCTTTTCATTCATATCGCTTGGACCGGAGCCGTGTACCATCACGACTGCCGGTACGGGATTGGTAAGATCTTCGGGGAGTGTCAGCAAACCGTTCAGAGGATACTCTGTACCTGCGCCGACAATGATTTTTTCGCTGTTCATATCTCTACCTCACATTACAATAAGTTACTCTTCAGGAAATCCGTAATACATTGATTTACTGTCTCCGGCTGGTCTACGTTGGCGTTATGCGCCGCATTCTTGATCCAGACCAGAGGATAACCGGTCCTCTTTGTCCATTCTTTATTATACGTTTTAACTTTCCCGGTTGTGTCTTTCTCACCCATGATCAGTAATACCGGACAGGGAATATCCATTACCCGGTTATCTTCCAGGAAGCCCGCAAAACCGATTCCCATGAGATGACATAGTTCTTTTTTCGTATATCCGCTGAGCATGGAAATCATATTCTGACGGCCTGTTCCGGTAATCGCGCATAGTTTTGCCATAGAAGATCTAAGCAGTTTATCCGGATATAGCTCTGCCATCCATTCGACTTGTTTCAGCCACCATTGATCAGACCTGGAGTAGTAATCCCCATACGGGGTTGAATCAATCGAGATGAATGCTTTTACAGATTCCGGATAACGGAAGATAAAGGACTGAGAGATAAAACCTCCCATGGATTGCCCGGCAAGAATCAACTGTGATACTCCGCATTCATCCATGATCTGCTTTACCGCATGAGCAGCATTCTCATAGGTAAAATGAGTGTACGGTCTGGATTCACCGTGAGCAGGAGCGTCCCAGGTAATCATGTTGTTCTGTTGTTCAAACCAGGGGATTTGCTGATCAAACATCGTATGATTTGCAGTAAGGCCATGGAGAAAAAAGATCGTATCTTTTGAGGAATCAAATTCATCAGATTTCCAATAGACAATGATTCCGCAGTTATCTTTAATCTGGCATCTCTGCATAGCATTGTACCTCTCTCTTTAATCATACGTGAAATCACCGGTATTTATAAGCCGGCAAAGATCTGACTGCCCCTGGTATCCAGCCAGCGCAGTAAAGCCGCTGAGCATCCCGCAAACAACACAGAGCAGAAAAGCAGATATCCGGCAGCACCAATCGTATACCCAAGCAGGAGATAACCTGCCGCCAGCACCGCAACAAGCAGCCAGGTACCGAAAATGATGATCGGCATCGCAGCACCGCGCTTGATTACAGCAATTTCATTCGTCCAGTTCATTGAAGGCATACGTATACCAAGCACGATCCCGCATACCGCGGAGAATACCGTAAATACCAGGGAAAATACGATGATCATCAGTTTCAGTACCACGGATACGTCCACGATCATCGCAGCACAGACTGACGCAAATACTATGGGAACCGCGGTCATGATCAACTGCAGCGTCATCTTGGCACGCAGTACGGTTTTCGGTTCAACCGGAAGAGACTGGGGAATCCAGATACTCTTTCCTTCCAGGGATACGGACGGTACAGCTGTATCACTCATTGAAGTGAGCATACAGATCAGCATACAAAGTATTACTGCCAGTGCATCCTGTGTCAGAGAGAATACCTGGCCGAATAGATCGATGAACTCATGTCCCCGGATCAGCAGCATAATTCCGCACACTGTGATAAACACCACGCCCAAGCCGCAGTTCAGCATATAATTCGCGCTGGAAGTGAATCTGGCCAGTTCCTTGAACAAGAGAGCTCTGAACGGTGATTTAACCCGTACCTGTTTCTCGACATAACGCACTTTTTCCGTATATCCGCCGAACGCTGCAATACTCAGGAAACTATGGATCAGGATACGCAGGATCACCGCAAAGAGAATCACAGAGGTCACTGTAAATATTATCGCTGCTGTCCAGTCCCCTTCACCGATTCTGCCAAACAGATATAATCCATACGCAGCACCCTTGATCTTTTCTCCATACATTACAGCGTTCAATATCAGTATCTGAATCAGACCATTCACCCTGGCATAAAAGTAATAGTATCCCCCGATAAACAGAAGCGACAGCATTACCGTAATATAACTCTTGTTTTTGAGACGCACGCTGATCTTTGCGACTACCCATCCCAGCAGACAAGAGAGGAATAAGACAAACACCGTAACGATCAGAAACAGAAGAATACCGCAGATCACTCTGGAGACTGTTATCCCTGCGACGATCCAGTAAACAATGATTGCCGGAAGAATAACTATGCCGGAATACATCACACCCATCAGATATACATTCATCAATCTTGCGGTAATGATCGTCTTTACCGGAATCGGCAGAGATAATAACAAATCGTTATCCCTGGACAGATATAACTCTGCGTAGGTACTGAACACACTTCCAAACGTACCCAGCAAAATCGCTGTCATCCCCATAAACAGGAAATATAACCAGCCCATATCTGCCTGCAGTAAAGGCTCACAAATACTAAAGGACAGTACCGCAAACATCCCGCCGAGAAAGACCACCATGATCACGAAATAGAACACAAACCAGGCAGCGATCTGTACCTTGGAACGCATCTTGTTCTTCCTGGAATCGTAGAAGAAGTTTCTGAACAATTCCGTAAATTGTTTCTTCAGAAGTATCCCGAGCATTTATTCCGCCTCCAGTTCCAGGAAGACTTCCTCCAGACTTTCATCTCCCTTGACTTCTTCCATCGTACCTGCTTTTACCAGTTTCCCCTGCTTGATAATAGCTACTTTGTCACAGAGTTTTTCTGCGACTTCCAAGACATGGGTAGAGAAGAAGATTGCTCCGCCCTGTTCACAGTGTTCACGCATCATCTCCTTGAGCATATAAGAAGCTTTGGGATCCAGACCGACAAAAGGTTCATCCATAACGATCAGTTTCGGTGAATGGATCCAGGCAGAGATTACGGCCAGTTTTTGTTTCATCCCGTGTGAATACGCGGAGATTGGCTGAGCAAGATCATCTGTCAGTTCCAGACGGTCCGCATAAAGACGGATCTTCTCCTGACGTTCACCGGCAGGAATACCGAAAATATCCGCCACAAAGTTCAGATACTTGATCCCGCTCATGAATTCGTAAAGATCCGGATTATCCGGGATATACGCCAGTTCTTTCTTACAGGCCACAGGTTCCTTCACAATATCCTTTCCGCAGATCGTGATCGTCCCGGCATCAAACTGCAGGATTCCTGCTACACTCTTCAGTGTCGTACTCTTACCTGCGCCGTTATGCCCGATAAAGCCGAAGATCTCTCCCGGATGGATGTGCAGGGATAAATCATCTACTGCTTTCTTCTCTCCGTAAGTTTTTGTCAGATGTTCAATCTTAAGCATATTTAATCCTCTTTTCTGCCGTATATACCGGTTTCGTTCTCTTTATACAGTTTCCACCAGATGGAAGGTCAAGACACTTTTGTAAATTTTTGCGAATTATCCTGAAGTTTGTATAATAGCTGTCACTTGTCTTCTATTTTAGAAACCCCTATAACGCAAATCAAGTCTTTATTCCGGATACAGAAAAGGAGCTTTTCAGCTCCCTTTCATTCTTCTGACTATTCCTGTTGTTCTGTAATCAGTCATCCAGACCAAACATACTGTGGATCAGGTTGTTCAGATCCAGAACCAGCGATTGTTTACCAATGCTGAAGGTAACCTTCTTCGTTCCACCGTAATCTCCGATACCACGCAGTACCATCGTAGCCTTACCGGCTTTGATATTGTTGGTAATAGACTTGATCTCAAAATCTACTCCGTAGACCAGTGTCTTCTTACTGAGCGTTACTTTCAGATTCTCTGCAGTCGGGATGATCTGACCTCCGGTATATTCGAAGAACTTGTTCTTACCGTTTTGGTAATTGACCGTTACTTTGGCAGAAGAGAGATTAGTGGCCTTCTTGATGACCTTGTACTCTGTTCTGAGAGTTCCGTAGTAGGAACCTTTACCAGTTGCTTCCACAGCAATTACCGTACCAGGTTCCGGAACATCCGTTGCCCGGATCGGTGTACCATAAGCCCTGTTATATGTTGTTGATCCGTTGACTTTGGCATCCTGAGCATAATAGTACGTCAGTGTATAGTCTTTGTTCAGGGTAAGCTTCTTTCCTTCATAGTCATAGATCGTCGGCTTGATGTAGTTCTTTGAACCCTTGTTGGATGTGGCATATACCTTATCCGCCGCATTGATTCTCATGTAGGAAATATCTTCTGTCTGGATCAGGAAATGATTGTTCGCATTCGTTCCCTTATAGTTTCCCTTGAAGATAACAGATACAGACGGCGGATTCTTGGTTGCGTAAGTATCATCCGTGTAAATCTTCTTGTTGTTAAAGAACTTCAGGGAGTAATCTCTACCCGGTTCCATATACCTTCCGTAATAGCCCTCTTCAAATTCAAAGCCATTCGGATCATCCGGTCCTGTAATCAGGAATACAAATACTTCAGGACGAGCACCAGACTTACTGAAGTTCATATCAAAGAGATAGATGAACACATCTTCTTTCTTTAATAATCTCGGTTTGATCGTAAACTTCTTTGTGATCGTTCCGGAGTAGTTACCTTTACCGGTGATCTTAATCGTTCCCTTACCTTTGTTCTTACCACTGACCTGAACGATATAATCGCCTGTTCCCTCTGTCGTATCCGGATCTTCAGGGTTTAACGGCTGCCATTCCGTGAGTTTCTTATCACCGTCAAATAATGTTACTTCTGTCAGGTCCGGTCTTGTCGGATCAGCCTTAAAGAGATCTCCCAATGTGATTGAGTTGCCTGTAAAGGTCACACTTGTACCCAGACATCTGATCTTCGTTTTAGCAATAGATTTACCGGTGATTTTGAATGTACCGGTCTTTTCACCAATGTACTGACTTCCTTCCGGTGCCTTAATCGTTATTTCATAAGTTCCTATTTCTTTCGGATTCAGCCAGGAAGCAGTATCGATCACATAGTCGGTTCCCTTTTCCAGAAGTGTCTTGCCGGACTTGACAGTGATATTCAGTGTGTCAGGATCTACCGGTTCACCGGTCCATTCCACATTGGCGACCTTGATCGTTGCCTTACCCAGAAGTAATGCGTCAGCACGTACGTGGATCGGTACAGCAAGTCTATGTTCGTCTGATGTATAGTTCTTTATACCGGAGATGATTGCCCAGTATTCACCAGCCTCTGTAATACCGCCTTCAATGATGTCGGTGCCTTCCGCATTTCTGCTGTACGCAATCACATAGTCGGTCTTGTTCTTGAGTTTCTTCCTGTTCCAGAGAATGACCGGTACAGGGTTTACAGCCTTCGTCCCGAGGGAAACATACAGATCACTCTTATACGAGAATCCGTATTCTTCACTGATTACAGCCGGTTCAATCTTGAAAGGCGCGTAGGTATTTCCCTTATAGTTGCCTTTTCCTGTGATCTTTACATAAGGAACCTTTGTGTTCTTCGCAGGCACATAGGAACCATCTTCTTTATAAGTGACAGTACATCCCTTAGTACCTTCAGGACATACGTTCACATTATTCTTATAACTGATCTTGTAATCCTTGTTGGGTTCCAGTCTGTAATGACGATAATATACACGGATATCCGGGAATGTGATCTTACCGCCGGTATAGGTAACACTCTCATCAATTCCGGCTGCCCACAGTTCGGCAGGAATGTGATATACACCCTCTTCCTCATCCCAGAGTTTTTCAAGGTCTTCCTCAGCGATATCCCAGGTAGGCTCGCTGGATTCTTCAATTCTGAATTCCGCAATCTCACTGTCAATCAGCTGAGGAGGTTTGACCGCAAGTACCTTAAGAGTTACATTTCCTCCCGAATAAGTAATCATTCCCGTGTACTGTGTGCTGTTTGTGGTAGGATCTGTACCGTCCAAGGTGTAGTAGAGCACCGCATCCTTGGTGTCGGAATGAAGCTTGATCTTATCCCCTTTAAGCATAGGATTGACATACTCATCCTCATCATACTCAAATAACGGGAATTCAAACTCGGATTCATATAATTCATACGCTGAAGCTTTCTTGACCTGATCTTTATCTTTGATGGTCACAGGTAATTCTGCTTTCAGGTTGGGATTGTCCTGCGATGTCACGGTAATCGTTACCGGGGTATCTCCGTTCTTCTGTAATGCCGTGATTCTGCCGGTGTTATCAATCGTGGCTTTGGATGTGTCCGAAGAAGTAAATTTAACGCCTGTCTCCGTTGTACCTGCCGGTGTAAATACCGGCACAAGTATATCGGACATGCCTTCGGTCATGGTTAATTCTGTAAACTCAAAGGCAATGCTTGTCGCATGGACTTTTACCGTGATCTTGGATGTTGCTTTAAATCCACCGTCATTGGTAGTAACAGTAATTGTACATGTACCGCCCTTTTTCGCTGTAACAACACCCTTGGAGCTGACTGTCGCAACCTTGGTATTGGAACTCTTCCAGGTAACACTCTTATCCGTCGCATTATCCGGAAGGACTGTTTCTGTCAGAGTTACTTTATCTTCTCCGGGGTTTCTTCCAAGATGGAGTTCTGCGGTTGTCGGTGCCACTTTCACTCCGGTGACCGGCTGTATGACTTTCAGCTGGATCTTAATATCACTGTAAGTTTTACCGTTCAGCTTCGGTGTTGCGTGAATATAAACTGTCTCATTATTATTTGGATTGTCTTTTGCCTGTATCTTTTTTACACCGTTTTCAGTAATAATCTTCGCATAGTTACCAGCATTTCCGGCTAAGCTCCAGCTAACCGAATATCCGGTAAACGAGATATTTGTGGACTTTCCGGCAAGCGGAACATTGATCTTTCCGGTAATGGACGGAAGACTGGCTTTCTTTTTTACATTGACCTTTACCAAGGTTTTACTCGGGGTAAAGGTAGGAGAAGAATACCATCTGGAACTGATCTTTACATTTACACTTTCATCCCAGTCAACGGCTGCTGTCTGGCTTGTGTTGGCTGCCGGCCAGTCACTGAATAACAATACCCAGTAATCAATACCGTTAAGTGCCGCATGACCTACACCAAAGCACTTTGTGCTCTTACGGAGAGATCTTGTGCGATTTGTGCTGTCTGCCAGGATATGCTGGAGAGCCTGCGCTCCGTTGGCAATTCCGCCGTTGCCGGAAGAAAGAATGACTTCGTTCAGATTTGAAGAACTCATTTGTCCGTAGACGGATTTATCAAAGATCGTATGCCAGGAACTGCCGTCCGGTCTTTCGTTAGAGAAGTATACCGCAAGTTCTGCGGCTCTCTGCATCGCGTAACGTTCAACCGTGTAATCATAATTGATCGTATTGATCTGCGCGGTATTCCAGCGGTAATAGTTCAGCTGCTGGGCAAGATCTCTGGCACTGCTCTGTCTGTAGGATACAGCATATGAAGCGTTAATTATCGTTTCAGCTTTGGCGTCTCCTAACAAACGGATTGCCTCATATTCCGGGTCTTCATCCGCAAGAACAACGACACCGACGGACTTGGAAACACCGTCAATTTCCGCTGTCGCAAGCATTACGCCGCTTTCTACGCCTTCAACAGTGATTTCTCCCTCGGTATCTGTATTGACCGATGCGACATCCGAACTGAACGTCCAGACAATATCTTCGTATTCCCCTTCCGCGAGTTCGTAGGGAATCGTAATCGTTTCACCGATTGCGACTTCATAACTTGTATCTTCAAAAGTAATCTGTGCTTCTTCCGAAGAGATCACCTTTACCATGGCATCCGCAGATACGTTCGTATCCGGCACAGCCGCCTTGACATACGCTATACCTTCCTGCAAAGCAGTAACGGTACCGTGATCATCCACAGAAATCACTGCCGGATTATCCGTACTCCAGACAACCGTAACTTCTTCTTCCGTACCGCTGACAACTGCATCAAAAGTAAAACTTTCACCGGTATGAAGTTCAACATCTGTCTCAGATAACGTTAAGAATACCTGTACAGTTTCCGATTCCGGGGTTACTTCCGGCTCTTCCGGATCATCTTCGTTTTCTTCCGGTTCTTCCTCAGTTTCTTCAACGATCTCTTCTTCCTCTTCATCAGAGTTCTCTTCTGTGATCGTCTCTTCCTCTGTTTCCGTTTCTTCTTCCAACGTCAGAACTTCTTCCGGTTCGGAATACTCTTCCACTTCTTCCGTAATCTCTGGTGCTGTTTCTTCCGGGGCATCGATATCTTCCGCATATACGGTAATACCCTGGGGAACTGCCAGCATCAAAGCCAGGAACAGAGAAAATACATTGCTGATTCTTCTGCCTTTTTTCAACATAAAGCCTCCCAAATGATAAATCCATGATTATACATCACGGTAAATATGACTTTATTATTGTACCACTATCTAAGCATAGAAAAATCTTCATTTTTCAATGAAGATCAAGCTTTCTTTTTTCTTGTTTTATACATCCCCAGAGTAAACAGGATAATGGATGTATTGTACAGGATGATTGCCAGCCATTGCGGCAATTCGTGGATGAGACGGCTATACATAATCGTCCCGGCCGCTATCATAAACGCTATCTTTATCAAGTTATTCATCAAAAATCTCCTCTTGTTTTCCGCAGAAGTCTCAGTTTGAATTCCCGGATCCTTGACGCATATCTGCTGGTGAAGATCACGCCGATGATGATCATGCCAAAAGCTATGCCAAGGCCAAAACTGCCGATAAACTCGTATGGTGCTGTTTCATCCAGTCCCAGGAAAGTAATGACCAGGAATACCACGAATCCTGCCAACCCGGCGATATACAGCCAGTGCATTCTCTTCAGTAATCTTGTCTTTTCTTCGCTGCTGTAATCCGCAACCTGCAGTACTGTTTCTTTTAATTCTTCATTCATATGCTCACTTTTCCTTTCTCCGTTCAGGATCTCACGGAGCTCAACGTCATAGTAGTCTGACAGTTCAATCAGAATATCCAGGTCCGGCATATTACTACCTGTTTCCCAGCGTGATACCGTTCTGCGGGCTACTCCTACCTTTTCTGCCAGTTCTTCCTGTGTGATTCCTTTTTCTCTGCGCAGATCCTGCAGGAATCTTCCGATTTTCATCAGATCCATATTCCGATGACCTCCTTTCTGGTTACAGCATATGTCTGTCTGCACGGATAAAACAGGACATAAAGTGAGCAAATCTCCTGTTTTATGTAATGAGACAAGAAGTGTCTCAGGGATTGGTTACAGAAAAGAGTATTCCTGTACATGTCTGTCCAAGAATACTCTTGTTCAGTTATTCAGCGCTGAATTCAAAGTTGATGAGTGCTCCTCCGTTCTGTTCGGTGAAGTCCACTCCCATAAGCAATCCGGTGTCTTCGTTGCAGATCGCAATCTGCTTGTTTGTGCCGACATTGGCCGGATTCGTTCTGCCAAATCCTGCATCCTCCAGAACTGCCTCATACGCGCTCAGGAAATCTTCGGCTTCCTGAACAGTGTCATACGCCTGGCTCAGTGTGAGATATGTCTTGAAATCTCTGCCGTACTGGACTTTTTCAAACTTCTTCAGATCACGGCAGGATGTATAGTCTTTCAGATCAATTGCCGGGAATCCTGCAGCCTGGATCATCTTCTCTGCTTCATCCGCGGTTATATACTTCTCAGATTTGAACAAGAGTGTTACAACGCCATCTTCGACATGATAGCGGAAACTGCTGAATTCATTTTCGGATTCATAACGGTCGATTTCCTGTTCGGTTTCATCAGTATATACCGGGTGGTAACCGTCTTTTACTAACGCGTCTCCATACGCATTCAGATACTCCAGAAGATCATCATAATCCTCGTAATCCACATCCACGTACAGCAATAAATCATAGTTGAAGAAGTACAGCCAGGACTCAGTTAACTGATCTGCACTGTCCCTTGCGTACAGAGACTTGATGTTCGCAGATGCAGGAAGCGGCAGATAACCATGAGCCTGAATCACTTTATTGATTTCATCCTGATTCTCATAGACAGGGAAATCGTAGTACTTATTCGCAACCATGTTTACACCGTTGTCGTATTCGAGATTCACGGATGTATAGCAGTTATACTCATCTCTTAACAATCTGCGGTAGTATGTCTTCTCCACACCGTCAGCGTCTTTGTCCTTTACTTCCGTAAAGTTGTTCTTCAGCAGTTCTGCGATGTAATCCTGCATATCTTTTTCGGTGGCGCGGGAATCACGGATACTGACTTCATCATCAAACACGAAGTTTTCTTCATCGATTTTAAACGCGTAACTCGCAAAGGACGGGAATGGTAAGGCATCCTTGCCGTATCCGGGTAAGAATACAGAGTTCAGGATAAAGATATCTCCTTCGGTCCATCCGGTTCTTCCTTCCGGATATGCGGGATTACTCATCCATTTATCCGCCAGAGGATTGCTTTCCGCATCACCGAATGTCACTGTAACATCAATATCGTCCGGGAAAATACGGGCAACCATATCATCATCTACTTCTGCCTGCAGGTGAACCAAAGTTGGATCTTCCGCATCCAGGGTCATGTATACTTCATGCATGAGCCGGAGAACGTTATCTCCATATCCTACAAAGGACATCACGGTTTGTTTGACGACATCTTCATAAGACACAAACTTCAGTGGTTCTTCTTGATCGTTATAGAAAAGATTCCAGATATTCCCATCCGATACATTTTCATCCATCCAGTAATTCAGCAGGCGGTTCTCAGCCGCATCAACCGCACTACCTTCATCAACGAAGCTGACTTCTTCCAATCCGTCTTCGGTAAGAAATGCCTGGAATGCTTCATTATCCACACTCATTACCGTGAAATCGTTATACATGTCTTCAGCATATTCAAAGTTGACCTGATCTTTGGAATATACCGATATCTTCAGGTGATCTTTCGCATCTACCGTGTAGTTACAGGCATCTACCTTTGCCAGGAAATTCTCCATCGCCTTTTCAGACGATACTTCTTCTGTTGTATTCTTTGTGCTTTCTGGTGTTGGAGTTGCCGGTGCTCCTCCTGCGCATGATGTCAAAGAAAAGCACAGGACAACGGAAAGAATCAGTTGTGTAATTCGGTTCATATTTCTATCCTCCCATAACGCAAAT
>JAFWFE010000055.1 GCA_017512555.1 Solobacterium sp. | reverse complement strand
GGATCTTTTGCTTTCTTATAATCGATCAGCATGATACCGTCGCTTCTCTTAATGAAGACGTCCGGATATTTCTTTGCGCACGGAGCATTGTCGCAGTGCATACAGGTTCTGGTAACGTAAGTTACTTCTGTATACGGAGCCTCGCCTCTTTCAGTAAGTGTCGGGCAGATCCATTTATGGTCATGCTTCGGAGCTTCCTGGGTATAAGGGAGCCAGGAGTTCCCAACATGCTCATCTTTGCAGGCTAACATGCAGTTAAAGCAGCCTACACATTTCTCAAGGTCAATAATCATATGAAACTTTTTCATCCGATTTTACCTCCTTCCCATTTTCTGACTTCCACAAGGCAGGAGTTAACCGCTAAGCCATGTGCGTGCTTTGTAAGGAATCTGCTAGGAGTCAGGTTGTTGACGCAGCCCATGATCTCGGTAGTATCATCTCCACCCGGATCATTTTCCAGTGTGACATAGTCAGCACAGGACTCATAGGAGTGGCATACGCCCTTCGGAACACGTTCGGTCGTCTCTAACGCACAGAGAACTTTTGCTCTGTCGTTATAAACCTCAACGACATCTCCGTCTTTCAGGCCTCTTTCTTCCGCATCTTTTGTATTCATACGGAATACCCAGAAGCGATGGCCGTCGATCAGACGTCTGTGTTCCTGAATATCGTTGATGTTCGTATCTTTCAAGTCACCCATCGTATGGAAGGAATACTTTGAGTGAGGTGAGATCATCTGTAATTTATATTTTGCGTAAAGATCAGATCCGACACCTTCGAAACTGTGAATATAAGTACAGATCGGAAGTCTCTCTTCATCATTCGGATCAAATCTCTTTAAGGTCTGAGCTTCGAACTCGATCAGGCCGGACGGCGTCTGCATACCTTCGCCGTAACGTCCGTAGTATTCAGACGGCAGCGGTGTAAGCTCCGGTGTATCTTTCTTTCTTCCTTCTGCAAACCAGCGGTAAGCAACCGGATCACGTCTGTTTGCCGGAAGCGGCGGAACAACGTAATAGCCCTTCTTAATGAACTTGCCCCACGGCATGACTCTTGCCATATCCGTTGCCTCATAATATCTCTTTGCCCAGTCATACTCGGTATTTCCTTCGGAGTATACCTGCCAGAGTCCCAGTCTGTTGGCAACTTCCTGGAAGATATCGAAGTCCGCCTTGCTCTCACCGAGCGGCTCAATACATTTATGCTGTACGAAGATCACACGGGAGTTGTTCTGCAGATAAGAGTTCGGAATATAACCGCCGCAGGAAGCAAACTCTCCGATATCCCAACGCTCAAAGTTCGTACATGCAGGAAGGATAATATCCGCAAATCTTGCCTCACCCTCGAACCACACGGACTGGTTGACGACGAACTCTAAGCTGTCACAGCGATACTGTTTTGCATAACGTTTGGATTCCGGCTGTGTTCCCATATGGGATCCGCCGTACTTGTAGTACATGCGGACTCTTTCATGACCCGGAGCCGGATAATGAAGCTGCATGAACTGGGAGTGTACGGAGTAAACACCAAGCTGATGCCAGGTGATATCTGCTTCTCCCTTGGACATGATTGCTTCCGGAAGCATCAGACGCGGGATTGCCTGATATTCGGAACTTACAGAAGGAGTCTGCGGCATTCTGTTGTAAAGCGCAACGCCGGCACCGGTTCCGATAAAGTCGCCGGAGAAACCGCCGTCTGCATAACCAGGGAAGAAGAACTTCACATCCAGCGGAGTACCAAACTGCAGCGTTCCTAAATTAACGCCAGGTTTGCCCCAGCCCTGCATTGCGATCAGGCAGACGCAGACACGTGCCCACTCAGTACCGAATGCGGTACGGCAGGCAGAACCAAAACTGGTCATGGACCCGCAGGCAAGATAGGTCTTGTGGGTTCCCCAGTATCTTGCAAGTGCACGAACGGTTCTTGCCGGAACACCGGTGATATCTTCCTGCCATTCCGGAGTCTTGTCGATTCCGTCCGTCTTTCCTAATACATACTCTTCCCATTTTTCGAAGCCGTATGTTCTCTTCTTTACATAATCCTTGTCGTACAGATCTTCTTTCATCCAGACATTTGCGATCGCGATACCAAGTGCAGCATCTGTTGCTGGTCTCGGGCAGATCCAGCGGCCTCTGACAAAGGCTGCTGTTGCGTTCTGGTATGGGTCGATATGAACGACAGGGATTCCTAATTTATTGATCCATTCACGACGGATCGTACCTTCCTGTCCGGCATAGTTACCGGCAGTCGATTCCGGATCAGAGGACCAGAATACGATGAATTCAGAATTCTGCAAGCAGTCTTCAACTGTGCTGTATGCTTCTGCTCCGCCGTTATGTGCAGAGCCGCCAAAATGGTGCTGGCCGCCCCATGCCCAGCCTTCCCAGCTGTCCGGGTTATGCATACACATCGTTGCGCCGATAACGTTGAAGAAACGCTTTGCACAGGAAAGATAATAT
>JAFWFE010000054.1 GCA_017512555.1 Solobacterium sp. | reverse complement strand
GATGACTCTCAGGATGAAGAGCGGAACGATCAGAGTTCCTACCCAGCCGTAGATAACGAATGGGATAACCTTCAGGTACATGCTGGTTCCTTCACTGGCATCCATACCAAGTACAGCAACGATCTGGCTGATCATGAAAGCCGACCATGTGGTGAACGGGATAAGAACTGTTACGGTAGCGCCTGTTGAGTTTGCAACATACGCAAGTTCTTCTCTCGGGATGTTGTACTTATCTGTCAGTCTTCTCATTGAGAATCCAACTGCCAGAGCGTTCAGATACTCATCGATAAAGATGATGATACCGAGGATCCATGTGCATATCAATGCTGATTTTCTGCCCTTAGCTACTTTTTCTGTCAGTTTTGCGAATCCTTCTGTTCCTCCTGATTTTTCGATCAGAGCGATAAGTGAACCGAAGAGACCACATACCAGAATTACCCAGATGGTAGTCGCATCAGCTATGACCGTGTAGAACGTGTTAATAAAATTTGGAATAAATTCCTTTGGATTCGGACTTATAATTATGAATCCGATAAATGTTCCCAGCAGCAGCGATTCCATCGTACGCTTCGTAATGAGCGCGCAAATGATAACCACCGCAAGAGGGATCAGACACAATGCTCCATAATCCATAACTAACCTCCTAACTAAACAATAAACCTATATTATCCAAACAATCCTATTATTGTTTTTGACACTTTATTTCTTATAGACCACTTTACCGTCCATTATCGTCATGAACGGGCGTACGTCTTTGATATCATCAAGATCGCAGGCGAAAAGATCTCTGTCATGTATTACGATATCCGCCAGATTTCCTTCCTTGAGAACTCCGATATCATCTCTGCCGATGGCTTTGGCAGATGTTTTTGTATATGCCGTGATCGCCTCTTCAAGAGTGATCTTTTCTTCTTCCTGGTTGGTCCCTGTATCTTCGCCGCTTTCAGTTTTTCTGGTAGTGGCAACATACAGATCTCTGTATGGTCCGAGAGGTATGATCGGGAAATCCGTACTGAAAGCCAGATCCATTCCCGCGTCCAGCAGAGTCCTGTGGGCCCACATGAGTTTTGCCCTGTCGCCTACCCGGACAGGTTTTTCCTCATAATCCAGAAGCAGATGCGCCGGCTGCATACAACCAACTACGCCGATCTCCTTGAACCGCGGAATATCTTCCGGCAGGATCTCTTCTATATGTTCGATAACATTTACAACACCGTCTGTATATCCTGCTTTCTTGGATTTTTCGAATGCGTCAAGAGCCATTCTTACAGCGCCGTCGCCGATAGCGTGCAGTCTTACTGATAACCCGCTCTTATTGCTTCTGAGAACATATTCCTCCAGTTCTTCCACAGTTACTTTCGGAACGTCTATACCGCAGGTGTCAGGTCTGTCTGTATACGGGTCGATAAGAAGGGCTGTATACGTAGCCGCGACTCCGTCCAGAAATCCCTTCAGGCCGCTGATCCTGACAACTTCTGAATTGATGCGTTTTTTCAGTTCAAGAGCCTTTTCATTGCTGCGGTCAGCCGCGAGTTCAGGATAAATATGCAGACGGACTGTCATATCCCCTTCTTTTTCCAGAGTCTGAGCCATTCCGTACAGATTCTCGGAAAAATCATTGAAGTAGTATCCGTTCATATCGGATAAACTGGTAAGTCCCAGCGAGTTGG
>JAFWFE010000053.1 GCA_017512555.1 Solobacterium sp. | reverse complement strand
TGGCAGAGAGGGATCTCTGGGAAGTGTGCTTTTGATATGATCTGCCATTCGCTTCAGCACAAAGGCAGAGTGGTATCTGGAGTTATCCACCAGTTTGACATAGAATAATTCTTCTAGTTCATAGATCTTGTTAAAGTCGAAATCATCCGTTGTAAGTATTCTGTCAGGACTAATTCCGGCAATTAACATCAGTTCCTTACAATAAGATTCATTGTTTATAACATACTTTCCGGTATATCCGTTTTCTTCCAGGAGCCATACACAGTCCATGTTTTCATACGTAAAATGCCAGTAATTCGAACAATTCGCTTTTGTCAGTACACAATATTGACCAGGCATGGGGATGATTTCTGCTTTCGGGTTTTTGAATATAAACGGGAAATCTTCAGCGAATTTAACAAAGACCGGTAATGGATAAACAGTAAAAGGATCTTTCAGGACTTTCCCGTCCCGGTCAAACAGATAACCGAGATCTACTTTAAAGTAATTGGGCATCGCATACCGCATATTCTTCAGCACATGTAATTCGTAGTGATCTTGTGTGATTTCGAAAGGGCTTGCGATGTGTTCAAACGCAGATAGAGGATAAAAGTCTTCTTTTGAACCAAGACGTATCCGGGGAATATGATTTTCTTCCAGGAATGTTACAGCTTCTTCTTCGCCTTTGAACATACAAAGCAGGATCTTCTCAAATACACCCTGTTGAAAATCTGAAAGGATATTATCCGGATTACTTAGAGGGAAATAATCAGGGTCTGTATTTTGTGCGTTAAGTTGTTCATATCTGCGGTCATAAACCGCAGTTAATTCATACTGATCAGAACAAATGTTTTTGATACTTTCTACCATACGTCTGCCATAAGCGGCATATCCCCAGACAGCGATCTTTATCATTTCAGACTCCTTATCTATTTGTATAAACCGTATTTATTACTTGTGTGGAATTAGTGAATATATCTGTTGTTTTGTTCGTAGATAGATGAGTGATACTATAATAGTATAGTAATATCATCTCGGTTATATAAGGAAATGTCAAATCAGGTACAAGACACAAATTATCATATCCATGTGGACAGCAGCCACAGTTTTTTAACATTTAATCTGAAAGAAACGTGGAACTACAGAGATCTGATCTGGTTGTTTACGAAAAAGAATCTTCTGGTTCGTTATAAACAGACTGTATTGGGACCTTTGTGGCTGATTCTATCCCCAACCATGACCAGTATCATGTATACCATCTTTTTTGGGACAGTTGCCGGTATTGATACCGAAGGACTTCCTAAGATCATGTTTTATCTGGCGATGAATGGTCTCTGGTCGTATTTTTCGATTGTCTTCTTCCGCTGTGCGGATCTTTTCCGCAATCATGCGTATATTTTTGGCAAAGTGTATTTCCCGCGGCTTGTGATGGCTTTCTCTGAGATGCTGGTCTCGGTGATTGAGTTCTTGATTCAGTTGCCGGTGCTGGTCATTCTCTGTGTGTGGTATTCGTTCCACGGGATGGCGATTCCCTACATTACGTGGTTCTGGATCGTAATTATCTTGTGCTGGGTAGGAATGATGGCGATGGGATGCGGTATTCTCGTTTCCAGTTTTACGACAAAGTACAGGGATTTACGGATACTGGTGGGGTATGTGGTGCGTTTGTGGATGTATGCGACACCGGTGGTATATCCGCTGTCCATATTGAATCCGGGATGGCTGCGTACATTGGAGTTATTAAATCCGTTGACATATCCGATGGAGTTTTTCAGAAAGATGGTATTGGGTGTCGGCGGAGCACCGGTGTACAGTCTGGTCATTTCGGTTGTGTTTACGGTAGTTGCGGCAGTTCTTGGTATCTTGGTCTTTAACAAGATGGAACGTAATTTCATGGATACGGTGTAGGAGTAATATGAACCAGTCAGTAATGGTAGAAGTAAAAAATCTGAAGAAGAGATATCGTCTGGGTGAGATCGGCACAGAGTCTTTTCGTCAGGATCTGCAGAGCTGGTGGGCGAGACGCCGGGGCAAGGATGATCCGCTGAGAAGAATCGGAGAGGAACAGGATTTTTTCTATGCGCTTAAGGGTCTGAGTTTGACGTTCCGCCGCGGAGAATCCATCGGTATCATCGGAGAGAACGGAGCCGGTAAGAGTACTTTCCTGAAACTGTTATCCAGAGTAATGGCACCTACGGAAGGATCGATTGACTTGTACGGACGGGTCACATCCATGTTGGAGGTGGGCACCGGCTTTGACGGTGAAATGACCGGACGTGAGAATATATACATGAACGGGGCGATCCTGGGGATGACCAAGTCAGAGATCGATGCCAAGATCGAAGAGATTATTGAGTTTTCGGAACTCCGGGAGTTCATCGATACTCCGGTCAAGAGATATTCCAGCGGGATGTATACCAAACTTGGTTTCGCGGTCGCTTCGCATCTGGACAGTGAGATCATCATCATGGATGAAGTACTTGCAGTAGGAGATATTGCCTTCCAGAACAAGTGTCTGAAGAAGATGAAAGAGGCAGTAACCTCCGAGGGGAAAACGGTACTCTACGTCAGTCACAACATGAACCAGATCCGGCAGTTATGTGACCGCGTGATTGTGCTGAACCGGGGAAATCTCGTGTTTGACGGGAATACCGGAGAGGCCATAGAGTTCTATCTGAAGCAGTTTCAGACCGAGAAACACACCCGTGATTACCGGGAGGAGATCCGGCCGGACTGGCTCCACGATGAGCGTATACGGATCGTTTCCGCGGAATACAGGGACCGGGATTCCATTTACTTCTACCGGGATGAGCCGATGAAGCTTCACATGGTACTCCAGACGGAACAGGATGTGGAGAAACTTGGACTACGTATCGAGGTCAGTAATACAAACGATGTCAAACTGGGTACGTACTTCTTGTATGATATCTGTGATTGTCATGCGGGGGAGAAGATTGAACTGGATATCGATGTGGATATCTCTTCCTTTACGAATGATACCTATAATACGATCTACTGTTTCTTTGTACGTGATGAAGCCGGCACAAACCTGAATGTGGACCGGGTATACGGACTTAGTTTTGTCCACGAAGATAGTCTTCCGGCAAGAAATCTGAACTGGGAAACAGAGAACTGGGGATATCTTGCGCTGCCAGGCGCGGAAGTTATACGTGTGGAGAAGCACTGATGGATATCCGCAGACTACACGAAGCCCAGCTGGATACACTGAAAGATATCGCAGCGGTATGTGAGAAACATCATATTCGTTATTCTCTTTACTGCGGTACGCTTTTAGGCGCAGTCAGGCATAAGGGATTTATCCCCTGGGATGATGATATCGACTTGGCCATACCTCTGCCGGACTATTATACATTTCAGGAGATCTTTCCCCGTGAGATGGGTGAGAAATATCTCACGGAGACGTATCACAGTGTACCGAAGTCCAACATACTCTGGACGAAGATCAACCGCCGTCATACCACGTATGTG
>JAFWFE010000052.1 GCA_017512555.1 Solobacterium sp. | reverse complement strand
TAAAACAAAATAATCAGTGTAACTGAAGGCTGAGCAGCACTGGTTTTAAAAACCAGATTCTTGATCTGGCCTTTTCGTTATGGTTTTACAGAAATCTATAATCCGGCAGCTTTAGTATTGACAGATATTAGCAGGTTTGTCAATCTTTATTTCAATTGTTGCAGGTAGTCCGCGTTCTTTGGCTCATACGGTACTGAAATAAAGTCCTTAAATCAATTTTATCTTTTATTCCATGAATAAAAAAGCACTAACAAAAAAAACAGGAATTGTCTTGCCAATCCCTGCACTTCTTTCCGAATATCCTAATACGCAATATAATAGCCGATCATCGCAAATAAGATTGCGCATACCCAGAAGTAACGGACAACCTTTTCTTCCGGGATTCCCTTCACCACAAAGGCGTAATGAATCGGTGTATACGGGAAGACCCGCTTACCGCGTAGTTTTACAGAACCGATCTGGATGATCACACACAACGTTTCCAGGACGAACACACCACCGATCACGATCAGGGATAACTCCTTCTTCAGAACCATTGCCAGAGCCGCAAGAACCGCGCCTAGTGACAAAGAACCGGTATCCCCCATGAAGATCTTAGCCGGATGGATATTGAAGTGCAGATAGCCCGCAAGAGCTCCTAACAGACAGGCAACGAATACTGAGATACTGTACTGTCCCTGACGATACGCAAACAGGAAATACGGTAATAACGCGAAGACTTCACAGCCTGCCGCCAGACCATCCATACCATCCGTAAGATTCACCGCGTTGCTGGCACCGGAGAACATGAACAGGATCAGGATAATATAGAAGAAACCCAGATGAATCGATTTACGGCTGAACAGTAATGTGACTGACAACCCGGCATCTTCCCTGTACAGCAGGAAGACCGCAAATGCCAGAATCACCTGCAGAAGGAACTTTGCCCACGGTTTCAAGCCATCGTTATTCTTCTTTACCGCGATCAGGTAATCATCGATAAAGCCGATGATTCCATACCCCGCAAACGTAAGCAGGACGATGATCAGATCCAGATCATGAAGCGCATCAGGTACGGAGATCAGGGAAACGATCACCGGTACGACAATAAACAGGATACCGCCCATGATCGGTGTCTTGGCTTTCATCTGGAATTCTTCCAGACTGTATTCACTGACACTCTGGTTAAAACTGATTCTCTTCAGAAAACGGATAAACGGAGGCATAAAGACAAAGATACATGCCAGACTGATCAAAAATCCCATGACTGTTCTAACGACCATCTCTATCCTCCTTTCAAGCCCGCTAAATTATATATGCTTTATCATTCAAATACAACTTCTATTTCAGTTCCCCTGCTGATCAAGGTTCCCGGAGGTACACTTTGGGAAGTTACCTTCCCTTCCCCGACAAGCTTGAATCCGAACTGGGTTACAGCCCACAAACCGGTTACGTCCTTTCTTGTCCAGCCTTTCATGTCCGGCATGATAAAGCTGTTGGTATCGGTCAGAAGGAATACTTTCTGACCTGTGGAGATCACACTTCCGGAAGCCGGATACTGGTCAATGACGGTATTTCCGTTACCCAGCCAGTACAGATTGGTTTCCGTATTCATCAGTTTATTCTCCGCATATTCCAGAGAATGATTCAGTACGGAAGGCATCTCAAATGTATGGATTACATCTCCCGGCTGGATTTCTTCGGGATTCTCCTGCTGCTCCTGCCCTTTTGCAAAGCCCAGACGCATCGCTGTCTTCCGCAGAAGACTTCTCACCGGTTCCGTGTAATACTGTCCGTTGGGGTTATACGGCGCCTCAAAACAGTAATACACCAGGACCTGGGGATCTTCCGCAGGCATGGCGCACATCACCGAGGTGATCGTTGTGCCGGTGTTATAGTTGCCGTTGATCGCGACTTCAGCTGTACCGGTCTTTCCCATGAGAGACGCTTCGTCAATACGATAGTGTCTGGCTGTACCGTCATTCTCATTCATGACTCTGTATAGTATTCGCTGGATCTCCTTTGCGGATTCTTCCGTAATCGGAGTACCGGTGATCTTGGTTTCCGCCTGGTAGATCACATGGTTATCATACGCATCCCGGATCGATTCAATAAAGTACGGACGCACCATGTTTCCGTCACCGAAGATCGCGCTGTATGCCTGTAACATCTGTAACATCGTTACCGTGGATCCTTGTCCGTAGCACAGTGACAGTTTATCCGCCGGCCAGATAAAGTTCAGATATCCGGTTTCTTCGGGAAGACCATCAGTCATCACCGGCTGGAAGAAACCGAATTTCTTCAGATAGTCCAGATGGATATCCGGTGTGATCAGGGTATTTTGTACTTCTGCCGTGATCGTATTCGCCGACCAGATCAGTCCGTGGTCATAGTCTGCCCAGCCGTAATCCTTACGTCCGGCATTGTAGATACAGCCGTATCCCCTGGTATCCACACGTACAGGGTTATTATTCTCATCTGCCAGGAAACAGTACGGTCCGCCGTTGACTTTGGCTTCTCCGTCATAGACACCTTCGTTGATCGCAGCCGCATAGGTAAATGTCTTCAGGGTAGACCCCGGTTCATACGGTAGCTGTGCGCCGTAGTTGTTATAGTCGGTAATCTCCAGGGTATTCGGGTCAAAGGATGGTGATTGTCCCCAGGCCAGGATCTTTCCGCTGCGGATTTCCATGACGGATCCCCAGGCACGATAGATACCGAAGATCTCATCGGATAACTTGAATGATTCTTCCAGGCTTTCCTGAATCTGCTGGTCCAGGGTCAGGTAGACATTACTTCCGTTTACCGCACTGACAACTTCTTCCTTCATTCCCGGCAGGATATACCCGTTTTTATCTGCCTGATAGGTACGGCTTCCGTCAATACCGCGCAGGTAGTTTTCCAGGTACAGTTCTGCGCCCATACGTCCGATCGTTGAGCCGGTCTCATCCGACTGCGCAAAGCCGATCAGATTCGACGCAAACGTCCCCAGCGGATATACACGCTGGATCGAGTCAGTGAATTCCACACCGGGCAGACGCAGAGCACTGATTTCCTCCATGGTTGCCTTGGAGATGTTTCTTCCCGCAAGACCAAGTTCAGTCTGGTAGACATCCTGCTTGAGGAAATTCAGGCAGGTATCGTAATCCATCTTCAGGATTCTGGACAAGGCGGATGCTGTCCCCTGCTTGTCTTCTACCCAGGTGACTTTTCCGCTGGGAGAAGGACGCCAGCTGGCAAGGATACACACGATGTTGTAAGTCTTGTTATCCTGGGCGATGATCGTACCGTTGCGGTCATAGATGTTTCCGCGGGTTGCCTTGGTGATTTCTCTGACCGTGTTGGCAGAATCTGCATAAGCAGAAAGATCTGTATTTGAGCGAAGATGTACCTTGTAAATGGAAACGAAAAAAACATTAGAGGCAATTAAAATCATTACCGCTAATGTACTAAGAAAAATAACTGCTGTAGCGCGTCTTCCACGACGCATCTTATTCTCCTACAGAGGCAATAGCTACAATATTGTTCTGATTCAGACGAAGACCGTTTTCATCGGCGATATTGTCAACACGGTCCTTGGTGATCAGCTGTTGAATTTCCACTTTTACAGCGCTGTTTTCGACTTCCAGAACAGCGATCTTGGATTCGATCTCCTGTTTTCTGGAACTCAGAGCATTGTTATAGGTACGCAGGAACAAAGAACTTGCAAGATATAATGTTGCGGAGAACATCAGAAAAACAAATGAGAATGTCATCAGCTTGAATCTTTTTTTCTTTTTTCTTCTTACGATCTTTGCCATGTCAGCGTATCCTTTCTATTACTCTTAATTTCGCACTGTGTGAACGGTGGTTGGTCTGTTGTTCCTCTTCCGCGGCAACAATCACTTTCTTGTTTACCAGTGAGAAGGAGGCCTGCTCCATCTGTGTCTCCTTGAGTGGAAGTCTGGGATCCACAAATGGAGCAGTAGACATATCTTTGAATATCTTCTTGACAATCCTGTCTTCGAGGGAGTGGAAGGTGATCACGGCACAGCGGCCGCCGATCTTCAGCATCGTCAGGGAATCACTTAATCCTTTTTGTAAAGTATTGAGTTCATCATTGACTTCAATACGCAAGGCCTGGAATGTTTGTTTGGCCGGATGTCCTTTTTTTCTCAGCTCTTTCTCTGGAAGCGCTGACCGTATGACATCCACCAGTTCATAGGTTGTGTGAATCGGCTGTTTCCGCCTTGTTTCCGCGATTTTCCGGGCGATGAGCTTACTGTATCGTTCCTCACCGTAATCCCTCAGAATCGCCGCCAGATCGTCCTCTGCGTACTGATTCACCACATCATGCGCGGTCTTTTTCTGGCTCCTGTCCATGCGCATATCCAG
>JAFWFE010000051.1 GCA_017512555.1 Solobacterium sp. | reverse complement strand
CGGCATGCCTCCGACAGGCGGTATCGGATACGGTATCGACAGACTGGTCATGTTGTTTACGGAAAGCGAGAGCATCCGTGACGTCATCCTGTTCCCGACAATGAAGCAGCGCGGAGAGTAGATCCCAGATAAGACATTGAAAAACAGGCAAAAAGCGGAGATATGAGCAGATATAAAGGCTTATAAAGGCCTTCCGATGGTAAATTTTGTACATTTCACAAGGCAAAACTCCCCAATCTTCCCCAATTTCTCCCCAATTTGCCGGAAAGATATGAAGATTTATAAGCACTTATAAGCACTTCGTATACATGGAAGCTCCTGTAACAGGGAGCTTTTCTCTTACCTGATACATACCGCAGGAGGATACCGGCGATACTATCCAATGCGGTATAATATCCTCAAGGAGGTACTATGAACGGCAAATATCAGCCAGGACAGAAAGTCTTTCTGACCGGAGGGAATAAAAACCTGATCAAGGAAGCAACCGTTCTGAAGTACTCCGGAGGTTTCTATACGATCCGCTTCAATAACGGCGGTGGTGTCAAAGTAAGAGAGTCCAGGATCTACCCTTCCAGAGAAGAAGCAGAGGCGGCGATCCTGAACAGAGCTCGATAAATCGCGGATTTGTGGAGGAGAATAAATGATAAGGATTGAAGAAATACCGGTAGAAAGAATCAATGAGTACTGGGACATTCAGTTTCGGTACTTAGTTGATGATGGGATGATTACCACGGATGAAGAAAAAGAGTATTATCAAAGTTCAGAATATCGAGATGTATTAAAAGGTCATATGCTTCGCACTCCAGATACGTTACATATGGTATATTTCGTGCGTGATGGGGTTAGAATCGGCGCATCTCAATACTGTACTTTTAAGAGTGAAGACGGAAAATGTTTCATTCTGGATTTCTGGGTTTTCCCGGAGTATAGAGGTAATGGAACAGGTCACGAATGTGCTCAGATATTTTTTGAGTACACAAAGAATGATGGTGCTTTGTACTATGCTCTAAACTATGCGAAAGAAGATTCCCGCAGATTTTGGGTATCTCTCGGATTTGTTGACAATGGTATCGATGAGTACGGTTCTCCGTTGATGATAAAGAGATAGACAAATTCCAGTTTCGTCGCTGACTTATAACCTGTAACAGACTCCTTTCTTACATAGCCATATTGCCATATGGAAAGGAGTTTTTATTATGCAGAAATGTAAGGTCATTGCCGTAGCCAATCAGAAAGGCGGTGTCGGCAAGACCACAACTACAGAGCACCTAGGTATCGGTTTAGCCAAAGCTGGTAAGAAAGTGCTTCTGATCGATCTGGATCCCCAGGCAAATCTCACGGCTTGCTTGGGATGGCAGAATGTGGATGCTTTGGATCATACAGTCTCAGACGTCATCGAATCCTCGATCCGTAAGGAACCAGTAAGGTTTGATGAAATCGTTCTTCATCATGATGAGGGTGTTGATCTGATTCCCTCCAACATCAGTCTTTCGGAATATGAGCCAAGGCTTGCCGGTGTCTTCATGAGAGAGAAGATCTTGGCAAACGGTATTGAAGCAATCAAGGATGATTACGATTATGTCCTCATCGACTGTTCCCCTACGCTGGGAATACTCACCATCAACGCCATCGTCGCTGCGGATGAGATCCTGATCCCTGTCCAGCCGCAGTACCTTCCTGCCATCGGTATGACCCAGCTCGTAAGAACGATCGAGGAAGTCCGCACCAACATGAAGCCGGATCTGAAGTATTCCGGTATCGTCTTCACTTTAGTCAACATGCAGACGAATATTGCAAAAGACACAATTGAATCCGTGAAAGAAACATTCGGAAAGCATATAAAAGTATATGAATCGTATATCCCGATAGCTACGAAGGTTTCTGAATCTGCCATACACGGGAAATCCATCTATGATTTCTCTTCCGATTCCAAAGCCTCCAAGGCTTATGAGGAATTCACGAAAGAGTTTTTGAAAGATCATCGTGAAAAGAAGAAAGACCTGGAAAGATGAGGTGAACCATGGCAAACAAATTAAACCTTCCCAGTTACGAGAGCCTTCTCCAGTCCGGAGAACAGGCAAGAGATAACGGTGCTGAGAAAGTAGTGACCATTCCAATCGATCAGATCAGAGACTTTGAAGGACATCCCTTCCATGTTTCTCTGGATCAGGACATGCTGAAGCTCATTGATTCCATTCAGGAGAACGGACAGATGGTACCGGTATTCGTAAGACCCGCCAAGGACGGTAACGGCTATGAGATGATCGCCGGACACCGCCGCAAGTTCGCATTCCAGCAGCTTGGTATGACAGAGATCCAGGCAATCGT
>JAFWFE010000050.1 GCA_017512555.1 Solobacterium sp. | reverse complement strand
TTTCGTTCCGTCACCGACGATTCTGAACGTATAAGTCCCGATACTGTCAATTACCGGAATATCTGTAACTGTGTAATCACCATTCTCTCTGGACAATACTGTTGACTTACCATATTTCACTACTAATGTAGGAAGGATATCTGTATTGAAGTCCATATCTTCCTTATAGGTGATCCCCTTGATTGTCACAGACAGTTTGGATACGGCAACTTCTGTTCCCTTCTCTGCGACCTTCAGAGTCACGGTTCTGGATCCGGTATAGTTACCCTTACCATTGACTGTGATCTCATATGTGCCTGCACTCTTTCTGTCCCAGTCACCATAGTCTATTGTGTAATCCGTTTTATTCTTCAGTTTCTTACCATTCCAGTACAATACCGGTACAGGTGTTAATGTTTTACCTGTTGTCTGTGCAGAGATCGGATCGATCTGAACAACTTCTTCCTCTGTGATATCAACTGGAGTGATATTGAAGTTAATGATCTGAGTGCCCTTGTAATTTCCCTTCATTTTCAGGGTAACTGTTGCAGTGCCGGCTTTTGTATTGTTCTTATAAGCTACTGAATAATTTGATTTTGACACTAAAAGATTGGTGTCATAAACTCTGAATTCTGTCGTCTTTTTAGTTCCGTCATACTCAACTGCTTTTGGTATTCCTGCAACCCATATACCATCTGGAATGTCGTAAGAACTTTCTACCAGATGCCTGTCTTCTTCCAGGATTTCACCCCACCTTAGTTCTTCTTCCTCGGCAGCAATAGTTTCCTCAGCAGCAATCAGAGTCTCATAATTGGTTATTCTGGCTTTTTGATCATCTGTCAATGCGTCATAAGTTGTGCGGATTCCCTCAATAGTGTTTTTATCTTCTAGTGTTATGGTTTCAGGCAACTCATTTATTCTTGCGATAACGTCTTGTACCTGGAGTTCTTCAATTGTTAACACAGCCTGAACAAGCACATCATAATTATCTACTAATGCTTTCTGATCTTCTGTGAGTGATTCATATGCTGCATGGACAGATTCAACAACACTTTGATCTCCTAACACAAGATTTTCCGGTAATGCTGATATCATTAAAATCACTGCGTCTGCCGCCGCTCTGTCAGTCTCGTGTTTTTCTATCATGGCTTCTGCACTTTCAAGCACGTCAAAGTTGGTAACTTGTTGTTTCTGATTATCTTTTAATGCTTCATAAGCCTGCCTTGCAGCAATCACTGCATTTTTATCATCCAAGGTGATAACTTCAGGTAAATTATCAATGAGTGTAATGACTTCTTGTATTTGCAATTCGCTTAATATAGCTTCTGCATTCTCCAACAGCGAATAGTTTGTAATCAATGCTTTTTGATCATCTGTCAGTCTTTCATAAGCCCCACGAACCGTAGTGATATTATCCTCAGAATCCAGTGTCACTTCTCCGATACTATCGATCATGCTGATAACATGGTCAACCTGTAATTGTGACAGAGTTTCTTCTGCGTCTAATAATGTCTGATAGTTTGTTACTAATTCCTTCTGTTCCTCTGTTAAAGCGTTATATGCATTGCGAGCGGAACCTATTTGGTCATCACTGTCCAATGATACCTCGCCTATGACATCAATCAATGAAATGACATTCTCTATAGGAATCTCAAACAATCTTTCTTCTGCCGCCACAAGAACAGAGTAATTTGTTACTCTAGCCTGCTGTGATGAAGTGAGTTTATCATATGCAGTTCGTGCAGTTTGTATTGCAGTACTGCTTTCCAAAGTAACCTCACCAATAGCATCAATCAATCCAATTACTTGGTTTATTTTTAGTTCTGACAATCTGTTTTCCGCAGACACCAATGTTTGATAATTCGTGACATATGGTCTTTGAGCAGCTGATAATCCGTTATACAATGCTCTCGCATTTTTGATTGCGGCTTCTTTCAGAAGAGTAACTTCACCTATACTATTTATCGCATCAATCGTATTCTGTACTTCAATAGTTATTCTGGTCGCATTTTTAAGGTTATCATTACCAGCCCCGATAGTTATACGATTCCATTGGCTTTGACTTCCAGCATAATAAACAGTTCTAAGATTATTGCAACCATGGAATGCTGCTTGATCAATAGTTGTTACACTCACAGGTATCCTTATTGTAGATAATGAGCTACAGTTTAAAAATGCATATTCATTTATACGCCATACTTTTTCAGGTATTGTTATTGTCCGTAAACTAGTACAGTTGATAAATAATTGCTTTCCAATACTGATAATGTTTTTCGGCAAAGTTACGGATACTAATTTTGTGCATTCAGCAAACACAGAATCATCTATACTTGTGACACTATCTGGTATAGTAATAGATGTTAATCCAGAACAGCCAATAAAAGCATTTGGACCAATACTTGTGACAGAGTTTGGTATCGTTATAGTCTTCAATCCTTTACAACTAGAGAATGCCTGTGCAGCAATACTTTTTACTCCATATGGGATTACAATTGAGTTTAAACTTGTGCAGCCGAAAAACAATCCGTAATCAATACTAGATAAACCACTTGGCAGCGTTACTGAAGTCAATTTTTCACAATAACAGAATGCAGCGCTTCCAATTATTGTTACACTCGAAGGTATAGTAACAGAAGTAAGGCTTCTACACCCATAAAAGGCGTTACTTCCTATAAAATCAACTCCGTTAGGTATGTTTATCGAAGATAAACTACTACAGTTATTAAATGCTTCAGCATTAATGGTTTCCAAACCAGAAGGCAATGATACAGACGTAACATTAGTAAGATTATAAAAAGACCGCATGCCAATATACTTAATGCCTTGTTTTACAACAATTCTGGTAATTTGTGAAGAATACTGACTCCACTCAGGCAATATATCGGTAGTGTGATAATCTTCCATGTATCCGGATCCACTGATTGTTAAAGTTCCGCCAGATATTGTGTATGTTATTCCAGATGATGCATGTAAATCTGCCTCAGCCACTTCTTCATTTGAGTCATTTGACTCTGGTTCTTCTTCTGTATCTATAGTTATGCTTTCTTCTGCTATCTCTGGGCTGTCAGTTATTTCTTCTGCTAATTGTTCTTCTTCAGTAATCTCTCCTTCTGATTCGCGAGGCATGTCAATTTCGTTATCAGTTTCGCTCTCAGAATCACCTTCTGAAGTACCTTCTTCCGTTTCTTCTTCAGGATCTGTTTCCTCTTCAGAAATATTCTCTTCTTCCTGTTCCTCAATAACTTCTTCTATTACTTCCGGAACCTCTTCTTCTGAAGGTTCTTCCACAACCTCCACTACTGGTTCTTCGGTTGCTTCAGGAATATCTTCTCCCTCTGCATTTACCGGCATAACCAGGTTATTGAAGCAAATGAAAAAAGCCATTACTATGGATAACAAGCGATTAGACTGTCTTAACATAAGGACCTCCAGGCTGAACTGTATTATTAATATTTTATTATATATATTATAGCATCATTCCATAAGGGAATTATCCGCAAAGTACCATTTTCTAAATAAACAAAAAAGACACGTATCTCTACGTGTATTCTTCGTGGCAGGGGTGGAGAGAATCGAACTCCCATCAGCGGTTTTGGAGACCGATGTACTACCATTGTACGACACCCCTATTACCGAAAAGTCCCTTTACAGGACTTTGTTTTCAATGGTGACGCGTACGGGATTCGAACCCGTGAATGCCGCCGTGAAAGGGCGGTGTGTTAAGCCGCTTCACCAACGCGCCATTGATGTGCTTTTGTATATTAGCATAAACCTAAAACGAACACAACAACATTTTTTCTTTTTAATCAAATTTCGTTATCTTCAGGGGACGGATGTGCTTCAGGACACGCTCCGCAATAAACCCGGTCAATATCCCTGTAGGAATACTTCCCAGTAAAAGATACGGCAGGATCGCCACTACCATCGGCTGAGCATAGAACATCATGACCACGATTACCTGTCCCACCGAATGCGCAATCGCCGACAACACGGAAGTAAACATCAGAGAAGAATTCGTCCTGTCCAGCAGGATCAGTACGATACTGGACAACACCACTCCTCCGCAGCTGATCCAGAACGTACTGCCGAAGATCATTCCCCGCAGAAGATTACCGATGATCACACGCATACAGTTCACGATCAACATATCTCTTTTCCCCAGCAGACGGATAGCCATCAAGGCGATGATGTTGGCCAGTCCCAGTCTCACCATGTAAAAGATCTGCCCGATATACACCGATTCCGCAATGTTCAAAATAATTGCCAGCGCGGACAACATCGTCAGATAAGTTAAATGTTTTGTCTTCTGTATATTCATTACTCTTCCATCCAGGAAGCCGGCATGATCGTGATCCCGTTGGGAATACACTGGATCGGGAAAATATCCTCCACGGTCTTCCAGCCCATTTTAGCACACGTATGATTGGGGCAGATCTCGTTGATCACATGCCACCTGCCGTCCTTCACTTCCACATCCAGAGAACCATAGTCCCCTTCCACGTGATATAAACCGTCTGTATTCGCGTCAAAAGTCTGGATCACCCTGTCGTGATAGACGATCAGGATGGTATCCGTCTTCTTCTGTTCTGCCCGCCAGCGCATAAAACCCAGCCCCGCCAGGGCAATCCCTATAATACAAAGAATAATTACGAACTCACGTTTCTTCATCATTTCTACGCTACCAGTTTTGTCAGGTCTTTCGCCCAGATATTCTGTCTCACCCTGTGCATACCCAGGATCATGCGTACTAACTGCTCAAGCTGCGTTACCAGCAATACCAGAGCGATATTCTTCATGTGGAACAGGTTGACACACGCAAACGCGCTGGTCAGGCCGACCATCCACTCCAGACCCGCGTCCAGGAACTGGATGATCTTCGCATCCCCGCCAGAACGCAGAATACAGAAGATCATGAAGTTAAACATACGCAGGGATACCTTGACCGCAAACACATAGATGATCTTTACGGCCAGGTCCATCGTCAGAGGATCCGTCACATGGAAGACATAGACTAACGGACGCGCCAGAGTCATCAATAATACCACGAGCACTGCCGAAATCACCCCGCCAAGTCCCAGATGATATCTGCACTCCTGCAGAGCTTCCTCGATCTTCCCCTTACCCAGGGATGTCCCCAGCAAGATCTGGATCGCATTGCCGTAACCGAAGATGATAAACGTGGATAAGTTAAAGATCTGGTTACCGATATAGTACGCATCCATCTGTACTTTACCCAGCTGACCGAACGCCTTCACAAACAAGGTCTGACCAAAGCCGAAGATCGTCTCATTGACCATTAACGGCCACATCTTGCCAAGGATCGGCAACACAAAGTTCCGGTCCAGAGAGAACATCTCCTTGAAGCTTCCCACAAACGGCTGTTTCGTCACAAACGCGTGTGTGCATAAGACAATGCCGGATAAACAGTTGGCAATTACAGTCGCAAGCGCAGCACCTCGTACACCCAGAGAAGGTATTGGACCAAGACCAAAGATCAACAAGGCATTCAGGCTCACATTCATCAAAGAAGTGAATATGGATACTTTCAAGGCTGTCTTGGGCTGCTGGGTATTCCTGTACATCGTACTGAAGCCGAAGCCGATTGCGGAAACGATCAGGTTAAACCTGGAAATGGAGAGATATTGTAAGCCATAATGGATGACTTCCGGATCCTTGATATAGAACGTCAGGATCTGTCTTCCAAACAAGGAAGCCAGTAAGAACCAGACTAAACCATTCCCTATCGCTAGTAACAGGCAGAAACCCATACATCTCTTCAGATTCCGGTAATCTTTCGCGCCGAAGAACTGCGCTGAAAACATACCAATACCGCCCATGAAACCAAAGTTGATATTTCCGCAGAGAATATCGATCTGGGCAGCTGTACCAACGGCACTGACCATACCGATCCACGATACCATCAAGGTATCGATCGTACTCTGAGCGCTCATCAACATGGACTGTAATGCCAGGGGAATAGCGATCCTCGCGGTCTTGCCGTAGAACTCTTTCGGTCCTAAATATCTGTTTTTCAGTTCTGTAATACTCATGGTTATCTCTATCCTGTTTCTAATTCGTTTGACGGTTTATTCCCGAGGATGGATATTTCTGTACCTGTACTGCGCAGGTCTTCAAAAAATGACGGATAACTCTTATTGACGGCTTCAATACCCTCAATCTCGATGTTCTCACCCTTTACTGCCGCCAGGATACTCAATGCCATGACAACACGGTGATCCTGATGTCCGCTGAGTTTCAGATTCGTCAGGAGATGATCATGACCGGTGATCTGTACTTCATTCTCTCTGACTACTACAGTATACCCGCATTTCTTCAGTTCTTCTGCCATGGATATGATACGGTCACTTTCTTTCGTGCGAAGTCTCTCGGTATTGCGGAAGATCGTGGTTCCGGAGGCCAGGGCTGCGCATACAAACAGGATAGGGCCAAGATCCGGACAGTCTTTCAGGTCAATCTCCGCGGCGCATAGTGAGGATTCTTGAAACAGATACCCCTGTTCTTCTGCGGTTACCTGTGCGTTCATCCGGCGCAGGATATCAATTACTGCGTGGTCTGCCTGTTGAGAGTCATGGTTCATTTCCGGAAGATACACTGTTCCGTGGAGTACACCCAGTGCCGTAAAAAACGCTGCCTGGGAATCATCACTCTCAATCGCATATTCACCCGGCTGGTAGTGTTGTTTGCCGGGGATGAGTATCCGGTGTTCTTCTGTATGAAGGGTTATGCCGGCTTCTCTGAGATATTTCATGGTCATCCGGATATACGGTCTGGAGACGATATCTCCCTGCAGATCGATCACGGAATCTCCTGCCAGCAGAGGTAACGCAAACATCAGCCCGCTGACAAACTGGGAAGACACATCACCCGCCGCGGTATAGATTCCCGGACGCAGCTGTCCCTGCACAAGCAGCTGATTCCCGCTTCGTTCAAAGCGTAATCCCTGTTCGCGGAAGATTTCTTCATAGACAGATAACGGACGATCCAACAGACGTCCCCTGCCGGTGAAGGTTACCGGTTCGCTGCCCAAGGCTGCAAGAGGAATCAAGAAGCGCAGTGTTGTGGCGGATTCACCGCAGTCCAGTACTATCCCTGTGCCTGCCGGAAAGCCACCATGTATGAGCGTATTCTGCCCTTCTGTGCGTATCTCCGCCCCAAGCCTGCGCAGGCATTCTTGTGTCGCCTGAAGATCATCATTCCCCGGCAGATCACGGATCACAGAAGTACCGTCCGCCAGTGCCGCGCATACCAAACCCCGGTGCGCGCAGGACTTACTTCCTGGCACCGTGATCTTGGTATAACCTGTTTTTCCGGCACTGATCACTGCTTTCATGGTTAATTGGTCATTGCCTCCAGAATCGCTTCCGCAGTTGCTTCAAGCGTGGTATTGTTGTCGACACGGACATCCGCATACTTCTCGTATAGCGGGCGCCGTTCTTCGTACATTTCCTTAAGACTGTCCATGGAATTGCTTAACGGACGCGTATCACTTGGAAACAGTTTTTCCAGATCTCTGTCCATCCAAAAGATCAATCCCCGTTCGGACAACCACTTCAGATTCTCTTCATTCTTGATCACACCGCCGCCGCAGCTGATGATCACACCGTCATCGTTACGATGTTCATAAATACACTCAGATTCGATCTTCCGGAATCCTTCTTCCTGATATCTCTCGAACAATTCCGGGATACTGAATCCGGTCTTCTTTACGATTTCATCGTCGATCTCCACATACGGCTTGTGCAGGCGTTCTGCCAATATCGAAGTCATGGTTGTCTTCCCGGATGTAGGCATCCCGATCAACACGATATTCCGGTGTCTCCGTTTCATTTCGCGCACACATTCTTCTGCCGCAAACGGATCCAGCGTTTTTCCCTGGAACAAGCAATTCGCGGACCAGATCTGACGCACAAAGATCTCCAGACCGCCGTACGCTTTCTTGTCCAGATGCTTCGCCTCAGACAGCAGTTTTGTGCGGAATCTCTCCACATCAAGATCGATCACCGTCTCCAGTTTAGGAAACATCCCAAGATCCAGATCCTGTTCACCTGCACGAACAATCACCTGTACCTGTTCCGCGATATCTTTGATCATCTGCGGATCATCGCCCGCCACAGGTGTGCCGCCCAATTGAGAGATCACCCGGGCATATCCTGCTGTATTTACACCGTCATCCGTCAGGTATACCGTACGTTTCCTTACCGGAATATCCTTCACAAACAAGAAATCCCGGAAACCATACAGACCTGTGTTATACCCGGTGAGTACACCCTCATGGTTGATCACACAGTCAACTGCCTGCGCGTATTCCGCTGTAGAGTCCAGCCGGTCCATGTACGGTAAGATCTTCTGCTTATACGCATCCGAAACGATCAGTCCGTCAAACTCACGTTCAGCGAAAAAACTCCCGGTTTCCGTTTCCGGAAGAGCCATGGTGAAAGACTCGCCGTCATGGAAGAACGCATTGACTTCCGTATGCCAGGAATGCGGGTTATCCTGCAGGATTCCTATGCGCATTTCAGCACCTCCGGCCAGGTAACGCCATACACTTCTGTCAACAAATCCACCAGCACAAATGCGGTGAGATTGTCCACTACGGTTCTTGCGCGGTGGATGATTGCCGGGTCGTGACGTCCATGGATCTCGATCCCGGTTTCTTCCATGGTCTTCATATCCACGGTCTTCTGTGTCCTTGAGATCGATGGTGTCGGCTTTATCACCGTGCGGAAAACCACTGGCATACCGTTGGTGATTCCGCCGTTAATTCCACCGTTATGATTGGTTTCGGTCTGTATCTTGTCATCACGTACGATAAACGCGTCATTGGCTTCACTGCCATACATCTCCGCAAACCTGAAACCACTGCCGAATTCAATTCCCTTGACTCCGGGAATACTGAACATGGCTTCCGCGATCACACTTTCCACTGATCCGAATAACGGTTCGCCAAGACCTCCCGGCAAACCCAGGATCACTGTCTCCAGGATACCACCGAGGGAATCTCCCTGTTCTCTTGCGTCACGGATCAGTTCAAGCATTTCTTTCTCCGCCTGTTCATCCAGCACCGCAAACATCTTCTCGTTCAGTTTCCGTACTGCTTCAGGATCTGCCGGAAGTCCCTGATCCTGCACGTTGTACAGCTGCGCAATGTGGGAACCAATTACTACACCGTATTTCTCCAAAAGACTTCTGCACAAAGCGCCGGCAGCTGTCATCGGGGCAGTCAGACGGCCGGAGAAATGCCCTCCCCCAGACGCATCCTGATAGCCATGGTACTTCAGCTGTGCTGTATAATCCGCATGTCCCGGGCGCAGTACTCCTGCCAGCGCGTCATAATCTTTTCTGCGTACATTCGTATTCTCCAGAATAAACGTGATTGGTGTTCCTTCCGTATACCCGTTTCTTACACCGGAGAGGATCCTCACCTGATCCGGTTCTCTGCGTGATGTGGAGATCTCCGGCAGACTCTGGCGCATATCCAGTTGTTTCTGTATATATTCTTCATTTACCGGTAAACCTGCAGGAATCCCGTCCAGGACGCAGCCAACCGCATCCCCGTGCGATTCCCCGAATACTGTCAGTTTTACCACATTTCCCAATGTATTCTTCATACGATAACCCTCCGGAAGAAAAAACCATACGGTTTTATCCCTATGGTCTTTCATCAGTATTACCGGATCATTGACCATGATCACCTGTAAACAGGATCTCTGCTTATAGGGACAATGACTCTCTTTAACGTTAAAATAGTATTACTTTTTACCTTTACTGTAAAGGCAGAAACACCCGTGATATAATGCCCCTGTGAAAAAAAACGGCATACTGATTTCCTTCATCTATCTGATTCTGATTCCGGTGTTTTCGGTATGGCCGATGCTGGGAAAAGACTTCGCTGTCGATAACTATACACTGGTGCTTAACGATCATCCCCTGTTTGTATTACCGTTGTTGTTCAACATCTCCTGTTTCATGTATGCTTTACTGGTAACAGGAAAAAGACTGCGCTTGAAAAAGAACTGGTTCATTCAGTGTATTGTTGTCTATGTCCTGAATCTTCTGGTGATGATGATCTCCTATGGGGAAGAAACCGATCTATCTTCCCAGATCCATGTCTTTCTTGGCTATGCGGTATTCCTGTGGATGAATTACCTGATGTTTATTCTGTTCCAGTATTATCCGAAGTACCGTACGATCTACTACCCCGGGATCCTCGCCATCCTCTTTGTGATCATGCACTACGGGTGTGTCAACGGGATCGCTGAGATCATCTTCACGTGTATTGTTTCTTTCAGTCTTTATTCCATGTACAGACAATAATAAAAGATCACAGTATATACCGTGATCTCCTATAATCTTTTACTGATTTACTTCCCAGTAACTTCTGCGGCTTTCGCTCAGGTTGTCTGTATAATAACGGACAGTGAGTGTTGCAGCGACCTTACTCTTGACTTTCGGTTCCGTAATGAATCCGTCACCCTCAAGCATCAGTTCAAGAATAGCTTTGCAGCAGGTTCTCAGGTTATCAACACCAGCCTCGAGTTCTGTATTCAGATCTCCGGCATTGACTTCAATGTAAAGCCAGCCCATGTTATGTGCTTCCCACTTCTTCCAGTTAATAACATCCTTATATTCCTGTAAGGTTTTCTTTACAACTTTCGGAGCAGCAGGTTTCTTCGCAGGAGCCTTCTTTACCGTTTTCTTTACAGCTGTTTCTTCTGCTGTCTTCTTCTTTGCAGGCATAATTCTTTAACCCCCTTCGTGCATACATTATAGCACGATAAATTTTTCTGTAAAAATGTAATTTATAATTCATAGTTATCCATGGGCAAAATGCGTGCTATTCTTATAGATGTAGGGTATGATCGTTGACAGTATAAAGATGAAACAACTGGAGAAATTATCGTCTCTTTCTCCTGAAGAATTGATGGAAGAAGCCGGTGCTGCTGTAGCCGCAGAACTGCGGAAACAGCTTCCTTCCGGGTCTCGTATTATTTTCTTGTGCGGGAAAGGAAATAACGGAGGAGATGGTTTTGTCAGTGCACGTTTACTGGCAGAGGAATACGCATGCCTGGTATGTCTTGTCAGCGGAGAACCTGCGACAGATATCGCCAAAGCGAATTACGACAAGCTTCCGGAGTCCGTGCGGATCTTACCGGTTTCCCGGTTGAACACAGCCTTGAAGAAAGCGGATCTGGTCATTGACGCGGTTTACGGTATCGGTTTCCATTTACCTCTTTCCGCAGAGATGAAGAAGATCTTCCGGATGGTAAACAACGCGTCTGTACGTGTACACAGCGTGGATATCAACAGCGGCTGTGAAAGTGATACGGGACGTTATGACACCGATGCCTTACGTTCTGAAATCACCTACGCGTTAGGTTGCCGCAAGCCTTTCCATGCCTTACGCAAGCACCATGAAATGTTTAAGGAAACCGCGGAATTACCATTATCCATCCCTCTCTCCGACAAGGATCACTGGCTGGAGATGGACGAAGAACGTTTCTTTGCGGGATTCCCGAAGAAGAGTGAGAATGCCTTTAAGGGAACCTACGGTAAGACTTTGCTGGTTGGCGGCAGTTATAGCATGGCAGGTGCCTTGGGCTTTAATATCCTCGGGGCTAAGACTGTCGGCGCACCGTATATCCAGGCAGCTTTACCACAGGAGATCTACCCCATCCTGGCCGGAAGATTCTTACAGCCGGTATATTATCCGTTCGGGGATCATAACTGGCAGGATGTCCTTTCTGCTCTGGCAGAGAAAGCCCGTGCCTGCGCATTTGGCAGCGGTGCTGTACACATGACGCACAAACATGAGATTCTGGATCTGATCCTGCAGAACGCATCCTGTCCGGTCATCCTAGATGCGGAAGCTCTGAATCTTCTGAAGAATAACTATTATTTCCTGAAGTTTGTGCGTGTGCCGGTGATCCTGACTCCGCATATCGGTGAGTTCAGTAATCTGATTGGCAAGCCTGCGGAAATGATCCAGGACAATCTGATTTCCATTGCGAAAGACTTTGCGTCAGAGAATCATGTTTATCTGGTACTGAAAGGTCCGCATACGATCGTGGTTTCCCCTTCCGGTGATCTGTATATCAATGAATCCGGAAACCAGGCTCTGGCCCAGGCAGGCAGCGGAGATCTGCTTACAGGCATCATGGCAGGCATGTTGACGATGACCAGGGATGTCTATCGTGCCGTATGTATGGCAGTATGGCTGCACGGTTATCTGGCAGATCTCGGCATCCAGGAGAATTCCGCGCAAAACTTCGATCTTGAACAGTATCCGGAACTCATGAATAAACTCTTTAAGAAACATGGTTTCTGATGTTTCCCTCAGGATAAATCACTGTTATAATAATACTATTCTCCGGCATAACTTGCCGGATTATTAAACTATAGTCAGGAGATCTATGTCACAAGGTGCACCGAAGAGAATCACCAGACGACAGGCCAAAGCACAGATCAATACCTTTGGCAGACCACTGGTGATCTATATTATTATCTTCACTTTGTTAAACTACGGAACTTCGTTTCTCCATGAGACATTTCCGGATTTTTTTGCGGCCTATGACTTTGACATGGTGGTGATCGGTATCGGTATGATCTCTACCCTGATCGTTACCCTGACCACCATGTTGCTGGCTTCAGAATCGCTGAAACTGGATATTAAAGATTATCTGGGTAAACCCAGGATCTCCGGCGGACGTATGCTGGCGTTTGTCTGTATCGGTATCGGTATAGAGATGCTTACTACTTCCGTATCCTCATTATTCTATTTCTTCTTTCACACCAACAGCCAGATCTATGAATACCTGGGTTCGTTTAATACAACGACGAATATCGTAAAGAACGTACTGTATTTCGTCCATTTTATCCTTCTGAAACCCATCTGTGATGAAATCATCTTCCGTGGTATTATCCAGCGTCAATTAGGGCACTACGGCCGTTATTTCGGGGTTCTGGGTTCCGCGTTCCTCTATGCCATGGCCCAGTTAAATCTGATTGACGCAATTCCTGCCTTCTTTGTCGGATGGTTCTTATCCCTGTTGACCATGAACTATCATTCCATCCGTCCGGGAATTGTTGTGCATATCTCCCTGAGCTTGTTCCTGTGGCTGTTCAATGTCATTCCGGCACAATACCTGTGGATCACCATTGTGATTCTTGGCATGGTCTATATCGTATCAGCATTCTTTATCTTCCAGAAACATGACACCCAGAATTTTGTACGTTACGGGGCTACGGAATGGAAACTGTGGAAGATCCTGTTATCTTCCGGAACCGTGATCCTGGTGATCTTATTGTTTATTGTGAATGTTGTACTGTCTTTCCTGTAAGGGATAAACAATTGGGAATATTAAAACTGCAGAGATGTGCTTGTCTCTGCAGTTTTATTATGTTTATGGTTTAGAAACGGAATAACCCGTTGAATGCGTTGAACATCCCCTGCCAGTAATCCACGATACTTCTCTGGCCGATCTTGAAGGATACGGTCTTTGTGCCGCCGTATCCGTTGATACCGCGGAATGTGACCTTGGCGGTTCCCTTCTTCACGTTGTTGGTGTATCCGGCAATTTCATAATCTGTACCCAGTTTCAGGTCATGTGCCTTCTTGCCAAGTTTAATACTGGTAATATCACTTTCCTCAATTGTGATCTCACTGCCTGTATATTCTTTAGAATTGATCTTGAAAGTCATCTTTGAGATATCCGTTCCTGCGTTCAGGATCCGGTATTCTTCACTGATCGTTCCGGTATAATTACCTTTACCTGTTACGGTTACCTTGACGACTGTTCCGGCCTCAACTACTGCCGGAAGTTCTCCTCCATCTGCGGTTGTGTACTGATAGGTTGTCTCGTAGTCTGTCCCGGCTTTCAGGGTCTTACCGTTCACATCTTTCAGTACAGGTTTACTCTTATACCCGTTTGCCTTGGAGGAGTATACTTTGTCTTTAACTGTCATTGTGACTTCGGAGATATCCTTCGGCTTAATATAGTAGGTCACTGGTATCGGTGAAGATCCCTTATAGTTTCCCTTGAACGTGATTACTGCCATGCCATACGCATTGGCCTTGGTGTTATTGGAATACTTGACGGTATAGTCTTTTCCTTCTATCAGGTTCACCACATATATTCCGGGCTTACTTCCACCCTTACAGTAGACTGCAGGATCCACAATAATTAATTGTTCATCAGATAGTATAAGCGGTGTAATCGTATAGGTTACTTTCTTTGTCCCGGTGTAGTTATTGATACCCTTTACTGTTACTGTTGCCTTACCGGCATCAATATTCTTCGTGTAACTGTCTTCAACGATCTCATAGTCTACACCCTCCGTTAACGGATTTCCGTTATGCGTCAACAGGTGTGTTTCCGGGGTGAAAGTCCTTGGTTCTCCTGTATACGGATAACTGAGACCTGTAACTGCCTTGACCTTCTTATCACTCAGAGATACACCGGTGATCTTTACAGAGACTGTTCTCTTTCCGTAATACCCGGCTTCCTCATTACCTGCGATTGTGAATTTCACTGTACCGATCTTCTTATAATCTTCCGGATAGTCTTCCACAGTGTACGCATCTGCAGGAACTGTAGTCTTTCCATTCTTCACAACGATTTGACTGGCGATCTCATTGATGAAGTCAGTCCCGGTGAGATCTGTGTATTTCACTGTCTTGGAGGTGACTTTCAGTTTGGATAAGGATATTGAACCAATTGGTGCGACATGTACGGTTGCTTCTCTTGTGCCTGCGAAGTTTCCTTTACCCTGAATGAGTATGGTTGGATCACCCGGAGTCAGGCCATCCCATCCGTTATAGTTCACGGTATAGTCTGTCTTATTCTTCAGTTTCTTTCCGTTGAAGTACACAACAGGAACCGGATTGATCGGTTTCGATCCGGCCTGTGCGGACAGTTCATCTACTGTGATCTGTTCGTCATTGATATCCAGTGGTTCGATGCTAAAGTAGATCGTCTCTGTACCTTTGTAGTTACCCTTCTTGTTGGTTTTGATGATCACCTGCGGGGCTTTCTTCTTGTCGGTTGCTGTAGGATTATCAGGATCCTCCACATGGTATGCCTTGGTGGTATTCTTGTAGGTTACCGTATAATCCGTCTTATTGGTAAGCAATGTTCCTGAATCAAAGACTCGGATCACCGGTTTGATTGCCTTGCCGGTATACTCGTAATTCTCTTCAAGGTCTTTGACAAAGATTCCCTGAGGAGCCACGGTAACCTTGCACTGCGCAGTAAAGCCTCCATCATTGGTAACAACGGTAATCGTTGCGGTTCCTTCACTGACTGCCGTAACAACACCGTTGTCATCCACTGTCGCAATATCTTCGTTATCGGATGACCAGTGTACACTTAACTCCGTCGCGTTCTCAGGAGAAACAACAGCTTCCAGCCGATAGGTATCCTGTACCGCAAGACGAAGCACATTCCTGGATAATCTCAGTCCTGTTACCGGTATAACCACCTGGACAACGCACTCCGCGGAACTATCTCCAAATGGCGTCCTGACCCGGATAACTGTCTGCCCAGGAGATACTCCGGTAACATTACCCATATCATCAACCGTCGCCACAGAAGTATCCTCACTGGTCCAGATCAGATGATCGGTAAGAGCATCCGCCGGCATCACCGTATATTCAACAGGAATGGTTTTCCCCACTCCAACATCGTATAATCCGGACGGAAAACTAACGTTCTGCGGAACATTCACAAAAATGACCTGTGCTGTCTGAAGCGCATCGTTTATGGCGAGGATATCGATGGAATCCCAGTTTTCCTGTGTACCCAGGAAATACACAGTCATGTTATCCGGGCAGTTCTCAAAAGCACCCACACCGATGGTTCTGACCGTATATGTCATCGTGATCTTTTCCAGGGCAGTACAATTCTTAAACGCTTCACCGTTTATCGTTTGTTTATCAATACAGGGAATCTCCCTTAAGGAAGAACATCCCTCAAAAGCATTATTGCCAAAATCAGTCAGACGTTCTACATTCACTGTTTCAAGGCTTGTACACCCTTTAAATGCATAAAACCCGATAGACTGTACATGACTCAGGTCAATATTCTTCAGACTGCTGCATCTGGCAAACGCAGATTCTGATATAGAAGTAACCTGTGCAGGCAGATTCACTGTAACCAGATTGGAACATCCGCAGAAGGCACTTAAACTGATTGTACTGACACCGGAAGGAATGGTAATCTCCGTGAGTCCGGTACAGTAATAGAAGGCTTTATTCCCCAGAACGGTAAGACTTGCAGGAAGGACAACCTCTGTCAGACCCTCGCAGTAGTTGAAAACAGATTCACCAATGCTTGTAACACTGTCAGGAATTGTAATGGAAGGAAGGCGGAAACAGAAATCAAACAAATTGTCTTCCAGTCTTGTTAATCCGGAAGGTAAGACAACACTTGTGAGAAGCTGGCAAGCATTAAATGCACCTTTTCCTATACTCTTTACAGAATCAGGAATAACGATACTTGTGATATGAGTATGATCAAACGCATATTCTCCGATGCTTGTGACACTGTCCGGGATCGTTATGCTAGTTAAACCGCTGCAGTTTTTGAATGCAGAATTTCCTATGCTTGTGACACCTTCTGGGATCGTTATGCACGTTAAACTGCTGCAGTTATTGAATACACCATCACTTATACTTGTGACACCATTAGGAATCGTGACGCTTCTTAAACTGCTGCAGTTATAGAATGCCTGTGCTCCTATACTTGTGACACTGTCTGGTATTGAGACACTCGCTAAATGGTTGCAGTTATAGAATGCCTCATTATCTATTCCTACTACACTGTTCGGAATAATTACATTTGTTAAACTGCCACAGTTCTTGAATGCTGAATCTCCAATCCTACTAACTTCTCTTCTGTTTATTAAAGACGGAATACATATATCATATTCATTTCCTATGTAACTCGTAATTGTCAATGTACCATCAGTGTTTCTATCGTATATATATGCTAATACGCTATCATCTTGTTCCGTATCCCATTCTTCCCATGTCAAACTTCCACCGTAATTTAGAAGTATCTCATTTCTCCATGTTTCATTATCCATAGGATAGAAAACTGTTAATATATCATCCAAGAACGCATCAGTACCGATCGTAGGTGCATCACCCAGAAACATAATTCTTTGGAGATTTAAACAATTCGAGAATGACTCTGATTCAATACTTGTTACGGAAGCAGGAATGATTATACTTACAACATGTGAAAACAGTACTCTATAAGTAGAAGTAATCTGTCCGCCGAAATCAACAACAATATTTGAATTGCTTCCGACGGGGCCAACTGATTTTAATTTATTGTTCCCACTGAATGCACCCGTTCCTATGCTTGTTACACTGCTCGGGATCATAACACTCTCTAAACTACTGCAGTCATAGAATGCCCGTAATCCTATACTTATAACACTGTTCGGGATCGTGATGCTCGTGAGGCTGGTGCAGCCTTGGAATGCAGAAGATCCTATGCTTGTTACAGGATAACCTTCTATTTCAGAAGGAATCTCTACTACAGTATCACTTCCTGTATACTTTTTAATTATCACTTCACTATTACTTATTGTGTACGTAAAATCACTTGCAGGTGTTGCAAATGTTTCGCTGCCTTCTTCCTCTTCCTCAATAATTATCTCTTCCTGAGTTTCTTCAATAATCTCTTCCTGATCTTCCACAGGTTCTTCAATCATTTCTGTCCCTTCAGTTTCCTGCTCAGTTATCTCTTCACCCTCCGCGAATACTGGTGTATATGCATGGGCAAAGCATAAGAAAAAACTGAGTACTACTGACAGAATACGATTAGTTTTTTTATACATATGAGACCTCCATACGATCCATGACAATTATATGTACATTTTATCATACGTAATAAAAAAGATGACCCTGTATCTTACAGGATCATCTCTGGGATAACTACTATCCAGTAATCTCAAAACTTAGTGAAACCATCTGTTGAAAGTGTTGATCAGTCCTTCCCAGTAATCACTGATACTTCTCTGGCCAATCTTGAAGGATACTGTCTTTGTGCCGCCATATCCGTTGATACCACGGAATGTGACCTTAGCAGTTCCCTTCTTCAAGTTATTTGTATAACTCTCAATGATGTAATCCGTACCGTAAATCAGATCTGTTGTCTTATTGATCTTAGCGGTGAGGATATCTCTTTCAGGAACGAGTTCTACAGGTAATCCCGTGTATTCCTGAGCCTGTATCTTGAACGTTGCTTTACTGATATCTGTTTTCGCATTCAGGATCCGGTACACTTCACTAATCGTTCCGGTATAATTACCTTTACCTGTTACGGTTACCTTGACGACTGTTCCGGCCTCAACCACTGCCGGCAGTTCTCCTCCATCTACAGCTGTGTACTGGTAGGTTGTCTCATAATCTGTTCCGGCTTTTAAGGCTTTCCCATCCAGATCTTTCAGCGTAGGTTTACTCTTATAACCATTGGCTTTACTGCTGTATACTTTGTCTTTTACAGAAATATTTACAGTTGAGATATCCTTAGGCGTAATATTGAATGTCTTTACAGCTGCAGGCGCATTCTTATAGTTACCCTTGAACGTGATTGTTGCAGTACCGGTACCTACCTTGGTGTTGTTGGTGTATTTGACTGTGTAGTCTGTTCCCTCAGTCATACCGTCAATAGTTACCGGTGGCTTTGCGCCTCCTTTAGAGTATACGGTATCTGGTACTGTGATTCTGCTGTCATCTACTACTGAAGTATCCGGAGTGATTGTAAATGTCACTTTCCTGGTTCCGGTAAACTTGTTGATACCTTTAAGAGTAACTGTAGCTTTACCGGCATTCACATTATTGGTATAACCTGTAATTACGTAATCCGTATTCTCTGAAAGTACTGCACCGTTATACGTTACCGCAAATCCTTCACCCAATTCGATCTTCTGCCCGGTATATACGTAAGCGGGAGTAATCACTTTTATCTTCTTGTCTGTCAGAGAAGTTCCTGTGATCTTCACCGATACAGTGCGCTTGCCAACATATCTGCCTTTACCTTCGATTTCAAATGTACATGCTCCGATAGAATCACAGTTTTGTACAGTATCTTCCAACACGTCATATTCGATACCCTGGATCAATGTAGTCTTGCCGTTTTTCACAGTAATCTTATCAGCGAAATCTGCCATGAAATTACCGGTTAGTTCTGTATAAGGGACTTTCTTTGAAGTTACCTTAAGTTTGGATACAGAAACAAATCCAATCGGTGCTACATTGACAGTTACCTCTCTGGTACCACTGAAATTGCCTTTTCCGGTAACAGTAATCGTATGCTCACCTGATGTAGTTCTGTCACCATAGTTTTCATAAGAGACTGTATAATCCGTCTTATTCTTCAGTTTCTTTCCGTTAAAGTAAATCACCGGTACAGGGCTCAATGTTTTGCCTGTTGCCTGAGCAGAGCATTTGTCCACTGTAATCGAATTCTCATCGTTGATATCTACCGGATGAATTGTAAAGTAAACTGTCTGTGATCCTTTATAGTTTCCCTTCTTGTTGGATTTGATAATAATAGATGCCTGTCCAGCTTTGACATTATTCTTGTATGTAACTGTGTAATCTGTTTTCTCTGTGAGTAGAACACCTTTGTCATAAACCTTTACCGCAGGCTTGAATGCACTGCCAGTATAGGTATAATCCGGAAGTGCCTCTACACTGATTCCGAACGGGTAACCGATAACCTTACATGTAGCTGTTTTACTGCCATCTACAGTCGTAACAGTAATCGTAGCATTACCACCGGATAAAATCCTTACCAGACCATTTTCATCCACCACAGCGACATTGTCATTGCTTGTTGAATAAACAACATCTTTTACAGAAGAATCTGCAGGCTCAACTACTACTCCAAGCCGAATTGTCTCATCCACCAATGCGGACACTTCAGGTTCAGTGAACACAATACTCTCGATATGCGTGAAGAGTATATTGATCTCTTTTGTTGCAGTATAGCTGCCATCTTCAGATGTGGCGGTGATTGTCACAGGTCCTTCACCGGTACCAGTCACAATACCATTTTCATCTACAGTTGCAGTATTCTCATCACTGCTTGTCCATACCACTTTCTTATTCGTTGTGTTTGCAGGAGTAAACTCTGTCTGAAGTGTTACGGAATCGCCATATTTAAGTTCTGATACATCCGTAACGATCTCGATACCTTCAGCCAATACGATTACATTTACTGCAATCTCTGCTGAGAAACCACCATCGTCGGAGACAGCCGTAATGACTGCTGTTCCCCCTTCCACCGCAGTAACCACACCTGTTTCATCAACAGTTGCAATACTCTCGTCACTGGATGACCAGGTTACTTTCTTATTAGATGCATCCACAGGTTCATATACAGGTGTCAATGATACAGTATTGGTCTTCACCACATCCACAGACTCTTCGCTGAAAGAGATACCTGTTAAATGTTTACAGAAGATCGTAATTTCTTTCGAAGCTGTGAATCCTCCATCTTCAGATGTAGCAGTAATTGTTACAGGTCCTTCTCCTACCGCTGTGATCACACCATTCTCATCAACAATGGCAATACTCTCATCACTGCTGCTCCAGATCAGATTCTGGTTGGTTGTGTTCACCGGGTCAAAGACGATCTGTATACTACCCGTTTTACCAAATTCAATTTCAGATACAGAACCCTCTTCGTCAATGGAGATACCTTCCGCAGGAACAGAATATGTTGTAACGTTACACTGATCAGAGAAGCCACCATCCTCTGTTACCCCGGTAATAACAGCACTTCCTAAACCCGTTGCAGTCACTGTTCCGTTCTCATCAACAACAGCGACACTCTCATCCGAGGATGTCCAGAGAACTGTCTGATTAGATGCATCCTCCGGCAGAATGTCAGCAGTCAGCTGGGCAGATGCTCGTACTTCGAGAGTCAATTCATGTTCTGCCAGGGACATGCCGGTTACAGGCTGGATCACGGTGATTTCTTTTGTGGCGGTAAATCCTCCGTCTTCCGTAGTAACAGTTATATTTACTGTTCCTGCTTTGATACCTGTAACTATGCCGTTTTCATCAACAGTCGCAATACTATCATCAGATGAAGCCCAGGTTACATTCTGATTTGTTGTATTCACAGGATTGAATACCGGATCCAGGTCAATTGTTTCATTGACTACCACTGAATTATCCCCTTCAGCAATAGATACACCTTTCGCATTGACACTGTATGCCCTTACTGTACATGAAGCGCTGATATTACCATAAGATGTTCTTGCGGTAATCGTTGCCGTACCGTTGGATACTGCAGTCACAATACCACCTTTACCCACAGTAGCAACTGCCGGATTATTACTTGACCAAATCAGCGAATCAGCCAAGGCATCCGTCGGTGTAATCACTACTCCAATTTGTACACTATCTCGTAAAGCAACAGAGTATGAACTAGGTGAAATGGAAATTGACTTGATCGCACTCTCATATATGATCTGCGCATTCTGAATAGGTTCGTTATAACTCTTTATGTTAATAGAGTTCCAATCTTCCTCTGTACCGAGGAAATGTACAGTAATATTGTCCGGGCAGTTTCTGAAAGCACCGGTATCAATGGTCTTCACATTGTAGATCATCCCGACACTCTCTAAACTAGTACAATTTCTGAATGCATATGTCCCAATTGTAGTAGCATTGAGTAATGATACTTCTCTTAAGGAAGAGCATCCGTCAAAAGCATAAGAAGTAACTGTGGTAATATTAGGTGCATTCACCTCTTCCAAGCTGGAACACCCGGAGAAAGCACTATCTCCGAAACTTCTGATATTGTAAAGATTGATAACAGATAAACTTGAACACCCTGCAAATGCACTGTTTGGAATACTGGTAATTCTTTGTGAAAGAATGACTTCAGAAAGATTCGTACACCCATAAAATGCCTGAGAACCTATGCTTGTGACACTATCAGGAATATTAACACTTGATAAACTGCTGCACCCCTGGAAAGCATTATTGCTTATACTTGTCACACTGTTTCCAATCGAAACAGAAGCCAATTTAGTGCAATTATAAAACGCTGAACTACCTATGCTTGTTACACTGTCAGGAATCGTGATGCTCGTTAAACTGCTGCAGCCAGAGAATGCCTGAGATCCTATGCTTGTGACACTCTCTGAAATTGTTGCGCTTGCTAAACCAGAACAATTAAAGAATACAGAATTGCCCATGCTTGTCACACTGTCCGGAATCGTGACACTTGATAAACTGCTGCAGTTGCAGAATGCCTGATACCCTATATTTATCACACTATCAGGAATCGTAACATTCACTAAATTGTTACAGCCATAAAAAGCATTTTGTCCTATGCTTGTTACACTGTCGGGAATCGTAACGCCCGTTAATCCGCCGCATCCAGAGAATGCATTATCACCAATTTTACTGACTTCCCTTCCATTTATTGAAGACGGAATACTTATTTCTTGTTCTTTTCCCTTGTATCCTGTAATTGTCAGGGTACCATCAGTATTCTTTGTATAGTTGTATGCAATTATACTGATATCTTGTTCGGTATCCCATTCTTCCCATGTCAATGTTCCGCCATAATTCTGGAACATATCACTTACCCATGTGTCGTTATCCATTGGATAAAAGACAGTTAATGTATCACCGGTGAATGCACTTTCACCGATTGTAAGCGCATCCCCCAGAAAAGCAACTCTTTTAAGACTGGTAAGTTTTGAGAACGAACCATTTTCAACACTTGTGACATTAGCGGGAACTATTACACTAACGGCATTTAAAAACAAAGCATTATATACAGCGGTAATTTGGTTTCCAAATTCAACCGAAATATTAGAATTACTGCCTTCAGGGCCAACTGATGTCAGTTTATAACAATTTTGGAATGCAGACTGGCCTATGCTTGTGACACTGTCTGGGATAGTAATGCTCGTTAAACTGCTGCATCCAGAGAATGCACTACTTCCTATACTTGTGACACTGTCCGGAATCGTGATGCTCATTAAACTACTACAATCACGGAATGCAGAACCTCCTATGCTTGTGACACTATCGGGAATCGTAATACTTGTAAGATTTGTACAATTCTGGAATGCAGAACCTCCTATGCTTGTGACACTGTCGGGAATCGTGATGCTCGTTAAACTGCTGCAACTTTGGAATGCATACTGGCCTATGCTTGTGACACTGTCTGGAATAACGATGCTCGTTAAACTGCCGCATCCAGAGAATGCATTATATCCTATGCTTGTGACACTGTCTGGGATCGTGATGCTCGTTAGACAGCTGCATCCAGAGAACGCAGACTGTCCTATGCTTGTGACACTGTCAGGGATCGTGATACTCGTTAAACTGCCGCAACCATAGAATACACCATCTCCTATGTTTGTAACACTGTCTGGGATCGTGATACTCGTTAAACTGCTGCAACTTTGGAATGCATATGATCCTATGTTTGTGACACTGTTCCCAATAGAGACAGTAGCCAGTTTATTGCAATTATAGAATGCTTGATATTCTATACTTGTGACACTGTCTGGAATAACGATGCTCGTTAAACTGCTGCATCCAGAGAATGCATACTGGCCTATGCTTGTTACTGGATAACCATTGATTTCAGAAGGTATTTCAATCTCTGTATCACTGCCATTATACTTTGTGATTGTTACCTTTCCCTGATTAATAGAATAAGAAAAATCGCTGGTAGGTGTTTCATATAGAATACTTTCATCCTCATCTTCTTCAACTATTTCTTCTGCTGATTCTTCCTCCAGGTTTTCATCTTCAGGTATTACTTCTGAATCCCCATCGTTTTCTTCGACTGGTTCAGTTATGTTCTCTGTTGTTTCTTCCTGGATTTCTTCTTCATCAGATGTATCTTCCTCTGGCTCTTCATCTTCCTTTGGAATCGACACTGTTTCATCTTCTGAACCACTCTCCTCTTCAGAGACAGATTCTTCTTCCTGTTCCTCGGTAACTTCTTCTGTTACTTCTGGATCCTCTTCTGAAGGTTCTTCCACAACCTCCATTACCGGTTCTTCTGGTGCTTCGGGAATCGCTTCCCCCTCTGCTGCCACCGGAATTACCAGGTTGTTAAAACACAAAAAGAAACTAAGAAAAACAGCTATCATTCGATTATACTTACTTAACATATATGCCTCCGGAACAATTATCTATCATTGGACATTAACTATACTTAAATATTTTAACAGAATCACAGGATTTATTACAGGAATCTCATCAATTATATACATGGAATCATATACTTCTGTATTCAAGATAGTAACGTATATCACTTATTCTTCGTTTATTCTTGCAATAATATCGTTAATTGCGTCACTGTAAAAATCTCTGTAGTTTATTTCTTCTGTATATCCCATATCCAAGTTCTCAGTAATAACCCCAAATACCTGTAGAAGACTCTTCTTGATTCTTACGCGGTTATCATTGCCGGGCTCATAATAATACGTTTTACCCTTTTCGATTTTGTTTTCATTCGCTTTTCTGTTCAGCAGCCACCATAGATCTTGTTCACTGTAGTCATATCCAAAACCCAAAACATAGACATCACCGAAGATCAACGCATCTACCCAGCTTTTTATTATTATACGGTTAATGTTCTTTCCTTCTTTCAGGTCGTAATGATCATTATCGGTCGCTTCTGCGATTACTCTTGAAGTGAGTCTGGAATAATAATCACTGCCGATAATCATACTGTCAGGCTTTCTGGCCTCTCCGTGTATATGCCAGATATCTACATGCTTCCCATCATAGTTTACCTGGTTAAATGTATGCAGCATATATTTGTTCTCTGCTCTGTTAACATCAATATATCTCTGAATACCCTGTAGTTTATTCTCTGTAATCTTGTCTCCGTAAACTGTATACTCCAGTTCATATGAATAGTTTGTTGTGAGGATATAATCAAAACCACAATCAAAGAGCTTTCTGATCTGAACGCAGATATCTTTGTCTAATTCATTATAGAAACCTTTCAAGAAGTATTCTTTATTCTCCTTCATTGCAGATCCAACATGATTATCTGTAAGAAGAATGATTTTCAGGGGCATAGGTACATCAATATCTTTAGGAGATGGATACTCTTCTTTTTTTCTGTTAATGGAATCTAAGAAATGATCCCAGCTTGCTGCGTTATAGGCTCTGCTGAGACCATTGCCAAGTAAAAGTACTTTTGGCTTGCGAACAGTCAAATCAAAAGATTTTGGTTCTAATTTCTTATTCATGTTATTACCTCAGTTTTAAAACGATATTGTTCTATCTGTTGTTTACTAACAAATTATACTACATGATAAAAGTCTTCTTTTTGTACTGACATATAAAAAGATGACCTTGTTTCTCCCAAAGTCATCTCTTCTCTCTTATCCCTGCAGTCCTTCTTCTTGTCTCTGCATATTCTCTACGACGACATCGTAGATATCCCCGATGGACTGCCCGTATTCCAGAATCAACCACGGTTCATTGGTATGGAAATGAATCTTGATCAAAGTATCATCTCCTACTACCAGCAGGCAGTCACCTTTGAAGTGCTCTGTAATATAGTCATGGATCTCATCTTCATCCAGATCATGACCGTCAATCAATAACTGTGTATCAAACTTAAATTCCAACTGTTCCATGTATACCTCCTACTTTGTCATGAGGGTAAACCCCTCTTCATAACTGTGATATAACTGTTCTTTCTCTTCTGCCGTCATTCTTCGTTCATTGGCGTTATGCCCGGATACCGTACCATCATACTTCAGCACAAGTTCACCATCCCTGAAAAAGAACACAAACGGTACGGTTACCTTATGTTCCCCATCCTCATCCTTGGGGAACTGATCTCCGTATACTTCAATCAGCCGGTCATAATCAAACTCCGGTTCACCGTCATGAGGATAGATATTCACATAACCTACAGTTACACCGGCTGCCTTAGCCGCATCATTCAGGATCGGTACTGCCTCATTACACCAGGGACAAGTATCATAACCGAAATATACCGCGAACGTATCTCCGTGTTCCGCTCTCTCGATCATCTCTCCTACACTGGTCAGACGATAGACATGGTCCTTGTCTTCCAGCAGGCCATAGCCCTGCATATCCGCCACGGTCTCCGTGATCTCCGGAGTCGGTTCCGGGGTCGTGGTGGGTTCTGTTGTCGGTACTGGTGTATTACTCCGGCATCCCGTCAGTAACAACATACTGATCAAGATGGCTATCTTCTTCATGCCCTAGAGACCTTCTTCCTTCACAAACGCGTAGAAGTCATCTTCTTCGGCTTTGTCCTTGGGACTGATCGTACCTACCGGCATCGCGTAGAAGATGAACTCTTCTTCTCCGTCTACACCGAATGCCTTATTGCAGATCTGCGGATCAATGGCACCGACAGCGCATCCTCCCAGACCGATAGACGTTGCCGCAAGATACAGGTTCTCTGTCACATGTCCGGCATCCGTACGGGAGATTGGACTTGCGGTTACACCATATCTCCACTCCGCGCGGTAGAATACCATGCTGTAGTAGAAGACCACATTAGCCTTGGCACCCCATACCTGTCCAACCAGGGAATCTCCGATGAATGTACGCAAATCTTCCACGTTGCCGAGATACTCGATCTGGTGCTTTAACGGCAGGTAATGGTACAGACCATCTTCCAGCCCGTCCACCATCTGTACAGCCATATAACACTCAAACGGATGTCTGGCACCGCCGCAGGGAACCGTACGTAATGTCGCGTAAGACTTTCCGCGGATACTCTTGACTCCCTGTGTGCACCACAGAAGATAGGATAACTGCAGGAGATTCATTCTCTCCTGGGTATAGACACGGTGGGATTCACGGGAATTGATCACGTGCAGGAAATCGTTGTCGATCTCCAGGTCTTCATAATTTACCGGTAAGGTGATGGCGTGATCTGTCATCGGTGCCTTGGCCAGAGGAGGCTGCGGTTTCTTCAGTTCCTGATCGGTCTTATATCCGGGAATATGTGTTCTTACACGGTATGTATCACGGGCCTGATCACGAATCTGTTCCAGTTCTTTTTCCGTCATAATTCAATCTCCATTCTTGTAACAACTATATGCTTTTCCCGCAGAAATGCCAAGACTTCCAGAAAAAAACCTGTTACTCAACAGTAACAGATTTTGCCAGATTTCTGGGTTTGTCGATGTCGCAGCCTTTCAGTTCCGCCGTGAAGTACGCAAACATCTGCAGTAATACCGCGCCGGTGATCGGTGCCAGATCGGGACACAGATTCGGAAGACGCAGGACATGTTCAAACTTCTCTGCCGGCATATCCTTGGTCGTGATCAAGATGACCTGAGCGCCTCTGGCGATCGTTTCCTCGATGTTGGATACCGTCTTTGCGGCGACCTCTGGCTGTGTGGCCATAGCGACGACCACACTATCTTTCTCAATCAAGGCAATCGGTCCGTGCTTCAGTTCCCCCGCATAGTATGCGTCCGCATGGACATACGATACTTCTTTCAGTTTGAGGGCTCCTTCCAGCGCGCTGGGATAATCCAGCTGTCTGCCGATAAAGTACGCGTCTCTCTGGTCTTTAAGCAATTTTGACAACTGTTCCATGGTCGATTCATACCCCATGACTTCTTCCACCGCTTCCGGCAGGATCTGAAGATCACGGATCATCTCTCTGCGTCCGGGCATCTCCCAGTCCATGACATCCGCCAGTTCGACGTTCAGACAGGCCAATAATACCAGCTGTGTCGTATACGCTTTTGTGCTGGCAACAGAGATCTCCGGACCGGCGCAGGTATAGAGCACCGCATCCGCCAGACGGGTCATACTCGAGCCTAATACATTGACCACGGCTGTTGTCACCGCGTGATGACTCTTTGCGAGTTTCAGCGCCGCAATCGTATCTGCCGTTTCCCCGGACTGTGACACAAACACGCACAATGTATGTTCATCCAGGTACGGAGATCCATACCGGAATTCACTTGCAGGCATGGCATTTACTGCACAGCGGGCATACCTAGACAACTGTGTTACCGCATAGATACATGCGTGATACGCCGTTCCGCAGGCCACATAGTAGATCCTCCGGATATCTCTCTCATCCAGATGTAAACGGTCGATCTCCTGCATGTAGATCATCTCACCGCGGAATCTGCCGCGCAGGGTTTCCCGGATCACCGAGGGCTGTTCATGGATCTCCTTCATCATGAAGGAGTCATATCCGCCCTTCTGCGCAGACTGTACATCGTACGGGAAAGAGATCCAGTTCTCCGGTACGGGATTCCCCTCAAAGTCATAAACTTCCAGAGAATCGGCTTTCAGGATCGCTGCTTCACCGTCATTCAGCGGTAAGATCTCCTTGGTGTATTCCAGCAGTGCCGGTGCGTCACTGGCACACATCGTACCGCTCTCACAACGCCCAAGCACCATCGGACTCTCTTTCTTCGCCACATAGATCCGGTCCGGTTCATCCGTGCAGACAATACATAACGCAAAGCTTCCCTGTAACTGGTGCACAGTCTTCAGCAGCGCCTCAAACATCGGCAGACGATCACGGTAGTAGTGTTCATCCAGCAGATGCACAACGATCTCCGTATCTGTCTCCGAAGTAAACTGATATCCCTTGGCAAGCAGTTCCTGTTTCAGTACCGCGTAATTCTCAATGATCCCGTTATGGACAAGGGAGATCGTATTCTTCATATTGGAATGCGGATGAGAGTTCAACTGGCTTGGCACACCATGGGTCGCCCACCGTGTATGACCAATCCCGCAGTTCTGGGGACACCGTACATCTCTCAGTAAAGCTTCCAGTTCACTTAACCGGCCCTTGGTCTTGCAGGTATAGAGACCGTGTTCATCCACAAGCGTGATCCCGGCAGAGTCATAACCGCGATACTCCAGTTTGGCCAGTCCCTGCATGAGGAAAGGCAGTGCCTGTCCGGCACCGATGAATCCTGTAATTCCACACATGATAAAAAATCCTCCAATTCTGTCATGGAGGATACCGAATGGCTCTGTTCAGCTCTCACGAACTGTTTTTACCCATTGTTCAGGCCGTATCAGGCCTCCGGACCATCCGCCGAGTCTTTCGATAAGTCCGGCCCTCGTCAACTGCTTACGCAGTCCAGGCGCTATAGTTTAAAACAAGCTCCACGACTAACTTATTATACTATATCAGCCGAAGATACGAATCATGAACTTTACAAGGATCGGGAAAAGCGTATATACACTAAGCAGACGCACGATCTGCAATACTGCGATCTTGGGAGATTCACCGCCGATTTCCGATGCGATCAGCGCAAACTCACTGGCCCCGCCCGGAGAAGCCGCAAACATAGCGGAAATATAGTCGATCTTACGTGTCTTGGTCATCAGCCAGGCAATCAGGAAGTTCACCAGCACATAACTGCCGATCAGGATGAATGCCGGAAGAACGATCGTAGGCAGACGACGCACTGTATCCATGGACATACTCAGACCGATCAGGCCGCCCGCAATCACCTGTACAGCCTTCTTATACTTACGGTCAAACATCGCCCGGTGTGAAGTCATATTGTAGATACAGACAATGATCATCGAACAACTCAGAGCACCGGCCGGAAGACCTAATTTCTTACCGGCAAACGCGCCGCACAAACCAACCGCGTATGTCACGATATGACGAATGACCCGGTTATCCGGAACGATCTTATCCAGAATACTCTCAAACGAACCGGCATCCGACATATCCAGAGGTTCAACCAGGTCTGTTTCCTTCACGTGTTTGGACACAAACGAGATCAAGCCCGGGAAGATCAGATAGACACTGAACAGACGGAAGGATTGGATAAACGAGACGATTGCCGGATCCGCATCCAGATCATACGCCATCAGGGAAATATCCACGACCCCTCCCGGTACACAGATCAGCCAGGAAGTTGCCGCGTCAAAGCCTGCCACTGTATGCATGATATACCCGACAACCGTAGTAAACATCAGGAAGCACACCACCAGGATCACCGCCGGCTGGATCAGATCCTTCAGGTGTTTTAAATCTGAACGAGAAAGACTCAGACCGATGAACATACCGCTTGCGGCCTGTGTAAATGTCTTTGTGTTCGGAGGCAGAACTGCCATCCCGGTAAAGATATTAAAAATGGCTACACCAAGCATACCGCCGATCATGAAAGGAATCGGAATCCCGATTTTCTTGGCAATGAAGGCACCGCATACAGCCGCAGCCACCGTGATCAATATCGAAACCAACATAAAAAGCAATACAAATATACTCTATTTGTATTGCCCTGTATATATCATTCCTCTGTTTTCTTTGTCAATTTCCTTGTATCAAACAGATTTAGATTCTCTGTCTTCGCAATCCTTGCCAGATCTTCAAACTCCTGTTTCTCCTTCTGTTGTCCGTAACCGGAGGATATCTTTCTGCGTACTTCCCCGTACGGTGTCTGTTCACGTTCGATATGCCGTTCCATGGTATAGCGGTCTTTCTTCGTTTCCCGGATGCCCAGTGTCGTTGTATGCTTGAAGATCAGCGATACCATATCCTGTTTGGTATCTTCCGTGCACAGTACCGAGAACAAGATTCCCGGGCGGTTCTTCTTCATGTATACCGGGGTGGTGAATACTTCCCTGGCTCCGCCCTCCAGCAGACGCTCAGTCGCAAAACCGATCTCTTCTCCGGTCATGTCATCCACGTTGAAGTCCAGTTCGATCACCTTACCGCCCTGTTCTTCCGTTTCACCGAGGAAGACACGCACACAGTTGGCTACAGGGAAATCTTTCCTGCCCATACCGTAACCGATTCTGGATGTTCGCATTACCGGCATTGGTCCGAAGGAATCCGCGAAGGTCTTCAGTAAGGCCATCCCTGTGGGTGTGCACAGTTCTCCGCGGATCTCTGTACTGTAGACAGGCACATCCCGGCAAAGATAGGCCGTTGCCGGCGCAGGAACAGGTAAGATCCCATGCGCGCACTTCACCGTACCGCTTCCCACATGTACGGGAGATACCAGGACACGATCCACACCGAGACGGTCCAGCAGATAACATACCGCGGTAATATCCGCCACCGCATCCATCGTTCCTACTTCGTGAAAGTGAATCTCATCCACAGTTGTCCCGTGCACATGACTCTCTGCTTCTGCCAGCAGGTCATAGACCTTGATCACATTGTTTCTTACCGTATCACTGAGCTGCAGGGATTCAATAATCTCGTGGATATCCTTGAGACCGGCATGGTGGTGATGGGAATGCTCGTGTTCATGATCGTGATGGTGTTCATGTTCATCCGTTGTATGCGTATGTCCTTCGTCATGAAGTTCGTGTCCGTGATCATGATCGTGGTGATGGTGGTGTTCATGTTCATCGTGAAGATGTTCATCTTCTTCCTGCCCATGCACAAACACACGCATGTGTGTGCCCCGGATACCGCATTTTTCTGTTCTTTCCGCCACGTATTCCACTCCCGGAATACCCAGTGCATTCAGTTCGTTTAACGCTTTCTGGGGATCATCCTGCACTTCGAGAAGAGCAGCGGTCAACATATCGCCTGCCGCTCCCATGTTGCATTCAATATAGATTGTTTTCATTCTTACCTCCGGAATCTCTTCTCCCTTCAGAGAGAATGTCTTCTTCGCTTCTGCAGTTTCATTGTAGAGAAATCCCGGGATACACGTCAATGACTATGATATTTCTTATTGTATTCCATCTGTTATGATAAAGAAGATGAAGAAACGTGATTATCCCTGGGTTAACCGGTTGTTCCGGAGAAACACGCAGAGACCGGCAAGCACCGGCAGGATTCCTGATCTGCGGGCAGTGATTCTCTCGGACCTGCACTTTTCCGACAACCGGAACGCAATTGCCAGTATCCTCCCTCTGGTATCCACGGAAGATGAACTGATGGAGACGATCACCCGTCAGGTCATTCATGAGAAACCGGATGTTTTCATTATGACCGGAGATAACACCAGCAACGGCAGAGACAGTGAAGTACAGACATTACTCCCCTATCTGCAGAGAATCAAGGATGCCGGTATCCCTGTGATTTGTATTCCCGGCAATCATGACTTTGCCCGGATGGACAAGGAGACTTGGAAACAGTATTACTATCCGCTGTGCACGATCACAGACAGAGATACGGATACCCTGAGCTATTCCGCTGTCATTCACGGGGTGAAATTTCTGGCCATGGATGACTGCAGCTACAGTCACGGAGATCATGGCGAATTCCCAGTGTCTACGATGCGCTGGCTGCGGAAGGAACTGCTCAGTACACCGGTGTCCATGCCGGTGGTCTTCCTGTCTCACTACAGCGTGCTTACCGGCAGAAATACCAGGGAAGATATCCGTTACCGTATACAGAATCCAAGGCTCTATAACTTGCTGAAGAACGCGCATGTAAAACTGTGTTTCAGCGGCCACCAGCACAACCGGAAGATCCTGAAGGATCGGGAAATGTATGAGATCATCAGCGGCACTCCTCTGGCTTACCCGCATACTCTGGGTATCCTGAAGATTACCGGAACTCATGTGTCCTGCCGTACAGAACTCATTGACTTTGATCAATACGGTCCGGAACACTATGCCGCAAAAGTCAGGAAACTCAATCACGCGCATGACCTGTCCATGACAAAGATCCTGCGCGGCATCGTCTCCCGCTTGTATACACAAGAAGATGAAATCCGGGAAATTACCGCACTGTTCCTGCGTATTCTTACGGCAGCCCAGGGAGGCACTCTCTACGAACAGCTGAAAGATATTCAAGCCAATCCGTACTATGACAAGATGTTTACCGCAATGGCTTCCACCAATTACGGACCATGGCTGGACACCTTGTTCAAGACCACAATCCACAGTTCCTGTACACTGGATTTCACACTGGATGAACAACCTTCGCAGAGACGTGTTAGAATGTAGGCGGAGGTACGGCCATGGCAGAAAAAAAGCACAGCGCCTTCGCGCTTCTCAATATCCTGATCCGCTATTCCGATGAGGAACATATCCTCACCACCAAACAGATCCAGCAGTACATGAAAGATGAATACGGACTGATCCTGGAACGCAGAACTCTATATTCCAACATGGATATTCTCGAACAGGGAGGATATTCCATCAGCCGCTATGAAGATAACGGTAAAGGATACTACCTGGAAGAAAGACAGTTTGATAAGGCAGAGATCCTTTTACTGTGCAACGCGATCCATGCGTCTCACTTCATCTCCTCCAAACAGAGTGACCAGCTGATCAAGAAACTCCTGAATACCCTGAGTGTCTTTGAGGCTAAGGAATTCAAGGATTCTGTGTATATGCCCAACAATCAGAAGACACCCAACAAGGAACTGATGTACAACATCCGGGCAGTCTCGGAAGCGATCCGTGACCGCAGAACCATATCCTTCACCTACCTCCGGTACAACAAGGAGAAACACCTCGTACCGCGCCGGAAAGAACCGTATATCGTTGAACCGAGATATATCGTCTACGCAGACAGCCGTGCCTATGTGATCGTTACCAGTCCTCACCATGAGGGTTTCATCCACTACCGTCTCGACCGTATCAGTAATGTACGTATTCTGGATGAACCTGCAGTTCCCCTGCACAAGGATGTCGACGCGTACCAGTATGCCAAGAATAAACTCTTCATGTTTGCCGGAGATATGGAAGCGGTGACCTTCCGTTGTCATGAACGGATCATGGACCAGATGATTGATCTGTTCGGAACCGAGATCATGGTGCTGCCGGATGATGAGGAACACTTCGCGATCCGCATACGTACAAGTGCCACAGGCGCCAAATTCCTCGCCCAGCAGTACCTGGATTCCCTGGAGATCGTTGATCCGGTGTCCCTGCGTGAAGAGTTTGAAGAAGAGCTGGAAGATGCTCTGACAAGGTATAAAAAAGGATAAGCTCAGATCTCCTTCAGGAGTTCTGCAAGCTTATCCACATAGGTTTCATCGTACAGATGAACCTTTTTTTCTTGTCCGGTGATCTGTACATATCCCACGATTTTTTCTTCATGACGCAGGGATACCGCGTATACCTCCGGAAGATCAGGTTTTTCTTCCTCCCCGATAAACTCCCGGATCATCAAGTCTTCATTCTCTGCCAGTACCCGGAAGTAATTCACCTTCATCAGGGTCAGTCCCTCCGGTCTGGCATTCTTCATCACCGTGGTCTTGGAACGGGTATCCAGCAGTTTCTGTATCTCTTCCGGTGCAATCTTCCCTCTTCCCACTTCAATCAGCTGGGCGGTCATCATCCGCACCATGTACCGCAGGAATCCCCTGCCGGTAAACGAGATCGCCAGAATATCTCCTTCCCGCTTGAATTCAATCGATTCGATCGTTCTGACCTGGTCGGGCTTTTCGCTTAAGGGAGTCGCGTTAAACGCCGTAAAATCATGAGTGCCGAGGAAGTATTTCGAAGCTTCCTGCATCTTTTCCACATCCAGGGTATACGGGCATTGCCAGACATACTCTCTGGTCAGCACATCATAGGAACCGAGGTTGATCCGGTAATCGTACTGTTTGGATAATACGCAGTACCGTGCGTGGAAATGCGTATCTGTTTCTTCAATACTTTCGATATGGATATCCGGAGGTAATAATCCGTTCAGGGCACCCATCCACTTGTACGGAGTCATCTCCCTCTCCGTATCAAAGTGGAACACCTGTCCCTTCGCGTTTACTCCGGCATCCGTCCTTCCTGCAGCAGTAATCGTGATCTTCTCCCTGGTAATGGAAAAAAGCACCTCTTCGATAACAGCTTGTACAGAGGTGTTGTTTTTCTGGGTCTGCCAGCCACCGTAATGAGCGCCGGCATAGGATACGGTACATTTATAACGTTTCATCGGAAATAAGCCAGAACGATCATTGCGGCAAGCAGCGCAAATGCCCCGCACAGCAAGATCCAGTCACGTTTATGCATCTTCAGCACTTTATATCTGGTGCGTTTTTCTCCAGGCGCATAGCCTCTGGCTTCCATGGCGTTAGCCAGATCTTCTGCCCTCTGGAAAGCCGACACAAACAGCGGAACAACCAGCGACAGGATCGCCATTATCTTCTCCGTGAACTTCCCTTCCTTCAGGTCTACACCGCGGCTTTCCTGCGCCTTCATGATCCGGGTCGTCTCATCGATCAGATCCGGAATAAACCGCAGAGCAATACTGATCAACATGGCAATCTCATGCGACGGCACATGGATCTTCTCAAACGGTTTTAACAGATCTTCAATCCCCAGGGTCATCTCCAGAGGCTTGGTAGTCGCGGTCAGACATGTCGTGATCATGATCATCAGTAATAATCTCACAACGATATACAGGGTCTGTGTAATAGCGTCAGAGTAGATGACAAAGCTTCCGATCGTAAATAACGGAGTACCTGTCTTCATCACCAGACAGTTGATCACCAGCAGGAACAGCATCATGAACATCATCGGTTTCATGGACTTCAGAATATAGCGGAAGGATAGCTTCGCGCACAGAATTACACCTGCCACAACCGCAAAGATGATCCCGTATCCCAGCCATCCGGCCGGCATGAATACCGCGATCAGCACCAGTAACATCGCGCAGATCTTGGCTCTGGGGTCCATCTTATGGATCGGAGAATCCATGGGTATATATCTTCCCAACGTAAAATTACCCATGTTTCTTCACCTGTCCGGCAATGATCTTTGCCAGTTCCTTTATGTTGAGATTACCCTCAGGTACCTTAAATCCTTTATCCCTGAGCATCTCCTTCAATGTGATCAATGCAGGCGGCAATACACCCATCTTCCTGCACTCCGTACTGTCACGGAAGAAATCTTCCACCGTGGTATGTACACGGATCTTTCCGTTCTCCACCACCACGACTTCATCACAGTACGCAAATACCTGTTCCATGTCATGGGTAACGATCAGCACCGTCTTTCCGTACTCTTTATTCAGCTTGCGGAACAGTTCCATCATGGATTTCGTCCCTGCCGGATCAAGACCTGCCGTAGGTTCATCCAGTACCAGCACCTTCGGATCCATGGCTAAAATACCCGCTATCGCCGTTCTTCTCTTCTGTCCTCCGGACATCTCCAGGGGACTTCTTTCTTCGTATTCCTTGCCTAAGCCTACCATGGCCATCGCCTGTCTGGCTTTCTCGTTAGCTTCCTCTTCCTTCAGTCCGAAGTTCTTCGGTCCGAACGCGACATCCTTCAGCACCGTCTCTTCAAACAACTGATACTCCGGGAACTGGAAAACCAGGCCGACCTGCCCGCGCAGAGCTTTCAGCCCTTTCTGTTCCTTACCGGCCTCAATCACCTTATCCAGTACCGTCAGCTTACCGCTTGTCGGTAATAATAAAGCATTCAGATGCTGGACCAGCGTACTTTTCCCTGAACCGGTCTGTCCGATGATTGCCGTCATCTTTCCCTCGGTAAGTTCCAGGTCCACATCTGCCAAAGCCACATACCTGTAAGGTGTACCGTCACTGTAGACATGACTTACTTTTTCAAACTTGATTGCCACAGTTTCTCCACCAGTCCCTCTGTTGTTATCTCATGTCCGGGATCTACCCCGTACTTCTTCAATTCATTCGCAAATTTCAGGCAATACGGCACATCCAGGCGAAGTTTTACCAGAGTCTTCTCATCCTTGAAGATTTCTTCCGGAGTATCAAACATGGCGATCTTCCCCTCGTACAGCACCATGACCTTATCACTGGTTACGACTTCATCGATATCATGCGTAATGGAAAGAATCGTCAGACCGGAATTCTCATGGAGGTCCATGATCACCTTCTTGATCTCTGCCTTACCCTGCGGATCCAGCATGGATGTCGCCTCATCAAAGATCAAGATCTGCGGATGCATCGCCAGTACACCGGCAATCGCCACACGCTGTTTCTGTCCGCCGGACAAGTGTGTAGGCTCACTGTGCAGGTACTTGGTCATGCCTACCTTTTCCGCGAATGTGTTGATGATATCATCCATCTCTTCCTGGGGCACACAGTGATTCTCCAGCCCGAAAGCGATATCGTCCTGTACCGTGGAACCGATAAACTGGTTATCCGGATTCTGGAAGACGATACCGATCTTGGAACGGATCTTATACAGATTCTCCCGGTCCAGGGGCATACCGTCAATGATGATCTCTCCGCTCTCCTTCTCCAGAAGACCGGCAATCAGCTTGGCAATCGTACTCTTACCGCTGCCGTTATGTCCGATGATCGTATAGTAAAGACCCTTCTCGATTTCAAAAGACACATCATCCACCGCAGGTTTCTTCTGATCATAGGAATACTTCAGGTTTTTAACTTCTATCAGTGCCATAGTTATCTTAATATATCACATTTTCCTGTGAACTGAACACAAACCGGGAATAATCTCCAAATCTCCGTACAGAACAGGTATAAGAAAAGGCCGCAGTACAGTACTGCAGCCCTGATTCTTCCATACCGGAGATTATTCGTGTAACCTGCGTTCTTTCTCCAGGCTTTCCTTTTTCCCGTGGATACGTCCAAGACCGTACATCAGCAATGTGGCGCACAGGAGATTCACCCACCCGAGACGGCTTGGACCAAAGCTGTTTACGATACCGATCAGGAGGTTGGCGCCGCCGATCAGTGACAGTGATTTACCGATCCTGTCCAGATGACTGATCCGGGAATCAATATCCGAGAACAAGTCAAATCTTCCAAGTTCCACAGGTTTGCGGAAATAGATCCATTGGAAGTATCTGCCGACAGGTTCCGCGCCTGTATCTCTCATGAAATCGACATAAGTCTCATCATAAGCGTGATTTTCAAGACGGACGGTATATTCACCGGGTTCACACCGTTCAAATGTATAACGGCAGAAACCTACATCCGCAAGCACCCAGCCGTTGGCAGCCATCTCATTCAGCCAATCTTCTTCTTTTTCAAAATCCCATACCCAGAACCAGCGATATAAAGTTTTTCTTTCTTTCATTCTCTTATTCCTCCCAGAACCATTTCCCCATTATGTACAAGTTCTTTTAATCTTTCGATTTCCTTCATCAGGATCTCCAGCCCGTAATCCGTAAGCTGGTACTCTTTCTTGCGGCTTCCTTCTTCGTAAGGAAGCTGGATGATCCACTCTTTCTCACAGAGTGTGTTCAGTGCTCCGTACAATGTGCCTGCGGCCAGATGTACGCGTCCGTTGGACAATTCCTCCACCTGACGCATAATGCCGTACCCATGCGCGGGATTATACAGAGCCAGCAGAATATAATACGTCGTCTCCGTCAGCGCAATGTTCTCATCCATTCCTGAACCTCCTTTATCGTTCGCCGATATATCGTCTCTCGATATATCCATTGTCAGTATATCGTCTTCCGATATATCTGTCAACGATATATTTAAAAAAACTTCTGATTTCTCAGAAGTTTATAGTTTTACCGGTATCCAGGCACCCTGACTCATGACCATGATCTCCGTGAATCCGCAGTCTTTTACCAGTTTGATCATCTCGTCATAGCCGAAGAGGATGTTATCACGGTGGTGCGCGTCAGCGTTCAGGGTGATCTTCGCTCTGCGTTTACAGAGCTCTTCCAGGATCCATTTCTGCGGATACGGTGTCTTGCGGTATCCCCGGGAGATGGCGCCGGAATTGACCTCAAAGATCCTGTTTTCCGGGACCAGTATATCCAGGGCATCCTGTACGCATGTACGGTAGAATTCTTCGTTTGTAGAAAACAAACGGTCATTCTCGTTGTATTTGGTGATCAGGTCAAAGTGACCGATGATATCACAGTTGGTGATTTTTACAACTTCGGATACTCTGTGGTAATACTCCTGCACAAAAGCATGGATATCCCCCAGGAATACTTCTTCCAGGATCTTCAGGAAGATCTCTTCCGAATAATCAATCGGATAATACTTTCCGCCTCTTTGGATGAAATGTACGGAGCCGATCACATAGTCAAAGTCCTCGGTAATTGCCGGAGAATCGATATCCTGTTCCAGACCGGTATAGACCTCCATACGTCCTCTGTATTCTTCCCGCGCTTGACGCATCTCCGCCACATACCGGGACACATCCTCCATACGCATACCGCCCTCCGGAAAGGCAGGAAACGGCGAGTGTTCCGAGATACCGAAGTGTTTTACTCCTTGTTCAAAGGCAGCCTGTACCATCTCCCTTACGGTATTCTTCCCGTCCGCGAATACCGTATGATTGTGCATACTGCTGAAATCAGTGCGTACTGCCATAATTCACCGTATAGCGGATATCCAGCTGGTCATCCTGGTAATACAGCCAGCTTGACTTATCTTCCGTCATCGCAAAGACATTCACAGGATCACCGTTGGGATCTGGATTCATGATCACCTTCACATAACCATCGTCATAAGTACCGTAGAAGACCACACCATCCCCGTACTCCAGGGAGAAATCCCCGTCGAAGATTCCGTGCACAAGATTCCCATGGATGATGACATTCAACAAAGGCTGGTTCTGACTGTTGCGGATGATACTGTAGTCGACCGTCTCTCCTTCCGGAAGATCATCCTCCCAGAACGAAGCGTAGATCTCGTCATAGATCTGATTATCATCGGTATCGAAGACATGGTACATGAAGTATCCGGCACCGGTACGCACATCATCTTCCAGCTCGCCGTAGTAACACCCGTACTGGTCATTTACGGTATCATTGGCGTAATAACACTTGAAATACGGATAATCCGTATCTTCCAATTCCACGGTCAGAGGCAGCGGTACACCCAGTTCCGTCAGCTTATCCAGATCTATGTTTACGTAACGCAGATCTTCAAAGATATCTTCCGGTTTATCGCTGTCGATCATTCTCGCAATCAGACCGGCTTCCCACTTCAGATCCGCGAGATAGATCCTGATCAGGACTTCCGTTTCAAATTCATCCCGGAGTTCCGTTGTGTCAAAACCATCCGCGTCTGCCAGGTCCAGCACATCATAGACACGGTTCAGGGCAATCTCACTGTAGTCATCCGATTCCATGATCCGGTAAGATTCCTGTTCATAGACTTCATACATCTTCCGGCGGTAGTAGTCTTCCTGGTCCGGATATTCCTGCGCGGCTTTCTTGTATAACTCGATCTTCTTCGTATACTCGTCATAACTCTCTGCCCAGGCCGAATAAACCTCTTTAATGGCCTGATCCGCATCCTCCGGGTGTATTTCCCCGGCCAGACGGAACTGTGCCTCAGCCGCCTCAAAATCCGCCGCGCTGAGCGCTTTCTCCCCTGCCGCAAACGCCTTCTTATACTTCACGGAAGGACTATTCTGGTACAGGAAATAACCTCCGATACATGCCAGTAAAGCCACGACCGCCAGAATCTGAGGCAGACGTGTATTCTTCTTCGGTGTATCCTTCACCGGTGCCGGTTCACTGACCCGTACAGGTTCTCCCTGTACAGGTTCATCGACGATTTCCGGCTGAGGTTCCGGCACTTCAACACTTACCAGCTCTTCCGTAATCTCTGCCTGCTGTACAACCTCTTCTGTCACTTCCGGCAGTACTCTTGTCCCGCAGTTCCCGCAGAACACATCTTCTTCTTTTAACAACGCTCCGCACTTCCTGCAATACATTTATTTCTCCTCCCGGACTTCTGTCTCTTCTTTCTCAAATTTATCTTCTTTTTCCAGGAAACCATCTGCCTTCATATTCTCGGTAGTCTCCCGGTCCCTGATGCCATCCACCAGACCCTTCACATACACCTTGACCAGATCATCCGGATCCAGGGAATATCTGTCTGCCAGCATCTCCAGTAAATCAAATGGAATACTCACATCATTCTTGGCGCAGGTCATCCCGTAGTATCTTCCAAGACCAAACAACTCCACATTCAGTTCCACTTTCTCCAGATCCGGACGCCAGGACGACAGTAACTCCTCCTGACGCTTCACCGTAAGCTGGTTCGATATCTTACGGATCAGATACCCGATACCATACGCAAGAGTATACATCAGGAATAAACTGATATACCAGGGAATAAACTCATCCAGCAGGTACAGGTCCTTCCATCCCCCTCTCTCTTCACCGATGATCACCACCATGGTCAGATACACCACGGAATACACCAGCACCGGCAGAAGACAGATCAGGTTATCCCTGCGGGTATACTTATAACTGGATTCCACCATACAGAAAGAGATCAGGATCCCGATGGGACAAATCACATGTAAGAAGAAGTTATGCGCGCCGATCGCGAGATCCCGGTCATGAGGCAGAATAAACAGTAACGCGAATACCATGGTTAGCGTAGTACATAATGTCCCGGAATAATGGAACATGGATAACCACTTGGGATAGACAAAACGTTTTCTTCTTATCCCGTTGATCGCATAGGGAATAATAAAACTGGAAGCCAGGGCAGTCATGAGATTGGACTGTATCGTGAAATACTGTAACAGATCCCGGATACCCAGACCACTGTCTACATATTTGATGAGATTGCTGGTAATGGCAGATATCGATAACACCAGAGTAACGATACAGGCGACCAGCGCAACTGCGCTTCTCCACTTATGAAGGTCGATCATATATCTTCTGGATTTGACGCGATGAGTACTCATACCTTATCCCCTTCTCTTCACGCAATTGTAATAATACAGACAGTAATACACTCTATCTGTATCATATTTTGGATACCTGAGAATTGCAAGAACACAGAAGACATATCCAGGTCTTCTGTAACTCCGGATGGTATAATATACACAAGTTACATTGATTCACTCCTCAACAGTACAACCCATTATAGGAGGACAGGATCAATGAAGAACAATGATCTATCGAAAGATACACCGGTCATCACCGAAGACTGGTTTAAGGAACACATCTACATCATCCGGGGACAGCAGGTCATGCTGGATTTTGATCTGGCTGAAATCTATGGGTATGAAGTAAAACGGTTAAATGAACAAGTGAAAAGAAACGTATCCAGATTTCCGGAAGACTTTATGTTTCAACTCAGGTCAGAAGAAGTGCTCGTTCATTTAAAGTCGCAATTTGCGACTTTAAACGCACACAATAATCATAGAGGAATGCATATAAAGAAGATGCCTTATGCTTTCACGGAACAAGGTATATACATGTTAGCTACAGTTTTGAAAGGAGAACTAGCCGTACAACAAAGTCAGGCGCTGATCCGTCTTTTCAAATCTATGAAAGACTACCTGGTCAATACCAACCAGATCGAATCCTTCCGAAGTTACGCGGTATCTTCAGATACAGTGATCCATGATCGTCTGAACCATGTGGAACAGTCTGTAAAATTACTTGAACATGAAGTTGATGAAAAAGTATCCAGGAATGAACTGGAAATGATCATGGAAAGATTTGAGATCAAGAAGAATACCGAAGGACTGGTACTGTATCAGGGACAGTGGTTCAGCGCGGATAACGCCTTTGACAATATCTTCCGTCAGGCAAGACACACGATCCTGATCGTTGATCCATACATCGGGATCAAGACCCTGAACGCACTGATCCACTGCAGGAAAGATGTACAGATTACGATCTTTACCAAAAACACAAAAGAACTGCCCAGAGAGACATACGAAGTCTTTCTCCGTGAACACCACCTGAACATACAGATCTTCCGTATGGGAAGGAACAGTGCCCATGACCGTTTTATCTTTATTGATCACGGATATCCAAAGTTACAGAAGTCGTATATCATCGGTTCATCGATCAAAGACAGCGGGAACAGTATCACGACGATCACCGAAGCAGAATACATCCATGTGATTGCGGACATGTTCCTTCAAGACATGGATAAGACTATGGATTTATTCCCTTGAGTTCTATCCTCTTCGGATAGGATTAAGTGTATAATAATGCCATGAAGATTCTGGAATACTACGGAAATGATTACAATATCGGCTTATCCATAGGCCGGTTTTTCAAGGACATCCTGAGGACTCAGGCATCTGCGTATGCGCACTATCTGCAGGAGGAAAATATCGCAGAGTATATACGAAGAGAACTGCGTATTTTATACAACAACATGCCTGACATTTACGAGGAATTAAGAGGCAGAAGTGACGGCTCTGAAGTCAGTCTGGAGATGATCACCCTGTTGTCTTCTCCGGAGATCCTGAGGAAGGAAGACGGGTGTACCACCGTAGCGGTAAAGCTGGAAGACGGGCATATCCTCTTTGCGCATAACGAAGATGAAGATGACTTCACCCCGGAGAATACCGGTGTATTTATCTATCACTATGAAGATCTGGATGTGTATGCGTATACCAATGCGATGAAGCTGCCGGGTTCCTGCGTGGGATGGAATTCTGCAGGCATGATCTATACCAGTAATTATTTGTTCTATGAAGAACCGGATCTGGACCGGGTATCACGGTATATTGCGTGTGAGGCGATCTACCGCTGCAGGAGCGCGGAAGAAGCCGCAGAATACGTACAGAACATGAAGACTGCCTCCCCCTTCTCCATCAATATTCTGGATACCAAAACAAACGAAGTAATCAATATAGAGAAAGATTTTGAGACTTGTTATATCACAAAAGTACAGGATAAGTTCTCCCGCAGTAATCACTTCCTGCAAAAGGAAACGAAGCACTCGGTATCTTCGGAATATCGTTTGCACAAGTCCAGAGAGTTACTGCAGGGAGAGATACGTACATTGAAAGATGTGACGGATATCACAGACTATGTAGGTACAGATGATGACCACACAATACATATTCCGGGACATACGGATGACCACGGAAGAACCGTTACCAATCTCTCCTGTGACACAAAAGAAAAGATCGTAGTACTCCGGGACTTCTTGGAGAATACGACCATTGAGTTCTCTTTGAAGTAAGTTATCCACGCATCCCTGTCAAGATCATGAAGATCCGGGGGATCTTTTTCTTTGCGGCCCAGGCAATACAGACCAGCAGGAAAACCGTAATCACCGGCATGAATACATAATCCGCCAGAGCACATACCGGACCTGTGCCAAAAGCCAGGAAGAAGAGCTTCTCCAGGCATTCCAACACCAGATCATGAGCGACATAAATAAAGAATGTGAGGCTCATCCACCATGGAGGTATTCTGCCGGCAGGAAGCAGATCCAGCGCGAACCATACGGAGAAAAAGAAGAACAAGCGTACAGGAAGCTGATCCAGTTCACGGAAACCGGTAACTGCCATGGACAGAATATACAGGCATCCAAGCCATGTAAGCACAGGGTTGCGGTAATACTCGTATCCTTTCATGTGGATTGCCAGATACGCGCCGCTGAGATAGTAATGGATACCGTCCAGTGGTATGGGATATACTCCTGCCAGATCAATAAACATCAATACCACGATAACGATACCTCCGGTATATCTGTTTTTCAGAACATACCAGATCAGCGGACAGAACAGGATATACAGGAGTAATTCTTTCAGGAACCACAGTGTGTAATATTCATCCGGCCAGAGTGAACGCAACCATCCGTAAAAAGATACCGTAATATTTAAAGCAGCAGGATCGATCTGATTTCTGGTATACGGAATACTCACCAGTACCGCGAAGAACAGAAAATAGACCGTACACCACAGGAGATACGGTATCAGGATACTGTGTATTCTGGAGATATACTTCTCCCTGAGTTTATCCATATGGAATGTCCGGTAGAACAGATAACCGGAGAGAAAGAAAAAGAATGGTACAGCAGTACCCGCAAGATTACCCCAGAGATTCTCCAGGAGATATACAACACGAGAAAAGCCTGAGGACGTGTCAGTGATCCCGCAGACATCCAGATTATATGTATGAACCCAGATCACCAGCATACAGCAGAAGAAAGAGATCCGGGTAATTTTGTGTCGTACAGAGAGTTCATTAAGTTCCATGGTTATATTTATAACAGTGTTGTGTCAGTTTTACACATAGATAAGAAAGAAGTACTGTGGGTTACAGAATTATTACAGACCCAAGTGAATATTCAGTGTGCCCTATCCGGAGGGATGGTTACATCATACTACAATAAGCTAAAAGTATATTCCGTGATTACTCTCTTCTTAGCAAAGTTACATCTACTGTTACAAGAAACGTTGCACTATTCCCCTTATACCTACCCATGTTTTCAGTTATGTAAACATAGAAACTAGACTGAAACCCATCATTTAGATATATTGTTGTCGAGCCAGAGCCAACATCCGGATAACTATCATTTTCTACAATCTGCATTGCGACAGTTGCTGCACTTCCTGGAGTCCCAGACACTTCTACACCGTTATAAACAGCATTGCCGTTATAGTATCTCTGATATCCCCAGTCATTTCCTACATGATTGTTCGACTGAATTCCAGCATACATATTGATCCTGTATATACCAGTTGTATATCTTACCAAGCTATTCCCTGCATCCTGTAACTTCGCCACTGCCGAATCAACCTCTTCTTGTGTAACATCGCCATCATTAAGCAGCCATTTTACTGATCCGACAGTACTCTGAAGTTCTTTATAACCAGACTTATAATTATTTTCATCAAGTTGAGAATATGACGTTACAAGATAGTTCAATGTATCAGTATTTGCCTTAACAACAAGTAGATCTTTAATTGATTGTAATACTTCAACCTGTGTATCCACTTCCTCCTGAGATACATTCTCATCTTCAAGGACTGGTTTCACCGATGCGAGCACATCATTGTATTTTTTAATTGACTTTGGCGTAAAACGGTCCAAAGAATACTCACTATCTGAATTATATAACCCTAACAATGTTGTCTTATCTGCCCTCTTAACTAGCAATTGATAAGCGGGCTCAGCTAGTTGTTCTGCTCTTGTTACATCGTCTTGTGAAGCATTAATATCAGAATTAACCTTTTTTATCTCGGCAATTTCCTGATCAAATGCCTCAACAGATGCAGGAGTATAGTCAGCAGTATCGTATTCAACCATAGCCTGTATAATTTGCTGCAGATTTGTCTTGTCACCCTTTTTCACAAGTTCAAGATAAGCACCCTGAACTTGTTTTTCTGCATCAGTTACATCTTTTTGTGTTGCATTTTCATCAGTATATATTTTCTGTAAATCCGATATGACATTTTCAAAAACTTTAACGGAAGCTGGTGTATATGAGGATTTATCATAGTTTACGGCATACTGGATCATTTTATTCAGCTCGTGCTTATCAGGCTTTTTTTCTAGTGTATCAAATGCTTCCTGCACTGATTCCAGATACTCAGTCTTTTCTTCATCACTCATTAACAAATTGTTTTTCTGCCCGGCAGCTTCTTCAAGAGCTTCTTCGAACTGAGCAAGTGTTTTCGGAGTATAGTCTTCATTATTTACAGGTGTGTTTTCAAACATATTTACCTGTGCACGATATGTTGTCCTATTACCATTTACAGTCAAAGGCTTATTCATAAGAAATATGACAGAAGCAATTACTGCTACTCCAAGAGTACTAATCGCATGTACGGAATATTTCTTTGCTGTGCTTGCCATACTTTTAGCTTTCTGAAGTTGCATTTCTTTTTTCTTTTGCTTTATTTCTTCAAATTGCAGTTCATTATTATATTGATCTTGTAATTCACTGATTTCAGCATCAAGGTCAGATATGCTCTTTTCCAGTTCCGTCAGTTTCTTCTTTTTGGACAAGATAAAACCTCGCCTATGAGTTAGTTCATATAGCTGATTTTCAAAAGTTTCTTTTTCTAACTGTTTTTCTTGAATTATCTTACTTATTGTCTCACTTTTCATATATACCTCGAGCATACTATAGTTCTAGTTAAACTCGGTTGTCTAATGGACAATACTCGCCGCAAACCTTTTTTCTGTTCAGATCATCATATACTCTTTAATCATATCGATAATAGTAAGGTCTGCGGGTAACCATTCAACACTATCCAATTCATCCACGGTAAGCCATTTTGCGGCTTCGTGCTCCAAAAGAACAGGTTTTCCTTCTATAATTTTTGCCCAATAGCAAGCCATACTCAGATGAAACTGAGGATAATCATATTCAATAGTGGTTAAATAATCTTCCACTTCAATCTCAGTATCTAGTTCTTCTTCAATTTCTCTCTTAAGAGCTTCTTCAGGCGTTTCTCCTTCTTCTACTTTGCCGCCAGGAAATTCCCATCCATCCTTAAACTCACCATAACCTCGCTGCGTCGCAAAAATCCTATTATCATCATGAATAATGGCAGCCACCACACTAATTGTTTTCATATATTTCTTCTCCACTAATAATGTAATCGTATATATCGTCTCGAACAGGTTTGTCTAACCTGTAGTGTATTTCAAATGCAGGATTATCTTTAACTGTGACTGGCTGAGGTACACCAATAGAATACATTTCACCTAAAAAATAAAATTCTTTTGAGCTTTCCCCATCATCTTTATTTTTTCTCACAAAGAGATATATTTTGTTTTCTTTGTCATTTTCTGTACGTTTATAAATATGATCTACATCAGGAGAGTCTATTTTTCTGGGATGTTTAGATAATGCTATCAAATCACTTTCAGAAATAAACCTATCTTGATAAGGAATTGCATCATCCGCTTTATCATAATTAATAAATACCGGGAGTGTTTTTGTGGGTTCATCATATTTGTACCCGCCAATATTCAGCTTATTCTGATCTGCTTCCCAATTCAATGCTCTAAACACTTCTTCATATGTGTATTTTTGATATAAGCATAGGTTTGTTTCTTTATAATATACTAAGTAGCGATCCAGGAAACGATTAAGTCCAAATTCAATGGTTTCTTTTGTAATATTATAGAACACTGGATTCTGTAACATCTTTTCAAATTTGTCAGATAAGATAATATGATTTCCTATTGTTTTAACCAATTCACATCCTGCGTATTTCTTTTTATCTTGGAATGTTAAATAATCTAAATTCAAACCGTTTATTAAACATTGACGTTCTTTCTTACGTATTGTTGGACTTCTTTGCAACCCCATGTCATCAACAATTTCATCATACAGAACAGGCGTATTATTGTTTGTTAATAACGTATGTAACAAAAACAACTCTTGCCCTTTTTTCCCGCTCATAAATTTAGTTGAAATATATTGTATTATTTTTTGTTCACTTTCACTAAGAGAATATGGATAGTCCTCTTCCTTCATAACATTCTTCAAGAAATAGTAATAACTACCATATTTTGAAATGAACTTTAAAGCATCAATTGACTCATACCGATCAAAGTCAGACAATTTAGGAACACGACCGATTTTATACTTTAATTGCTTATAGGCATCTTTCAGGATTTGACTATCATTTGTTTTAGCTTGGTCAATTGATTGATATATCCTTTTACGTGAGATCTCATCAAAATGAACTGTCGAACTTCCAGGTATTATTCTGGCTCCATCAGTAACATACCGTCTCATATTATCCTTGTTATAAGAACGATCTCCAGATAATGCGATTGGAATCATATAGTTATTTGTATAGTTTCCAATAAAATCAAGTATTACTACAAATTCTTTATCATCAGCTTTACGTAATCCACGGCCTAATTGTTGTACAAAAATAATAGGACTTTGCGTAGGACGTAACATTACAATTTGATTTAACTCTGGTATATCAATACCTTCGTTGAAAATATCCACACTAAATATGTAATCCAAACGATTCGGATAATTATCATCAACTAAGCGATCAATCATTTCTAAACGATCTTCTTGAGAATCCTCTCCACTCAAGAAAGCAGTATGATACCCGCGTTCATTAAATAGCTTTGACAGTTCTTTCCCTTCTTCTTTTCTACTAACAAAAATTAGACCCTTTACCCGATTACCACTAAATCCATAGTAATTTATATTGTTTATCAAATGATTTACTCTTTCTGTTGATACTAACCTTCGGAAGTTTTTCAGTCCACTTTCATCATTTATTTCTTCACCATCTATCATTAAATCTGTTATTCCAAAATAGTGAAACGGACATAACAAGTCATCTTCCATGGCTTGCTGCAAACGAATTTCACACGCGATGTTATGATCAAACAATTTATAAATATCAAAACCGTCTGTTCGCTCAGGTGTTGCTGTCATACCTAGCCAAAATTTCGGCTGAAAATAATTCATTATTTTTTGATATGTTCTTGCTCCAGCTCTATGTACTTCATCAACACAAATCACATCAAATTCTTCTGGTTCAAAATTTAAAAGTGTCTCATCTTTTGCCATTGTATCTCTTGTTGCAAATAAGAATGAAGAATCCCTATCTTTACTGGTTCCAGATAGCAAGCCATATGAGACTGCATCACCAAAAATTTTCCGGTAACTTTCCATGGATTTTTTTGCAATCTGTTCACGATGAACAAGGAACAAAACCTTTTTCGGCTTCATATCTCTTATTGCAAATGCCGATGCATATGTTTTTCCGGTACCCGTTGCACTGATTAACAAAGCTCGCTTTTCCCCTTGATCAACAAGTTGTTTTAAACGATCAAGAAAAGTCTGCTGCATTGAATTTGGTTCAATATGATAGATTTCGTAACTACTGTTGATAGATTGTTCACGTATTTCTCGTTCCTTTTGACGAACTTTACGGTATAAAAGATACTCAACTGTATAGCCTTCTATAAAATCACTATATTTCTTTGTATATTTTGAATCCCACAGTGTTTCGAACTCGTTTAAAAGTGTATCTACATATTCACCATTAGCTGTCGAAACAAATTTGCTATTCCATTCTTTATTTTTTGTTAGAGCACTTTGGGTCAAGTTTGAACTTCCAATTATTATCTTGTATAATCCTTTTTCTTTGAAAATATAGCCTTTTGTATGAAAGCCTTCATTTGCATCTTCGGACATATACATTCTGATCTCAATGTTGGATAAAGCATTCAATCTCCTTAAAGCTACAGGATCACTAAAATGCAAATAATCTGTAGTAAGTATTTTCCCCTTTACACCTCTGGCTTCTAATTCACGGAACACTTGCATTAATGGTTCAATGCCACTATTTTGTATAAACGCTACACTAATAAAAAACTCTTCACAGCTAGATAATTCTTTTTCAATATGCGGCAAAACTTTTTGCCCTTCTTTAGCATCATTGAATAGCAATCTAGGCTGAAAAGACAATTGTGATTCTATTTTCCTATCCACAAAAGCCGATTCGATACTTTTCTTCAGTTCATCAATCAGTGGTTTACTAATATCCATACAATGTTTAAATATAGATTTATTATAGCAGCTTTCGTCTTTCGATCATACTTTCAACCTTGTCCTTCTTTCTCCTCCTCATCTTCTATCCCTGTTATAATACTCTCAGTAAGGAGGTTCTCCTATGTCTGTTCATCATGATTTCCCCCAGGGTTTCACCCTGAACAACAACGGTCATATTACCTGGACCACCAAAGCCTCCACACTCTCTACTGTCCCCTACTTATTGACTTATATCGCACTGGAAGGAATACTCTTCCTTACCTTTCATTCCCAGGGACGCGAGATTCTCTTATCTGCTTCTTTTCTCATCGCTCTTTCCGTCTTCGGTATCTACTTCGGCAAGGAAACACTGGCGGGTATACCTGTATACTACTGGTTAACCGATACCGTGATCCACTCTGAAACATCTCCTGAAGTATACAGGAATACCCGGAGGATGTTACTGTTTAACCGTGGTATTGCTTACTTTAACCAGACTCCTGCAGTAACTGACCAGTTACCTCAGCCCTTAACACTTACACTCTCCGAGATTACCAATGTACAGTGTGATGATGAACAGTATTGTATTACACTGACTGCGCAGGATACCATGGTGATCCGCTATCTCAAAAAAGACCAGTATCTCTGGCTGAAAGAATACTTCCGGAAATATCAAAGGGAATATGCATGACATATTCCCTTTTACTGTCCTGGTTCAGTTCATCTTTAGTATGATACTGCTGTATTGCTCCGGTGTAAGATCATACAGCTTACTTACGATCTGCAGGATCTGTTCCTCTTCCGTGCCTGCCGAGCGCATAGCCAGTACGGTATTCTGAATGCTCCTGACCTTTTCTTCCGCGAGCTCTGCAGCCATACCTGCCACGATTTCCGAAGCCATGTCTCTGGCCATATCCTGAGCCATGTCTTGTGCCATATCCTGAGCCATGTCTTTTGCCATACCCTGAGCTATGTCTTTTGCCATGTCCTCGGCCATTTCTTTCGCCATTTTCCTGGCCATACGTTTCGCTTCCTTCGCAGCTTCCCGTTTGACCATCTCTCCTACAGTCATGAATCTTTTTCTCCATCACAAGTCAAGGAAGAAATCTGTTCAAGAATACGCTTATACTCATCTGCAGATAATTCAAAATGTTTTGGAATCAGATAACCTATACGTTCTTCCTCATAGTTTAATTCTCTTAACATCTGTACAGCATTCACGATCGCCTTGAAGCGTTCTTGTTCTTTAGCTTCTTCAGCAGCTTTTTGTGATTCTCGCTCAATCTTTTCACCGATCGTCATGAATCTTTCCCTCCAGTCTTTGTTGTACCGGATGCGGTCTGCCGCTTCTTCGATCTCTTCTGTTAATTCTTCTTCATTCTTCTTTCCGCTGTGTATGTATTCCAGCAATGCATTTAGCGGCAGATCTTCTGTCTGTATCCCGGTTGTATTCAACACAATTATACCACGTCCGTCCTCCAGCTCATATTCTGCCTCCATACACTGCGTATGAAATGAGTACTTACTTAAACCAAGCCCAAAGGGATCATAGTCACATATAAAGATGATATACAAAGGCTGTAACTGTTCATATCTTCCTCCCTTATTGATCTGTTCGATATCCTTGGCAGACTGGTAATATCGTATCCTTCTCGGAAGTTCTTTTTCTTTCCCTACCTGCATCTCCACACAGTAGATTGCCTCATCACCTTCAAAGGTGACATCCAGACGTATTTTCTTGAGCGTAGGGTCGATACTTACCCAGTCCTGCTGATATATGTTATGTACCTTGGTGATCTTTCTGCCAACGATAATTTCTGTCATTTTCCGTACGATTTCAGGATTCTCATGACATACGGCACTGAACATGAAGTCGTTCTTGAAAGGCAAAGTCTCAAATCTTTCCATAAGAAAAATCCTCCTTTACCTGTCATATAACCGGTAAAAAGAGGATTCCCTGTTTACAGTATCTGGAAAATATAAAACTTTAGATATGCCGAAGATGTCATATTCCAGAGGATCGGATGATCACTGTTCTGCTGGGTAACCGAGATCTGTTTCAAGGTTACACCGGCTTCCCTGGCGGATTCCTTCAGCATCTCTTCGAACATGTTTATCTCCATGTACCGGGAACACGAACATGTCGCAAGATATCCTCCGTTACGCAGTACTTCCATGGCTTTCTTGTTTATGCGTTTATAGCCCTGGTAGGCGTGATCTGCAGTTCTGCGGCTCTTGGTAAAGGCCGGAGGATCCAGGATGATCAGGTCATAGTCTCCGAGTCTGATCTGATCCAGGTACTCAAAGACATCGGCTTTGGTAAAGGCCATGCGTTCCTCAAGTCCGTTGAGTTCCGCGTTTGCCTGGGCCTGGTTCAAGGCAATCTGTGAAATATCCACGGCCCGGACGAAAGATGCGCCTCCTAATGCAGCGTTTAACGCAAAACCCCCGGTATGGCTGAAACAGTCCAGCACTTTCTTTCCGTAAGAGAGTTTTCTTACCAGATAGCGGTTCGCCTTCTGATCGAGGAAATACCCGGTTTTCTGGCCGTTTTCCACGTCTACGTACAGTTTTAAGCCATTCTCTTGAATGATTACCTGTGTGCTTCCTTCTCCGCTGTATATGCCCTGATACTTCGTTAAACCTTCTTTGGTCCTGGCCTCCAGATCATTTCGTTCATAGATCATACGGATGTGTTGTCCGTCTTCTTCCAGAGTATTCCTGATCATGGCATAAATCTTATCCTTCCGTTTCTCCATGCCTGTACAGCTGATCTGGGTGACCAGGAGATCTTCGTAGCGGTCCGCGATCAGTCCCGGCATACCGTCCGCTTCACCATAAATCAGGCGTATACATCCCAGATTCTCTCTCTGCGTGGTCTTGCGGTATTCCCAGGCAGCGCGTATTCTTTCCGCAAAGAAAGGATCATCGATTACTTCCTGACGATGACTCAGGATACGTACGGCGATATGACTGCGCAGGGAAACAAATCCCAGGGCCAGGAACGTACCGTCTTCCCTGACGATCTGCACGATATCTCCGTCTTCTGTTTCATCCAGATGGACAAGATTATTCCTGTACATCCACATCTGTCCCTGTTCGATGTATGTACTTCCCTGATCACTGATCACTGCTTTCGGATAGTCCATGTTTACTCCTTTTGAAAACGGGTATTTCACCCGTTTTCTTTACTTCTGTGATAATGCTTCGTCGATTGCCTTTGCCGCAACCTTACCGGCTCCCATCGCTGAGATGACTGTTGCCGATCCGGTGACCGCATCACCTCCGGCATAGATATTTGCCCGTGATGTCAGGCCCTCTTCGTTGACGATAATACCGCCTCTCCGGTTCACTTCCAGACCTTCGGTCGTAGATTTGATCAGAGGATTCGGACTTGTACCGATCGCCATGACTACGGTATCCACATCCAGTTCAAACTCACTGCCTTCCACCGGTACAGGTCTTCTTCTGCCTCCGGCATCCGGTTCACCCAATTCCATACGAATACAACGTATACCTGACACAAAGCCGTTCTTCGGATCTCTCGGATTATCGGGATTGTTGTATCCGAGGATCTCTACAGGATTACATAACAGACGGAAATCGATACCCTCTTCTTCCGCATGTTCCACTTCTTCACGTCTTGCGGGTAATTCCTCCATGGAACGTCTGTATACGATGTAGACTTTCTCCGCGCCTAAACGAAGCGCTGTTCTTGCCGCATCCATCGCGACGTTGCCGCCGCCGACAACCGCTACCTTGCCGCCCTTCATGATTGGTGTATGCGGATCATCCTGGTAAGCCTTCATCAGATTACTTCTGGTCAGATATTCGTTGGCGGAGTATACGCCTTTGTACGCTTCACCAGGGATATTCATGAAGTTCGGCAGACCTGCGCCGGAACCGATGAATACTGCTTCATAACCCATTGCGAACAGTTCATCTACCGTCAATGTCTTACCGATGATGACATTGGTTTCAATATCTACACCAAGTTCTTTCAGGGTTTCTACTTCTTTTGCGACAATGGACTTCGGCAGACGGAATTCGGGAATACCGTAAACCAGTACGCCTCCGGCTGTATGCAAAGCTTCGTATACTGTTACCTGGTAACCCTTTCTTGCCAGATCACCTGCACAAGTCAGTCCGGAAGGACCGGAACCTACTACCGCCACCCGGTGGCCGTTGGCCTCGGGTGCCTTAGCTTTCTCTGTATTGTGGCTGTTATGCCAGTCCGCAACGAAGCGCTCCAGTCTTCCGATACCCACTGCCTCAAACTTCTTGGCCAGAGTACATTGTTCCTCACACTGGGTTTCCTGCGGGCATACACGGCCGCAGACGGCAGGTAAGGAAGAACTCTCGGAAATGATCTGGTAGGCGCCTTCAAAGTCATTCTCCTTGATCTTCATGATGAAGTCAGGGATACGGATATTGACCGGGCATCCGTTTACACAGGGGCGGTTCTTACAGTTCAGACAGCGGTTCGCTTCTTCGGCAGCGATCTCCGGTGTATAACCTAATGCAACTTCTTCAAAATTATGTGCGCGTACTTCCGGTGCCTGCAAAGGCATCTCATGTTTCTTGGGGATGATAGCCATAGTTGTCCTCCTACGCTTTCTTGAAGAGGTTGCATACCTCTTCGTGGGCATGTCGCTCATAGTCGAAGTACATCCTGCCGCGGGAGATAGCTTCATCGAAGTCGATCTCATAACCGTTGAAGTCCGGTCCGTCTACACAGGCAAACTTCGTTACTTTCTTTCCGTCCTGTTCCAGGGTGATACGGCATCCTCCGCACATACCTGTACCATCGATCATGATCGGGTTCATGGATACGGTAACCGGTACGTTGTAAGGTTTAGCTGCCAGTGTCACAAACTTCATCATGATCAGCGGTCCGATCGTAATGATCATATCGAAGTGTTCTCCGGCTTCCAGCATCTCTTTCAGCGGTACCGTAACGTTACCTTCTCTGGCGTAGGATCCGTCATCGGTCATCACGATGAGACGATCGGAACATTCACGGAATTCATCTTCCAGGATCAGCAGGTCTTTATTACGGAATCCGATAATACTGGTGACTTCGGCACCGAGACGGTGGAATTCCTGGGCTACCGGCATGGCAATGGCACAGCCGACACCGCCGCCGACAATACATACTTTCTTGATTCCTTCGGTATGTGTAGGTACACCTAAAGGACCCGCAAAGTCTGCGATCTCTTCGCCTTCTTCTTTATGATTCAGTAATTCTGTTGTTGCGCCGACAACCTGGAAAATGATCTTTACCGTACCTTCTTCGGGATTGGTGCCGGCCACCGTGAGGGGTATGCGTTCTCCTTCATCATTTACACGTAAAATGATGAATTGTCCGGGTTTGGCCTTATTGGCTACCAGCGGTGCATAGATCTCCATCTGTGTCACGGTTGGGTTAAGAATCTTCTTTCTGACAATTTTATACATAGTCCTCTCCTTCCGTTCGAACGAAGAAAATTCTGTTATTCTACTTCTATTATAACCAAAGAAAAACGGCGTGTGCCGTTTTCTTTACAAGTATCGGTTATTCTGCGGTAAATTCAGGACTGAGATCTTCCCCGTTGGAAGCGATGACTTTCTTGTACCAGAAGAAACTATCCTTGCGGTAGCGGTCCAGGGTTCTCAGGTCAAACTCATCACGGTCAACGTAGATAAAGCCGTAACGTTTCCGTACGCCCTCGTGTGTAGATACCAGATCTACGGCACTCCACGGGCAGTACCCCATCATCTCTACACCGTCAGTGATAGCCAGACGCATCTGCTTGATGTGTTCCTGGAGATATTTGATACGGTACGGGTCATGAACTCTGCCGTCTTCGGTCAATGTATCGTAGGCGCCGAGACCGTTCTCCGTAATGATAATCGGTAATCTGTAACGGCTGTAGACTTCTCTCAGGGTATTGCGGAAACCGACAGGATCGATCTCCCAGCCAAACTCTGTCTTCATCAGATTCGGGTTCTTCACGTTCTTCGCGACACCCGCAAGACCACGGGAACTCTGCTGGTCTCCGCCGCCTGTCTCTGTACCGTCACTCTCTTCCACGGTACCGGTGGAATAGTAGTTGAAACCGATGAAATCCGGATGACCGTTGGCCAGAGCTTCCGCGTCTCCTTCGTGGAATTCCGGGCAGGCATCATGTTCTTCAAGATAAGACCAGACAAGATTGTTATACTTGCCGTAGACTGCCATATCCAGATACAGCCAGTTCCGGATCGCGTTCATGTTCTGGGCTGCGATGGTATCCTCCGGCTTGTTGGAATTCGGGTAGATCAGGGCAATATTCGGGGCAGGTCCGATCTTGGCTTCCGGTAACATCTCATGGCACAAAGCCATCACCTTGGCCTGGGCTACCAGCATATGATGGTTCTGCTGGTAGGTCTCCTTCAGGACATTCTCTGTCCCTTCCGGGATACATAATGTACCGATCATCGGTCCTACCAGGGTTAACATATTCTGTTCGTTGATCGTCAGCCAGTACTTTACACGGTCTCCGAAGTTTTCAAACATGACTTTTGCGAAGTTCACAAACCAGTCTACGGATTCCGGGTTGGACCAGGATCCTCTCTGATCCAGGGCTGCCGGCATATCAAAGTGGAACATGGTCACCAGCGGTACGATATCATGCGCCAGGCATTCGTTGATCACATTGTTGTAATACTCGATACCCTTCGGATTTACGGCACCTGTGCCTTCCGGTAAGATCCTTGACCAGGAGATGGAGAAACGGTAGACCTTGAAGCCCATTTCCGCCATCAGCGCGATATCTTCCTTATAGCGGTGATACTGGTCTGCGCATACATCTAACTCCGAAGTTCCCTCCGGTACTTTCTTGACATCCTGACAGGATGGTCCCTTACCGTCTTCCAGATTGGCTCCTTCTACCTGATACGCAGAAGTAGATGCGCCCCATAGGAAGTTCTCCGGGAATGGTTTTAACTGTTTATGTAACATACGTATTACTCCTTCACTGTTTTTATTATATCGAAAGATTCCAGCCGTTGTCGTTATGATAAATCATCAGTTTTGTCATTCCGCCGTCGATCGTGATATTTTCACCGGTAATGAATGACGCCTTGTCTGAGCACAGGTACAGCACCATGTGCGCAATATCCTCCGGTCTGCCTGTTCTGCCTGCCGGCTGCTGCAGGGCGTCAGGACCTTCCCAGGTATCTCCGTGGGTTTCAATCCATCCCGGGGATATGGAATTCACCCGGATCTTCGGGCCAAGACTGACTGCCAGGGCATGCGTCAGGGCGACGATTCCTCCCTTGGCGGCTGTATAACTCTCTGTCTGCGGCTGTGACATCCTGTCCCGGGATGAAGAGATATTCACAACGGAGGATCCGCTGTACACTTTCCTATGCCTGACGCTCCGCCGGTAATCACAACGACTTTATCTTTGAAATTATATTCCTTAAGCTATACTCCTTAAGAATAAATCCCCCGGCAGGATAAACCGGAGGATTGATAAAACCACTATTAATAATCCGAACGTGAATAGGAATTCTTCATCACATTGGTCGCTTCATCCAGGACCTTGGCGAGAATCTCATCGGTCTGTTCCCTAACCATTGCGGTAATCTTCTCATTGACTTCTCCGCAGTACTCCGGCACATTCTTTACCCTTCTCTTTTTCTTCAGGTATTCCTTATCTGCCGCAACGATCATCTCCAGACCTTTGCGCAGTACGGAACTCTGGTAACGTTCTACCAGGGATTTACTGTTCTTATAGCTTGCGTCTGCCAGAGCCGCAATGATCCGATTTGCCCAGTAGAAGCTCTCGGTCGTTACCTTGCCGGTGGTATTGGCCAGATATTCCGGCGCTGTTTCAATGTTGGCGTAGTACGGCACAAGCGCGTTGAACATGTTGGAACCCATGGCTACCCACTCTACTACACGGATCTCTTCCGGCAGATACGGACGGATCTGTACCAGGGTCACGAAGTCATTGCGGTTGATACCGATGACGCGGTACTGGTTGCGGCGGGAAGGATCTCCGTATTTGGCATACGGATCAAACTCGGTATTCTGGTAGTGGTTGGATAACGCCCACTTCACTTCGTCCACGGTGATCTTGTGCTCCGGCTGGCGGCACCACGGGATATCATCGTCATCCGGGCGGTAGTCAGCGTTGATTCCGTCCCAGCTGTTGGAGCGGGGATTGAAATATCTCTGTACTGCCCAGGCACGTGGTGTATTGTAGGAATGATCCTGGTCGGAATGACTGCCAAAGGCATAACGCGCGTTGAACTTACCGTCCATGGACAGATCCAGGTGATTCTCCGCAATGAATTCACGCAGATCTGCGGAACACATATGTTCCTTCTGTTCGCCAAACGCGTCATCCAGATCAAATTCATCAATACCGAACTGGTTCGGTGCCACTACGTAGCAATCGTCCGGCACTCTTCGGGCAATCCAGTGATGTCCGCCGATCGTCTCCAGCCACCAGACTTCATCCACATCCTGGAACGCGATCCCGTTCATTTCATAGGTACCGTACTGTTCCAGAAGCGCACCCAGACGCTGTACGCCTTCTCTGGCACTGTGAATATACGGAAGTGTGATATACACCAGGTCTTCTTCTCCAATGCCGCCGGGGATCTCCGCTTTCTTTCCCTGCGCAGGCACATATCTTACTAACGGATCACCCGCAAGCACTCTCTCGTTGGAGGTGATCGTTTCCGTAGCGGTCATTGAGACATTGGCTTCATTGACACCGGCAGCAGCCCAGATTCCCATACCTTCCTTGGCATTGGGCATTGCGGTATAACGCATCGGATCATCCGGGAGATCGATCTCCAGATGAGAGATGACGGTTTTGTATTTTCTTGGCTGGTCTTTCGGCTGGATCACCGCGAACTTCTTCGGCAGATACCATCCGTGACCGGAATCTTCATTTCTCGCGGTAAACGTAGAACCATCATAAGACGCGTTCTTCCCTACCAGCATGGTTGTACAAGGCATGATTATACCCTCTCTTTCTCGTCTTTATTATACTCTTCACGCAGGATCGCATATACCGCAATATCGATCAGACCACGGTTGTTCCGGGCTGCCTGACGCAGGACGCCTTCCTTCTTCATCCCGGCTTTGCGCATGACTTTTCCGGAATTCACATTCTCGACATCGTGGATCGCCTTGACCCGGTTCATCCCAACTTCTTCAAACATGAAGCGGATCACTTCCTGTAAAGCTTCTGCCATATATCCGTTACCCCACCAGGCATAACCGATACAATAGCCAAGTTCGACTTCTTCAATCTCATCGTTCTGATGTACACCGGAGATCGATCCGATGATCTCACCGAGTTCTTTCAACTCGATTGCCCACTGGTAATAATTCTCCTGTGCATAACTGTCGACCCACATCTGTGTCACCTTGCGGGATACCTCCGTATCCGCGTGTGCCGGCCAGGTGAGATATCGTACCACCCGTTCGTCATTTGCCCAGTTCCTGTACATGACCTCCGCGTCTTCCATACGGTATTGGCGCAGGATCAGCCTGCTGGTTTCCAGTGTTCTCGTACCCAAGTGTTTCATCTGTTACCTCCTTACGATCTGGAAGATTTATTTCTGATTCTGGCTGTGACAACCGCAATCACCGAAACAAGCAGAAACATTGCGGTATAGTTGATAAAGATATCCATGTAAGCACTCTTTGCCAGAGGTTCAATAAACTGTGTCAGCCAGACGGCCGCAAAGGCCAGCAGCATCGTTGGTATATACACAGCGACTGCCCGCAGAAACAGATTCTTTACCGGGAGATGTCTTGCCAGTTCATACGCGGCAATACCGATCAGCACGATTACTGCCCTGGTGATTTCATGCCAGTTCCCGCTGGGGTCGTTCCTCACTCCTGCCGCAAGATACAGGATACTGTTCAGTAATGTCGCAAACGTATAAACAACACAGTAAATAAACACGGCTTCTTTCAGCCACTGATTCCATATTCTTTTCATTTCAAACTACCTGCCTGATACTTCCATAACTCCGATTTGTATTATCTTAGCACATACCGGTGAAAAGAGTTCAGGATATCCTCACTCTTAGACAAAAGTGACCGGGTTATCACATTTACACTTACGGGATTATCTGTGGAAGGAATGACCGTTGTGCATTAGAATATACGTATTACAGGAGTAATACACATGAGAATCGATGTATCATGTTTTTCTGATCATTATCTTGTCCGGTGCCTGAAAGAAGAAGATATCCCGGAGATCCTGGAACTGTGCCGTAAGAACACATTGTTTTACCAGTACTGTCCTCCGTTTGTCAGTGAAGAGACGATTCTCGCGGATATGCGCGCTCTGCCTCCCCGCAAGGAGTACAAAGACAAGTATTATCTGGGATACTATGAGGGTGCCCGGTTAACTGCGGTGATGGATCTGATTATGGAATATCCGGACACACAGACGGCGTTTATCGGTTTCTTCATGATGGAGATCTCCGTGCAGAAACAGGGAATCGGAAGTCAGATCATCCGCGAATTATGCGGGCATCTGAAAGAAGCCGGGTTCTCTGCAGTACGTCTTGGATGGGTCAGAGGAAATCCTCAGGCTGAGTCATTCTGGCATAAGAACGGGTTTGTGGAAACCGGTGTTACCTATGATACGGAGAACTATACGGTAATCGTCGCGCAGAAGGATCTGGGAAAGGAGTAAGCGGTGGATATTGAAATTCTATTACTATTACAGGAGTTCAGAAACGGCGCAGGAGCCGTCCTTGCGGACTTTCTTTCCAAGATGACTTTCCTGGGTGAACTGAATACCGCAATCGTGATCATGGCTGTGGTCTACTGGTGTATCAGTAAAGACTTCGGCACTTATCTTCTGATGGGATGGAGCGGGAATCGTCTGGTTAACGGTACGCTCAAGGTTACAGCCTGTGTCTACCGTCCGTGGATCAGAGATGCCAGGATCATTCCTTACGGCAACACCCAGGCTACCGCAACCGGGTATTCCTTCCCCAGTGGTCATTCGATGAATGCCGCATCCGTCTTCGGCGGTGTTTCGGTGAGAAAGGATCTGCCGCGGACCCTGCGTATCGTTACCGGTATGATCGTTGCGATGATCTGCTTCAGCCGTGTTTTTGTCGGCGTACATACACCGCAGGATGTGCTTGTCGGAGCAGCTGCCGGAATCCTGGTGATGTGGTTAACGGTAAAGCTGATGGACTGGCTCAGTAAACATCCCGAAAAAGACAAGATTGTCATGTGGATCGGAATCGTTCTGGCTCTCGCGGTTGCCTTGTACGCCCGGTTTAAATCCTATCCTGCAGATTATGACGCAGAAGGTAAACTGCTTGTCGACGGGATGAAGATGGCTAACGATACGTTTAAGGCTGTAGGATGGTGTTCTGCGTTTCTCGCCGGATGGGTGCTGGAAAGACGTTATGTCCGCTTCTCTACCGATGTGCCCGGTATCACCAGGGTTATCCGCCTGGTGTGCGGAATGTTGGGTTATTACGCAGTCAATCTGATTCTATGTCCGCTGCTCAAAAACTGGATTCCCGGTGCTGCCGGAACCGTCGTCTCCTGCTTTGTACAGATGTTCTATATTACATTCTTGTTTCCGTGGTGGATCCGGCTTATAGAGAAATCTGCCGGCAGATCACAGACAGATTTGAACAGGAAATGACAAGAACCTCCTATCTTCATCTACTATACTGAATTTATCAGGAAAGGAAGAAACCCGGCATGGAGTGGCTGACTTGTATACGTACAGCAATCGAATACATGGAAGATCACCTGACCGAAGACATCAGTGCGCAGGATGTAGCCGGACAGGTGTATCTATCCCCTTTCTTTCTGCAGAGAGGGTTTTCTCTGATGACCGGTTATGGTATCGGAGAGTATATCCGTAACCGGAGATTGTATCAGTCCGCGTTGGATCTGAGAGATACCGGTGAGCGGATCATTGATATCGCCTTGAAGTACGGGTATGAAACACCGGAGAGCTTTACCAAGGCATTCTCACGCTTCCATGGTGTTACGCCCAGCCAGGTGCGCAGCGGCGCTCTCTTCCGTGTCTTTCTTCCACTGAGAGTAGATGTATCTGTACATGGAGGAAATCAGATGGAGTATAAGATCGTACCGATGTTTCCGTTCAAGGTCATTGGTTTTCAGAAAGTGTTTGACAACGAGACAGCGTATGCGGAGATCCCGAAGTACTGGGATGAGATCTGCGAAAAGTACGCAAATAACGTATACGCGGGAAACGAGCCTGCCAATCCATACGAACAGGCATTGGTTGACAACTGTATCGGGGAATACGGGGTATGTATCGATGATCTGGGTGACGGTAAATTCCGGTATCTGATTGCCGGTAAATACACCGGCGGTGAAGTACCGGAGGGCATGGTTATTTATGAGTTCCCGCGGTGCGAATGGGCTGTATTCAATTGCTTGGGACCATTGCCAGAGGCCATGCAGAGTGTGAATACCCGGATCTTCCGGGAATGGCTTCCGGGAAATCCCGAATTCGAACTATACGGCAATGCGAATGTCGAGTGGTATGACTGCGTCAACGGGGAGAAAGATGATCCGGACTATCGCAGTGCGATCTGGGTGCCGGTGAAACGGAAAGAATAGAAGTTGATAAAAGCCTTAGTCCTGAGACTAAGGCTGTTTTACTTATTCCTGATTCATCTTTTGTTTGGTATTCTCGATCCAGACAGGTAATTGTTCGCCAAGTGACCGGAATCCGATCTTGCTTTCCGGAAGCGTAGGCTTCTGTCCGTACCTGCGGTGACTGCGCACATAGGCGTGTAAAGCCTTCAGGGATAACCTCGCCTGTCTGTGTTCCGGATCATAGTCGATGATCTTAACACGTACGATATCCCCTTCCTTGACATACCTGGTAATGTTTCTTACATAACCGTCACTGATCTCGGAGATA